>CAZVHW010000001.1:0-4022 GCA_964626835.1 uncultured Enterobacterales bacterium
GACCTTGTCGATCTCGTCGATGTAGATGATGCCCTTCATGGTCCGCTCGACGTTGTACTCGGCGGACTGGAACAGCGAGAGGATGACGTTTTCGACGTCTTCACCTACGTAGCCAGCCTCGGTGAGGCTGGTGGCATCGCAGATGGTGAAGGGCACGTTGAGGAAGCGTGCGAGGGTCTGTGCCAACAGGGTCTTGCCCGTGCCGGTGGGGCCCAGCAGAAGAATGTTGGACTTCTGCAGCTCGACCTCGTCGTGGCCACGTCTGGCGTCGATGCGCTTGTAGTGGTTGTGTACAGCCACCGAGAGGATCTTCTTCGCCGCTTCCTGTCCGATGACGTACTCGTCCAGGTGGGCCTTGATTTCCTTGGGCTTGGGCACCAGGGCGCGGGAGGCGTAGTAGTCCTCTCGCTCGTACTCCTCGGTGATGATGCCGTTGCAGAGCTCCACGCACTCGTCGCAGATGTAGACCGAGGGCCCGGCGATGAGCTTCTTGACGTCTTTCTGGGACTTGCCACAGAAGGAGCAGGACAGCTCGCGGCTTTCGGAGCGGCGACGGACCACGGTCTAGTCCTCCTGATCTTCGTCGCGGGGACGGATGACCTCGTCGATGATGCCGTATACCTTTGCCTCTTCAGAGGACAGGAAACGGTCGCGCTCGGTGTCGTGGCTGATGGTCTCGAGGTCCTGGCCGGTGTGCTTGGCCATGATCTTGTTGATCTCCTCGCGGACCCGGAGGATCTCGCGAGCGTGAATCTCGATGTCGGTGGCCTGACCCCGGAAGCCGCCCAGGGGCTGATGGATCATGATGCGGGAGTGGGGCAGGGCCCGGCGTTTGCCCTCGGCACCCGCTGCCAGCAGCACGGCACCCATGCTCGCCGCCTGGCCCACGCAGATGGTGGACACGTCGGAGCGGATGTAGTTCATGGTGTCGTAGATGGCCAAGCCCGCGGAGATGACGCCCCCGGGAGAGTTGATGTAGAGGAAGATGTCTTTCTCTGGATCGGCACTCTCGAGGAAGAGCATCTGGGCGATGACGACGTTGGCGACTTCGTCAAAGATGGGGGAGCCGAGGAAGATGATGCGGTCTTCGAGGAGCCGGGAGTAGATGTCCCAGGCGCGCTCGCCCCGGTGAGTGCGCTCGACGACCGTGGGGATGAGGATTCGATTGAGCTGCTCGGGGATGGGACCTTGATCGGACATACCTGGACTCCGTGGTGGGTCTGGATGGCGGGAATAACCGGGGAGCACCGAGCGGGCCCCGGTGCAGGTCAGCGATCGACCTTCAGCGGGGTGGGCGTTGCGGCACTGGAAGGACGCCGGGTTCGCCGGACGACGGACGGTGCTGCATCCATCTACGCAAGGCTAGCCACGATGGCCGGGAGAGCAACACCTGCCCTCTCGGCCGCCGTCCCCCGCCCGGAGATCAGGCCTGGGTGGCCTCGAGGGCCTCGAGGATCAGGGCCTTGGTGGACTTGGTGTTGACGTCCAGGCCGAGCTCCTTGGCGATGGCCAAGAGCTCGCCTTTCTTCATGCTCGTCTTCCAGGTCTTCTCTGGCACCGCTTCGGGTTCGGCGGCGGGCTCGTCGCTCGACGCGGCTTCAATGGACTCCGACAGCTCGTCCATGACCGCGTTCGTGTCGGCCAGCTGTGTAAAGTCGGGCATCGGCGGCGGCTCGACCAGCTCGGCTTGCTCGAACAGCCAGTCCAGCACTTTTTCTTCGAGCAGGCGGGAACGCAGGGTGTCCACCGCGCCTTCTTCTTGGAGCAGGTAGCCCTTGACGGCTTCGACCCGCTGGCCGCGCTCGTCGGCGATGCGCTGGTAGGTGTCCTCGAGGTCTTGGTCGGTGACGTCGATGGACTCGGCGGTGGCGACGGCCTCGAGCAGTAGGCCTGCCTTGACGGCGTAGGTGGCGCGGTCCTCGAGCTGGGCCATGACTTCCGGGCCGAGGTCGAGGGTACCGGGCTTGCCGCCCTGGTACTGATGCATCACGCGGCGCTCCATGACCAGCATCTCGAGCTGCTTGTGGATCAAGGCGCGGGGTGCCTCGAGCTGGTGAGCTTCGACCAGCTTGGCCAGCAGGGCGTTTCGGGCCATGGAGCGGGCTTGCTCTTCCATGGGCTCGCGGATCTGCTCGGTGAGGGCAGCGCGCATGCCGGCCACTCCGCCCTCGAAGCCCAGCTCACCCGCCACGTCTTCGGACAGCTCCGGGGGGCGGCTGGCCTGGATGGACAGCACCTTGACGCTGGCCTGCAGGGTGCGGCCCTGCAGCTCTTCGAGCTGGGTGTCGTCGCCGATGGTGACCTCGCCGGTGGCCTCGCCGCCGCGGCCCAGGCCCGCGAGGAGCGTGTCGACTCCGGGGTAGTAGCGTTCTGCGCCGATGCGGATCGAGGTGCCGGCTTCGCGGACGACCTCTTCGTCGCCGTCGGTCAGGAGCATCTCGGTGATGACGATGTCGTCGTCGCCGATGACGTGGCCGTCATCCGTGATCTCTACGATGCGGGCTGCACCCTCGAGGCGCTGCTGGATGGCTTGCTCCACCGCGGATTCCGGTACCTCGAGCTGCAGGAAAGGCACCTCGACGCCACGGTATTCGCCCAGCTCGACCTGGGGCTTGACCTCGACGATGAGGGAAAAAGCGAAGTCGTCACCGCGCTTGACGCCATCCTGCTCGACCCCGGGCTGGCCCAGAACCTCGAGCTCGGGCCGGACTTGGTCCCAGCCTTCCTGGATGAGCTTTCCGGCGACCTCTGCCGAGATCTGCTTGCCGAAGCGCATCTCGAGCACGTTGCGGGGCACCTTTCCGCGGCGGAAGCCGGGTAGGCGAACACGGCCGGAGAGCTGGCGGTAGGCCAGGGATAGCTCGGTGTTGACCCGGTCTGCGGGGATCTCGAAGCTGATGCGGCGGGTAATGGCATCTACGTTTTCGACTTGGTAGCTCATTCGATCGCTCGCGGGGCAAGAAGGGAGGTCCGAAGACCGTTGAAAGAGGTGCGAGAAGGGGGATTCGAACCCCCACGGGATCTCCCACCGGATCCTAAGTCCGGCGCGTCTACCAGTTCCGCCATTCTCGCATCGAAAGCTGGGATCCTGCGGAGCATTCCGGGAGGGCGGCACCCCTGGGAGGCGCTGGGCCTGCTCGCTGCCCACCCCGTGGACGCTCGGGGAACGTTGGGGGGGGAGAGAAGGGTTGGTGGGCCAACCAGGAATCGAACCTGGAACCTGCGGATTAAGAGTCCGTTGCTCTGCCTAGTTGAGCTATTGGCCCGCCGAGAGATCTAAAAGATGGAGATGGGGTGAGTGATGGGAGTTGAACCCACGGCCTCCAGGGCCACAACCTGGCGCTCTAACCAACTGAGCTACACCCACCACAGGGCCGCGCGGGATTAAACCAGTCGGGCCCGCAGTGCAAGCCCTTCCACCCGACCAATCCGGAGAAGCCCTCCTCGTCTTCGCAGTACAGGGCGAAGAACACCCGTTATCCAGGAGGGCGCGGAATACCGGCGGGGAGTTCTTGGCCCGGCTGGGGCTGCGGGAGGTCGGCCAGATCCCGCGCCAGGAGCACTTCCAGGAGCTCTTCCAGATCGACGGTTCGGGCCGGCCGGGCCGCTGCCGCCAGGTAGAGGGATGGCAAGTCTCCTTCCTGCATGGGCCAGGCGCCACTGGCGGGGATGACGACGGGGTCTACCGCCCCCAGACTTGCCGGCATCCAGGGCAGAGGTGCGGAGGCTTCGGTCGGGGTCCACCAGGGTCCGGCGGAGACCGGTTCGATCGCGCCCAGCTCCAAGAGGAGCGCGAGGGGATCGGACCATGGCCCGGACGGCTCCCACCAGGCCGGATCCCAGGGTGTATTGGTGGCGCCGTCTACGTCGGGCCAGGTCTTCGTGTACTCGAGGTCTCCTTTGACGGGCCGACCTTGCGAGAAGCCGACGAGGTCTTTATCACCTCATCCATCCGAGAGTTGGTGCCCATCATTCGTGTGGACAGCTCTGTTATCGGCTCCGGCCGACCTGGGCCGATCTAC
>CAZVHW010000001.1:4032-61321 GCA_964626835.1 uncultured Enterobacterales bacterium
GGCGGGTGGTGGGACATCGACGGCGAGCCGGATAACGGCTGCGAGTACGCGTGTGTCTACGTCGGGCCAGGCGACCTGCTCGTCTGGTGACGGCCAGCCTCCGTCCTGCCATGCGACCGCGGCCCACGGGACCGAGGTCGGGAGCCCAGACAGCGGATCGAGGGTGTCGGTCGGGCCGAGGAGGGGCCCACCGGGGAAGAGCTGGAAGCGGCCCTGGCGGGTGAGGGGGCTTGGGAAGCCGAGATCTCGCAGGCCGCCCGGTGTGGAGGATGCCACGTAGGGCTCACCCTCGGAGAACAGCGCGAGCTCTCGTGTGTTCCCTGCCCCCGCGAGGAGGCAGACGTGGCCTTCCGCACCCGCCAGGACGCTGGCGAACGGGGTGTCGGCCAGCAGCACGGCACCCTGCTCTTGCTCCTCGAGGCCCAGCAGACGGCCATCCTGGAAGGCCAGGTTGGTGGTTTTTCCCTGGGAGAGGATGAGATCAGGACGCCCGAAGGGATCCCAGCGGACCTGCCAGGAGACCTTTTCTTCGCCAGAGGCTTCGTCCTGTATGGAAACCGCCACCAGGCGCCCCAGTGGATCGTGCTTCAGCTCGGCTTGCCCGCTGTCACCGACGACCTTGTCCACCGTGCCGTCGCCGTCGAGTTCGTAGTCGAGCAGGCTTCGCGCTACCCCCCACACGGGGGCTGCGAGCTCGATGAGGGCGTTGGCGGGCCTGCCTCGAGGATCGGTGGTCAGTTGGAGGGTCCCCGGGGGTCCCTCTCGACGGCCTGGAAAGACCGACCAGGCGTCCTCGTCCTCCTCGATCGAGTTCAACTCCCCCAAGGGGCCATAGCGGTAACGACGGGTAGTGTTGTCGTCCCAAGCCACGGCGATGCGCCCCAGGGCGTCTCGCTCGAGGCCCCAGTGGTGGATGGGCCGTCCGTCGCTGTCCGAGAGGTCCAGCTCCAGGCCCTGCCTCTCGTAGGCCTGTCGCAGCATCGCCCCTCCGGGCAGGCGCTGGAGCACCGTCTTGCCCGCCGCGTTCCGTTGTATTCCCAGCGCCACGTCGGCCGGCCCATCGATGCGCACGGGTCGGCCGGCTGCGTCACGGCGCCAATGTAGCTCGAGCCCGAAGAGCGAGGCCCGGGCGGCCAGCCCGCGCGGATCGCGGTCGATGATCAGCAGTGCGTCGGGTGCGTGCAGGCCCGAGACCTGGCCGGCGTCGTCCCGAGCGATCACCCAGGCTTGCTCACCTTCCCTGACGGCTCGCAGCCGCCCAGCGGCGTCTCGGTCGAGGACCCATTGACGCTCGCCCATGCTGACGGCGCGTACGCGCCCGGCCGGATCACGCTCGAGCTCCAGGATGCCTCGAGGCCAGGTGACCTCTCTCACCCGGCCTACGAGATCCCGGGTCCAGGTGAACAGGACGTTCTTGCCTTCCTCGCCCTCTGCGAGTGTCACCAGTGCGACCGGTCGACCCATGGGATCCCGTTGGACCTGCAGCTCTCGGTCGTCCCCCTTGATGGATCGGAGATCGCCGCGGCTGTCGCGGGCGAGGACGAGCTGTGAAAGATCGGGCCTTCGCCAGGAAGAGGCGCGGCCTACCGCGTCGAGAGCCCAGCCGGTGATGCTCCCGAGCGGGTCCACCACGCGGGTGATGGCTCCGTCTCCCCGGCGGTCCAGGCGGGTGCGGGCCTGGTCACGCTGGATGACGACGAGCCGGCCTCCGGTGTCGCGAACCCAGTCCACGAAGCTGCCGTCCGGAGCGCTGACACCGCTGACCCGGGCGAGGCTGTCGAAGAGGAGCTTCCACTTCCCGCCTCCTGCATCCCGGATCTCTCCGGGGGTGTCTCCTTTCCAGTCATCGAGCCGGGTCTCTCCCCCTGCGGCGTCCACCACGGCGGTGATCCGACCGCTGGCGTCACGCTCGATACGGGTGCTTCCCTGTGTGCCGTGGACGATCTCCCGCACCCTGCCAGCGCGGTCCCGTCGAAAACCGGTGAGCTCGCCTCCCTCGAGCACCTCGATAACCAGTCCGGTGGCGTCGAGGCGGAGTCGCCTGCGGCGCCCCGCCGGGTCGATGATGCGCAGTCGGTTGTTCCCTTCGCGGTGGATCTGCCAGGTGGAGCCCTTCGGATCCGCCAGCCCCACGAGGAAGCCCTGCTCGTGGTATCGAAAGTTCCAGCGTCCACCCGCCGCGTCCTTCAAGCTGTCGAGGCGGCCCGCTTCGTCCCAGCTCAGGCGGGTGACGTTCCCCGCCGGATCCCTCCATCCGACGGTCCTGCCATCCTGGATCAGCAGGCTCGCGCTCTGCCCCGAGGGATCCGAAACGGTGATGGTGTCTTCCTCGTGGCGGATGCGCCAGGCCTTGTCTCGGCCGTCCCATGCACGGATCAACCCGTCCTCGGCCCACTCGAAACGCCAGCGTTGATGGCCCGGCCCCTCGAGGCCCTCGACCCGTCCGTCGTCGTCCCATCGGATCACGACGCGGGAGCCATCGTTCCACATCAGGACCTGCAGTCGCCCCTGCTGGTCGTAGTAATAGCGATGACGCAGACCCGACGCTCCGTCGACCCGGACGAGACGGCCTTTGTCATCGGTCTCGTAGATCACCTCGCGGCCAGCTGGGTCCCGCGCCACGCGCTGCAAGCGGGAGCCGACGATCCGTGCTTCGCTGACGGAGATGCGGCCGGAGTCGGTCTCGCCGACAGAACTCAGCCCGTCGCCGCTCCAGGTCATGCTCACCACCTGGCCGCGCCCCCCTCGACGGTCCGTCAGGCGACCTTCGGTGTCGAACCGCTCGACTGTTTCGTTTGCGTGCTCTACGACGTACCCCTCTTCGGTGCAGCGGAGCACCCTGCCGGCATCGTCGGACACCTCGGTCCCGTAGTAGCAGACGGGCTCGAGAGGGCTGGCCCACACGGGTGGGAAGCGGATCGGCGGCTCCCCGGGACGGTCCAGGACCACACCGGCTTCATCGATCTCGAGCTTCGCCTGCCCGAGCCAGGCCCAGCCATCGCCGTCCCAGACTCGGGTGAGCTGCACGGGAGCCAAGGGTGCGGGAACCACCAGGTCGTTCACTTCCAGCCACAGCTCGCCCGTGTCCGGGTCCACCAAGAGCACCCCCCGGTCGAGGGGGGCAAGCCCGCTGCTCGGAGGCATGGGGCCGAACCAAGTCGCGCCTTCAGGTCCAAGCAGGGGCTGCCTGCGTGCCAGGGTGGGTGCGCTGCGAAGCGAGCAGGTCAGCAGGAGCAGAGCCCCACACGCCGAGATCGCTCGGGCCGACGATCCGCCAGGGGTCACGGCGCTCCGAAGTACAGGAAGGCACCCCAGTAGGACGGATCGGCCTGCTCACCCCCGGAGCCCAGGGTGTTCACCAGGGTCTCCCGGGCTTCGGCGAGGGCTCGGGCCGGAGCGCGCTCCCGATTGAGCGCGTCGTAGACCGAAGTGAGATAGCGCGAGCGCAGGATGGGCGGGGGGTTCCACATGGCCACCAGCACGCCGGTGGCGCCGGCGTCGCGTAGCGCCTGGGCACGGACCAGCTGGGCCTCGGGGCTCGGGCCCGTGCTGATCACCGCTAGTTTCGTCGCGGTGGAGCCGCAGGCAAGCTGCGGCAGCAGAGTTTCTCCATCGACCCAGGAGAAACCGGCACCTCGGGCGGCGGGGATGCCGGAGAGATGGAGATAGCGCGTCGTTGGGAAGCTGTCGTCGAAGGCGGCCTTGGTGACCTCGGCGCCCGTCTTGACCTCGGAGTACCCCCCACCAAACAGGCGGGCGATGGAGGTGGTCTCGCCTTGCGGCTTGAGACCCGCCTCGAGCATGGTGCGCGTGACCTCGTCGGTGATGGCCAGCTCCTCTTGGGTCATCTCTTCCAGGCTGGGGAGCTTTTCGAGGGACAGGCCCAGGAAGTCGGGTTTGTACCCGTTGGGGGGCTCGGTGGTGTCCTCGCGGGGGGCGCCGACGTAGGGGAGAGACGAGACGGTGCGGATGTCGGCCAGGTAGCGGCGTCCTTCGACCTGCTCGGGGAGCACCGCCCAGGGAAGCCGGAGGAGGTCGGGATCGGCCACCACCAGGTAGCGGGCGATGCCCACCAGGTCACCCACTACGCTGTCGACGACTTCGTGGCGGAAGCGGTCGCCGGGCCTGGGGTCGGTGGCACCGCCACCGAACGCGCGCCCCGTGTTGAGAGAGTCGAGGTAGCTCTGGACGTAGCCGCGAAGGGCGTCGGGATTGTCGAAGCGCTTGACCTTGGTGGTTGACGGGGTGACCAGCAGCAGCTCGCCGGTGTCGTGGCCGAGTCGGATGGAGAAGAGTGCGGTCTCTTCGAAGTGTTTGCGGACGTCGTTGACGTCCATGGGGGCGGCCATGCCTTTCAGGCAGCCAATTTCGGGGATGGCAGCCACCGTGGCTTCCCTGGCATCGGTCGGGAAGTCGGCGGTGCCGGCCAGCCAGAGCAGACTGCGGGCCTGCTCCCGGGCGTGGGCGGCGGTGTAGGCCCCGGCAGCTTCGGCGTCGAGGCCGTGGGTCCAGTCGTAGCCGACGTTTACGGTCAGGCGTTGGAAGTCGCGGAAGTGTGAGAATTCGTGCAACGCGAGCAGTGCGTCTTCGCCACCGCGGCCGACGAGGGCGAGGGCGAGCGCGACATCGACATCGACGCTGGGTCCGTCAGCACCGTCCAGGGCCATGAGGGGACCCCAGCGCCCTTGGCGCCGCGATGGGAGCTCCGCGAAGGCCCTCTTGAAGGCATCGACGCCAGCGGTGACGGTGCCGGCTCGGAGCGCGCTGCGGCCTTCGGCCCAGGCCGCGATGCCCTTGGTGGGCGCGGCGTCGTCGGTGGCTGCGGGGGTGGTCGCCAAGGTGCGCCAGGAGGCGACGAGGGTGGGCTCACCGTCGCTGGCCGCCGGGGGAGGGGTCTGGGCGCCCTGGGAGAGCGTGCGTGCCCAGAGCTCTGACTGCAGGGCGGGGGAGGCGCCATCTTGGAGAGCCTGGACGGCGTTGGCGGCGACATCGAGCTGGCCCGTGACGCGCGCATGGCGCTCGAGGGCCAAGCCGGCTTCGATGGTGTTGGTGGTCCAGCCCAGCTCTTGGGCGGTGGCGACGGCCTGTCCGGCCGCCGGGACGGCTTCGGGTTCGCCGAACCACGCCCAGGCCTTGGCCAGGGCGATGTCCACACCAATGGCACCCGAAGGAATCGGGCTGGAGAGCTTTTCGCGCGCGGAGAAGAGATCGCCGTCGCAGTGGTCCTTCAAGCCTTGCACGAGAGCGACCTGGGCGGAAGATACGTGCTTGGCGGCCAGCTCGAGGCCCTCCGCGTTGCAGATTCGCCACGAGGCGCGCGCCAGCCCCTGGGCAACGGCCTGGCCTTCGTCGCCCAAGCCTTCGGCGTCGAGGCTTTCGCCGGCCAGTGCGACGGCTGCAGCGGCTTGGCCGGTGGCTATCTGGGCGTCGACGTGAGCCGCGGTGCCGCGCCGACGGACGAGGCTCGGGCCCTCGGGTAGCGCTGCGAGGGCCGCGGAGGTGGCGTCGAAGGCCTGGTCGGCAAGCCCCTGCTGGAGCAGGAGATCTACGCCGAGCGCGAGCAGCTCGGTGGCTACGAGCGTGTCGTGGGCGGCGAGCGCCGATGTGGATGCCGCGAGGGCGATCGGTGCGGCCAGGGCCGGGTCTTCGGTGAGGCTCAGGCGTTTTCGAGCTGCGGCTTGGACGGCGCGCGGATCGTCGCTGGCAGCTACTTTGTCCAGCTCGGCCAGGGCAGCTTCTTGTTGCCCGTCCATGTCGAGTAGGATCTCGGCGCGCAGCTGCGCGGGGCGCCAGCCCTCCAGCTGGGTCGCCGCCTCGAGGAGCGTGAGGCGCTTCCTGTCGTTCTTTTCCAAGGCGAGAAGAACCAAGGCGTCGCCCGGAAGGCTGGCGTCCAGTGTGTCCGGCTCGATGCTGGCGCCCTGCTGCGCGGCGTGCGCCAGCATGGTCGAGGCAATGGCCGGGTCCGCCGTGCGGAGGGCGTGGGCGGCGTCGAGGGCGTCCGCGCTGCGCCCAGCAGCCAGGGCGAGTGTGGCTCTGAGGGTGTGGTGTTGCAGGGCCTGCCCACCGATGGCTTCGGTCACCGAGAGCCGATCCAACAGCTCCGCTGGCTTGCCCGAACCCAGGGCGCAGAGCTCCAGGGCGTACCACAGGGTGGCGTCCTCGGCGTTCTCGGCGAGGATCGCCTCCAGGGCAGGGAGCGCGGCTTCGAAGTCGCCGCGCCCGAGTTGATCCAAGGCTTCGTCCTTGGGGTCCACCTCTGGCACGTCGGGTACGGGTTCGACGATGTCGGGGATGTCCTGGTCCTGGAGACCTGGATCGGGTGTGGTGTCATCCGAGTCGCAGGCGACGACGGTGAGAAGCGTGAACAGCAAGGGCAGTGTCTTCACGGTTCGCTCCTGTTGGTGGCGATGCGGCTGGCATCCTACCACGAGTGCCCGCCCTAGTTGCAGAGTCGCTGGCCGTCCTCGAAGCAGGTGATGGTGGCGGGTCCGGTGAGGCCGATCCAGGCGATCATGCGTCCCGCGCCGGCCGTGAAGGCCGTGACACGGCATGGTCCCTTGCCTGCGTCGTTTAGCACCAAGGGGGGGGCGCCCTTGCCCGAGCCCTGGTGGCAGCGGACCTCGATCTCGTAGATGTCGGGGTGACCAGCGCGGAACTCGACCCGGAAGCTGCCTTCGGGTGGTGGCGTGTCGTCTCCGGCTTGCTCCGGCTGGTCGGGAGGATCGGCGGGTTCAGGCTCCGCATCGGCGACGGTGGGTGCCGGTTCTGGTTCTGGTTCTGGTTCTGGTTCTGGTTCTGGTTGCGGTGCCGGCTGGGGCTCTGCGTCGGGGGTGGGGTCCCCTCGTAGGGACGCGATGACGGCGTCGCGGTTGTTGGCGCCGACTTCGGGCTGTTCGGCGTCGGGCCCGTCGGTCGGTGGCGCGTCGGCATCCTTGGGTGCTTCGGGGTCGTCGCTTGGATCCGCTGCGTCTGTCGGATCGGACTGGCCGGGCTCGGGCATGGCCAGATCGGGGTCTTGCTCGGCGATCTGCGTGCGATCGACGGCGTCCGACAAGACGGAGCCGTCATCCGGGG
Organism: uncultured Enterobacterales bacterium; assembly: GCA_964626835.1. Classification (GTDB taxonomy): domain Bacteria; phylum Myxococcota_A; class UBA796; order UBA796; family JAFGLY01; genus CALDOK01. The sequence continues at coordinate 11,107 of CAZVHW010000001.1, forward strand.
GCGGCTCGGCACCGGGTTCGGAGGGAGCGGGAGGGTCGTCGTGGCGCAACAGTTCGGTGAGTGGGCTTTCCGGTGGGGTGGGCTCGCTGTCCGGGCCGCCCGTTCCGAGCAAGCCAGGAAGGAAGAACCAGGCGGCGACCACGCCGACCACCAGGGCCACGGCGGCCCCCATCAGGAGCAGGAGAATGCCGGAGCTGGAGCGGCGTGGGGCTCGTTCGTCGTCGTCCAGAGGACCGTAACGATCGGGTGCTTCGGGGGCGATGGAGTGGATGTCCGGGGGGGGGCGTGCCCTGGCGTGTTCGGCGGTGGGGGCTTCCTCGGTGGCGAACTCGGCGGCTTCTTCGGTGGGGAGGTCTGGAGGCTCGGGGAGCGCATCGGCCTCACTCGAACCTGTCTGGCCCTTGTCAGGGGCGATGTCGGACTGGTCGGCGGGCTCATCCGAGCATGCTCCCGCGGTCCTCGTCATGGCTGGGGCTTGATCCTGAGCCGCGGGCGTGCCGGAGACGGAGGATGCCAGCAGGTTGCCCGCCGGATGTGGCTGGGTGGTGTCGGCCCCTGCCTTGGGTGGCGACAGCACGGGCGGAGGGGGGGCGTCGGGAGCGGTGGGTGCCCCGAACTGCACGCGAGCCGGTGGCGTGGGGCTGGGGGGCTCGTTGTCGGGTGTGTCCCGGTCGATGTTCATGGACGCGGCGCGGACTCTCGCCAGCAGCTCGGGAGAGACGACCTCGGTGGCGACTTCTTCGCCCACATCGTCCGTGTCGAGAGGTGCCGCCGGGCCGAAGCTGGCTTCGAGGCCTGCTCGTGCGCCAGGATCCCGGGAAGCAACGACCGTGGGGCGGCCCTCGAGCTCGTCCGGGAGCACCTCGCCGGTTGGTTTGTCCGGCTGGGGAGCGACACTCGTCGGATCGTACGGGGCGCGTTCGGGCTTGGCGGGGCGCTTGGTGGGAGCCACACGTTCGATGAGGTCTGGAACGGCCGCCGGTGCCCAGGTGCGCAGACGGGGCGTGCGCTGTTCGAGGGCATGATGACGGAGCTCCTTGGCCAGCGCATCCACGTCGATGCGTTGCTCCGGATCGTGCTGCAGGGCGGAGCGGACCGCCCGGACCAGCCCCTCCCAGCCTGCATCGCCGACCTTGGCCGCGATGCGCGTTGCGGCGCGCCTGAGTACGCGCTCGTGTTGGTCGGCGCTGTCTGCTGCTGGGGGTGGAGGCTCGCCCGTGAGCAGTTCGACCATCAGGGCCCCGATGCCGTAGGCCGAGGCGTGGCCGGCCGCGAGGCCTTCGGGAGTCGAATATCCAAGGGGCGATGCTGGCGCGTCGTGGCCGGGGAGGAGGACCCGGAAGCCGGTCAGCTTGACCCTGCCGAGGGCGTCCACGAGGATGTCGTCGGGGCGTGGCCCGGGGTGCACGATGCGCGGTCTTTCTTTGGCGCCGCGCCGGGCGGTGGCTTGGGAGACGGCAGCAGCCACCGCGGTCGTGATCTCCAGCAAGGCCCGCAAGGGAATTCGCTGGTTGCGGTCGTTCAGCAGCCGCACGACATGGGCGAGGCCGATGCCGTCGAACGCCTCGAGGACCAGGGCTACTTTTCCACCCACGGCGGTGACGTGCTCTACCCGCAGTACGTGTTGAAGTCGGATACGGGCGAGGAGCCTGGCCTCTTCGCGGAGCGCAGCCAGCGCCTGGGGCGTGCTCTCGAGGTCAGCGAGAGGTTGGATGAGCACGCTTCGGCGGGTACCGTCCGCCTTTCGAAGCTGGCCTTCGCGCACATCGGGGTGCCATGCGCGATACCGACCCACGAGCTTGAGCTTCGCCGTGGCCACTTTCCACTCACCCAGCATTGACCCCGACGCGGGGCCCCATTCGCCAGGAGCTTAGCACGGGAACCGACGCGCGGGGATAGCCGCCGTTTGGGTGTCCGCTCCGCATGCTTCGTCGCCGGTGGGCGTGACGAACGCTCCTGGCCGGATAAATGGGGCTTGTGCGAGGGCGCCTTCGGCCTCTCGAGTTTGGAGAAGTCATGTCCGATCAGGACGAATTGAAAGAGGTAGTCGATGGCGGTCTGGACGCCCTCGACCCCATGGGCGGTGGCAAGCGCAAGCCCAAGCGCAAGCCCAAGCCGGTGCCATCCACCATGCCGGCCCTCTCGACCCCCCGAGAGACGATGCCGGCGCGAGATCTGCTCAACCACTACCTGGCCGAGCTTCGCAAGTACCCTCTGCTCTCGCCGGAGGAAGAGCGCGAGGTAGCCATCGCCTATTACGACGACGGCGACCAGAAAGCGGGGGAGCGTCTGGTCACCGCGAATCTTCGGCTGGTGGTGAAGCTGGCGTTCCAGTACCACCGGCAGTGGTCAAACGTGCTCGACCTCATCCAGGAAGGCAACGTCGGGCTGGTGCAGGCACTGTCCCGCTACGATCCCTACCGGGGAATCCGCTTCTCCAGCTACGCACAGTACTGGATCCGGGCCATGATTCTGCGCTTCCTGATGGACAACTACCGGCTGGTGCGTCTGGGCAGCACCCGGGCGGCCCGGCAGCTCTTCTTCCAGCTGCGCAAGGAGCGGGAGCGGCTCATCAAGGAAGGTCTGCAGCCCAAGACCAAGCTCATCGCCGAGCGCTTGTCGGTGGCCGAGAGCGAGGTCATCGCCGTGGACCGTCACATGCGTGCACCCGCCATGTCCATCGACGCTCCGCTGTCCGACGGCGAAGGTCGCGCGCTGGTGGACATCATGCCCGACGCAGATGCCGTGGGCCCCGAGACCGAGGTGCTCCGTGGTCAGCTCCACGAAGTGGTCAAGGAAAAGCTCGACGCCTTCGCCGAGGGTCTGCACGACAAGCGCGAGCTGGCCATCTGGCATGAGCGCCTGGTCGCGCACGAGCCGTTGAGCCTCTCTGCCTTGGGCCAACGCTTCGGGGTGAGCAAGGAGCGAATTCGGCAGCTCGAGGTACGTATCCGCAGGAACCTCAAGAACTATCTGCGCAAGGAAATGGGCGAAGAGATCGCCTTCGAGTTCACGGTCACCTAGACGCTCCATGCACCGCTTGCTCCAAGGCCATCGTCGGCTCGCCGCGCGGCTTGCACGGCGCGCTCCGGTGCTCGACCATCCCGCGCCGCCTATCGCGGGAGAGGTGGGCATCCTCCCCTTTCGTTTGCCCCCGGTCGGCCACGATTGCGGCGTCCCGGTTCCCGTTGAAGGACTGGGGGCTGCCGCCGCGGCGCTGCCTTGGTGGCAGCTCGACCCCGCGGCGGTTCGACCCGAGGATCGGGCCGTGCACCGCACTGGCTGGGCGGCGCGCTTGGCGTGGCAAGCGGCTGCGGGTGTACCCGGCGCGGGTCCGGCGGCCGTGGCTGGGCTCTCGTCATGGCTCGAGGCCGACCGCCCTGGACACGGTGCGGGCTGGGTGCACACCACCGACCTGGTGGCCCGGCTGATCCACTGGCTCGCCGCGCTCGCTTGGTTGGGCCCACACGCTTCTGCAGATCTTCGGGACAGGCTGGCGGGCTCCGCAGCGCTTCACGTGGAGCACCTCGAGCGACGGCTCTCGTCGGCCGCTCCGGGGGATCCCCGGCGTGTCCTGCAGCTTGCGGGGTTGGCTGTCGGCGCGCTGGGGTGGCCTTGTTTGCCTCGCGCCTCCGAACGGTCCGGCCGGGCTCTCGCACAGCTCGGGCCCGCCCTGTCTTGGCTGCTCGACGCCGACGGCGCACCCCGGGGTGGCGACCTGGGCCTACTGCCGGAGCTGTTGACCCACGGGTTGGTGGTGCACGCCTTCGGTCTCGCAAATCGCGCGCCTCTGCCGAGTGCGGGCCTCGGGGCCCTGCGGCGCGCCCTGCACCTCGTGTCCGCCGTCGTCGGGCCCGGCGATGGCCGCGTTCCTGGCGAGCACGACCAACGTCCCGAGCCCCTTCTCCCGCTCGATGCCAGCTCCCGGGCTCGTTCCCTGTGGAACGCAGCGCTGGGTCTGGGATTGGTGCGCGGCCGACCCTTTGCTGCGTGCGGGTCGCTGGAGCGGGCCTTGGCTCCCGCGATGCCTGCCAGGTCCCGTGACGCCCAGGCCGAGGGGTCCACGCCGAGTGTGCGGTCCTTCCGGGCTGCCGGTCTGGTGCTCGGGTCCAGCACCGTTGTAGAGCGGCCGTCGCGTCTGCTGGTGCGCCTCCAGGCGGCTTCGGGTGTCCCGGGGCGGAGCCCCGCCGCGCTGACGGTGTCCTGGTTCGTGGGCGGCACGCCAATCCTGGTCTCGCCTCACCCGGAGCGCCATCCTCCCGGAGCGCCGGACAACGTGGCCCACGAGGTGCCCGCTCGACCACCCCGTCGTGCGGAGATGCTGGGCGCCCGTGTGACGGACAAGGAGCTGCTCATCCGGGCCCGCGCCGTTGGGTCGGGCTTTGGCGATCACGAGCGGTGCGTGCGGCTCTTGGGGCGCCGCCTCGAGGTGTGCGACCGCTTTTCCTCGCGGCGTTTTTGTGCGACGCGTGGTAGCGGCGTGTTGGTGGCCTGGCAGCTCGGTCCTGACTGGCTGCTCGGCTGGCGGGGTGGAAGGTTGCTGGGAATCGCGGGGGATCTTCGTTTGCGGATCGAGCTCGATCCGGCGCTCACGTGGACCCTCCTTCACGGTGACGACCAGCCCCGGGGCGGGTGGGCGGTCGGTCGCCACGGCACGCCGGTGGCTGCACCCATGTTGCTCGGCCGGGGTCCTCTCACCGGCGTGGATCGGATCTGCTGCCAATTCACGCTGGCCTAGGTGCGGACATGAAGCTGCGCGAAGCCCTCCCGCCTTCCCCGCCTTCCCCGCGTTGGACGCTGGGCATGGTTCTGGGCGCGGCCGTGGTCTTCACCTGGCCCTTGGTGGTCAAGCCGCTCCAGCTCTTCGGCCACCCACTCGGTGAGACCGACAACCATCTCTGGATGTTCTGGCGAGCCGTGCGGCGGCTCGCGGGCGCCGGCGCGTTGGCCAACTATCCGGAAGGGCTGCCCCTGCCCCTGATGGACCCCGTCAACCTGCCACTGGCCCTGCCTGGCTACCTCGTTCATCCCGTGCTCGGCTACAACGGTCTGATGCTGGCCAACGTGCTGCTGGGCCTGGCCACCGCGTGGTGGCTTGCGCGGCAACACGTAGGACCTCGGGCCGCTTGGGTTTGCATGGTGACGGTGGGCTGCAGCCCGTTCCTGTCCGGCGTCATGGAGTTCGGCATCACGGAGTCCTGGCCCACCTGGCCGCTGGCAGCGCACCTGGCCTTTCTCTGGCGGTACAGCCGCCATGGTCGGCGTCGCGATGCCATCGGGGCTGGGCTCTGCCTGGGCGCGTTTGCGTTGTCAGGGTGGTACAACGCCTTTTTTGGGCTGATTGTGCAGATCGTTCTCTTGCCTTGGCTCTTCCATCGCCACCGGCGCTGGCGAGGCCTGTTGGGCCAGGGCATGCTGGCGGGGGTGATGACCCTGCCCTCGCTGCTGTACTTCCTGTCCATCCGCGAGCTCTGGGATGGCCGCTGGCACCTTCCCACTGCCGTGCCTCGCGCCCACCTGGATCACTGGCGATGGCTGCGTAACTACGGCACGGATGCGCTCAACCTGGTTCTCCCCAGCGTGGAGCCTGCACCTGTCTCTCTCTCGGTCTACCTGGGGTTGGCGGTCGTCGGCTTGGCCGCGCTGGGCTGGTGGGCCCGGCGGCGACAGGCGGCGCCGCTGGCGTTGCTTGCGTTGGTGTTCCTGGCCCTCGCTCTGGGTCACTGGCTGCGTGTGGGTGGCGAGGTGGTGACGGTCGCCGGCACCCCCCTGCCCGGTCCGGCCCGTTTGTTGGTGAAGCTCTTTCCGCCGTTGATCGGCCTGTCACATTGGCACCGCGCCGTCGGGCCGGCCACGGTGTTTCTCGGCGTGCTCGCGGCCATGGGAGCCGAGCGCCTGGTCGCGGGGAGTACACCCCGTGCCGTTGGGCTGGTGGTCCTGGTGCTGGCTGAGTCGCTCTTCCTGGGGCAAACCCACTGGCCACGGCATCACTACGCGGTCGACCTGCCTGAGGTCTACTCCTTCCTCGAGGCCCCCGGAGCGATCATCGAGCTGCCATTCGACAACGGGCGGCGGCCCTTCTCCCAGGAGCCTCCACGTGTCTACAACCGTTGGCAGACCCTCCACGGTCTGCCCGTAGCCGAAAACTACGAGGGGCTGGACGCCGTTCTGGCCAGCAACCGTCTGGTGGCAGCGGCAGACGCGCTCTGCGGGTTGCACCCCACCCGGCCTCCCCACGAGTTGCCTCCCAAGGAAATGACCCGGGCCGAGCCCCTCGACCAGCCGGGTGCCATGGCGGCCGCGGTCGGCGCGCTCGAGGAGGCGGGCTTCGTCTACGTGGTGCTCCACCGTCGGCGCGCCAAGTCCCCGGACCTCGCTCAGGCCCTGCTCGACCGTGCCATGGGTGAGCCGGCGTTTGGCCTCGAAGGGTGGATCGTGTGGCGGGTTGGATCGGGGTTGGCTGACCAGGGGCGTTGAACGGGTACGGGTACGGGTACGCGAGGCGGTGGTCGGATAGACGTCCTGCCGGAGGTGCCATGGATCGCTCCCCTCGTGTTGCGGAGCTCCACCGCTTGTTGGTCGAGGAGCTTGACGAGGGTCAGCGGGCGGAGGCTCACATGGAGCTTGGGCGCATCGCGCTGGATCAACGGCGGCCGGATCTCGCCATCCGGCACTTCCGCGAGGCCTTGTTGCTCGAGCCTGGCATGGAGCGTGCCAGCGATGCCTTGCGGGTCCTCGGCGAATACAGCCGGATACGCGATGCGTCGCTGGAAGAGGAGGGCCGAGGCCGTCGAGCCATCCGCAAGCTGTTCGGACGCTGGAAGAGCTAGAACGGCGAGTCTATGGCAGGCGGATTTCCTTCTCGCCGCGGGTCTTGACCTGGTAGCCCTTCTCGGTCCAGGTGGTGATGATGGTCTCGAGCCATGGGTCGATGTCGCCCTTGTCTTCGAAGGGCTCCGGGCTGACCAGGACGGTCCAGGGCACGTCCACGGTGCACTTGGTGAGGCGGGGCTTGACCGAGCGGAGGGGGCCTTCGACCGCCGAAGTGATGATCCAGCGGATGCCGGGATCGGCCACGATGCCGTAGTGGAGGACGGCGATCTTCTCGTCTTCGCACTCGCCGGACTCGATGGAGACGCCGCCATAGAGGTAGTAGCCACCGCTGTCCCGGCCCGGGTAGACCGTGGGGAGTAGCTCGGCCGCCTTGGAATCGGAGCCCGCGTTGGCGAGGCGGTCCGCGATGGCACGGGCCTGTTCGGGGGGGAAGTCCTGGGCCATGCTGACCAGGGATTCCTCGAGCTTGGCCTGGTATTCGGGGTTCATTTCTTCGCCCAGGTCCGGGGCGACCGCCATCTCCATCTTCATGAGGATGGACTCGAAGGGCCCGCCGTTGCCCGCGGCTACCTTGGCGCCGTCGGCCAGGATGGGTAGGGCGTCGACCCCCAGCCGCCGGACCAGGGCGTCGGACAGGGCGTTCCACTTCTCGTCGTAGAGCTTGGGGGGTGGGTTCTTGACCTGGTCGTGCAGCCAGCTGTCAAAGCCCTCTGTGCGGCAGGCCACCAGGGCGTCGTCCCACTGGGAGAACTCGATGTCGCGCAGCCCGAAGTAGGCGCCCTGGAGAAAGCCCACCACCTTGGGGTTGTGCTGGCAGGCCATGCCCAGCCGCTCGGCGACCTCGTCGCGGGCATCGTAGGACGACAGCTTGCCGATCATTTCCCAGACGGGATTCCAGATGTCTGCATCGATGGCAGACATGGACAGGGCCACGAGCGTGTCCGCGTCGCCAGCGGCCATCATGAACTTGGGGAAGACCTGGTTGGCCACCTTGGTGTCGCAGGCGATGACCTTTTTGTACTGGGCGACCAGCTGATCGCCGCCCACGAGATCCACGCTGCGCGTGAGGGACTCACACTTGGCGTTTGCGGTGCCTGCGCAGACCATGAAGGCGGCGAACAGAGCGGGGATGGCACAGAGCTGCTTCATGGCCGAGCCTCGATAGCGTGGGGTCCACCAGTGGGCGCTATACCTACTGCCTTCGAGCGGCAGCGTCTAACACGACGAGTGGGTGCGTTGGTGGGACCCCTCTGCTGGCGCGGTCCTTCCAACGGGCGCGACGGCGTGCGGGTCGGCTACTCTCCCCACTGGGCGAAGAAATCAACCCGCCGTGTGTCCTCGCTGGCGCGCCTGGCGCGAGGCCTGGCCCACTCGCGGAGTTCCTTGAGGCGGTCGTCCATCGTGATGGCCAGAGGGACCGTCTCGCGGGTGGCGTCCACCAGGTCCTCTTCTCTCAGGTCGCGTTCCATCGAGAAGGCCTTGAACAGAGCCGAGATGACCACCTGCTCGAGCTCGGCGCCGGAGAATCGTTCGCTCTCTTCGGCCACCGTGGTGAGGTCATACTTGTCCGGGTCTCGACCCAGGCGCCGGACGTGGATGTCGAGGATGGCCAGGCGTTCGTGGACGTTGGGCAGGTCCACGAAGAAGATCTCGTCGAAGCGGCCCTTGCGCAGCAGCTCGGGGGGAAGCATGCGCACCTCGTTGGCCGTGGCCACGACGAAGACCGGGACCGTCTTTTCCTGCATCCAGGTGAGAAAGGAACCCAGTGCCCGGCCCGCTCCCGGATCGGTCGTTGCCGAGAAGCCCTTTTCGAGCTCGTCGATCCACAGCACCGCGGGGGCCAGGCTCTCGGCCACCTTCATGGTCTGGCGCAAGGCCGACTCGGCCTGATCGCGCACCGAGAACACGGCGCCCATGTCGAGACGCAGCAGAGGGATCTGCCAGGAGCCAGCCACGCACTTGGCCATCAGCGACTTGCCGCAACCTTGCACGCCCAGCAGGAACAGCCCTTTGGGAGCGGGCAATCCAAAGGCGCGAGCGCGCTCGGTGAAGGCCGCGGCGCGTTGGTCGAGCCAGAGCTTGAGGTTGTCCATGCCGCCTACGGCGGCCATGTCGTCGTTGAGTTCCCAGAACTCGAGGTAGCGACTGGCGCGGATGGCGCGGGACTTCTCCTCGATCACCCGCGGTAGGTCGTCTTCGGTGAAGCGGCCGCCGCCAAGGTGGATGCGGTGCAGCATGCGTCGGATCTCCGTGGAGGTCAGGCCCAAGGAGGCCCTCACCAGCTTGGTCCGCGCGACTTCGGGGGGCGTGATGCCGTTGCGTTCTGCGATTTCGTCCAGCAGCATGCCCGTCTCGTCCGCGTCGGGCAGCGGCACGTCGATGATGGTGAGGTCTTTTTCCATCTCCACCGGAAGTTCGAGCACCGGCGCAACCACCAGGAGGCCCTGGCGGCGGGCGGCCAGGATGGGCTCGAGGTCACGTACGTGGCGCACAACCAGGGGATCCTTCAGTTGCTGGTGAAAGTCCTGGAACACGAAGATGGCCGGCTCGGGCACCGAGAGCACGTGGCGCAGGGCGTCGGCGGGACCGGCTGTACCCTGGATGGGATCGCCATCCGGACCGAGCAGGCCGGAGGTGGCGCGCCAGCGCCAGACGGTCAGGCCCTCGCGTACGCCGATCTCCTTGATGCGGCGCTCCACGCGGAGTTCTTCGTGGGTCACCAGGTAGAGCAGGGCGTATCGAGCGCGCACCAGGAGGGAGAGCTGTTCCAGTTCGTAGGACATGAAGCCATCATATACCGTGGGCCGCTCACGCTCTCGCCCTTGCTGCGGAGGGAATTCCAAGCTAGCCCAGGTTGCTGCGGAATTTTGTCATGCGACTCGTGATCGCCATCTCCAGAACCACAACTCTCGAGGCGTACTACACCACGGTACACATCGCGTTCGAGGCCTTGGAGAGAGGGCACTCGGTGCGTGTCGTGGAGCCTTGGGACTTCGAGATCGACCAAGGTGGGCGGCTGGTCACGCGAGCTCACGCCCTGGATCGTGCGCCCCCCGACCGTGAAACCCTGGTGGAACTGCTGGCCAACCGCAAGGCCCAGCGCCGCTATGTGGAGCTCACGGCCGCCGACATCCTTCTGCTGCGGGTCAACCCCCTCGATCCCGCCGTGTTGGCCTTCGCCCAGCTGGCCAAGTTGGCGGGCGTGGCGGTCCACAACGATCCCACCACGCTGATGCTCACCGGCCACAAGGGCTATCTGGCTACGCTGCAAGACGTACCCACCCCCGCGACGATGCTGACGCGGAGCCGCTCCACGGCTCGCCTGTTCGCCGAAGGGCAGCCTCACGGTGTGGTGGTCAAGCCCGCCCGCGCGTCTGGGGGGCGGGGTGTCAGCCTGGTCCGGAAGCCCCGGCAGCAGCGGATCTTCGAGGTCGCCTTCGACGCCGCCAGGCGCTTGGGCGACGGCTACGTGGTGATCCAGGAGTACCTACCAGGGGCGGTGGATGGCGAGAAGCGCCTAGTATGGCTGGACGGTGAGGTGATCGGCGGATACCTGCGAGGCCGCGCGCCAGGGGATTTCCGGCACAACCTGGCTCGGGGCGGCAGCCCGAGGTCATGTGCCATCGACCCCTCGGATCACGACTTGGCAGCATTCCTTTCCCCCTATCTTCTCCGCGATGGCGTGTGGCTTGCAGGCCTGGACGTCATCGATGGACGCATCGTCGAGGTCAACACCCTGAACCCCGGCGGCGTGCACTACGGCGACGTCCTCAACGGCACCAGCATGGCCCGGCGCATCGTTCAGCGGCTCGAGGCCGGCAGCGCCACCTCCATCACCTCCTCAGAGGTCCCTTCCCCATGACAATTCGCGCACGCTCTGGGCGCGGCGACGGAAGCAGCGCCCCCGTCTCGCTCACCAAGAAGCAGGTGGCCGACCGCCTGCGACGCGGCGAGAGTCTCACGGAGGCCGATCTGCGCGGCCTCGATCTCACCGGTACCAGCTTCGACGGCTGCAATCTGGCCTACGCCAAGCTGGCCGACGCCGTCCTGCTACGCTGTACCTTCCGGGGTGCCGACCTGACCGGAGCGAGCATGTGGCAGGCTGACCTGCGGGACGCCAACTTCACCAACGCCAAGCTCGACGACGCCGACCTCGACATGACCAACCTCGACGGAGCCACCCTGTACAAGGCGAAGATCAAGCGCACCCTCTTCCCCCTCGACCGCCTACCCATGGAACGTATCCAGGAGAGCATCCGCTCCGGGCGGCGTCTCGTGATGAACAAGGGCGACTAGTCTCTTCATGCTGGCCATCCTCCTAGCGGTTCTGGCCCAGCTGCCAGACAACGAGCTGGTGGACCGGTTCAAGGCGGGAGACACCCACGCCTTCAGTCACATCGTGCGTCGCTACCAGGACCGCGTGTATTCCCTCTGCAAGCGCTGGATGGGGGACGCCGCCGTGGCCGAAGAGGTGGCGCAGGACGTCTTCATCGCGCTGTATCGTTCGCTGGCACGGTTCCGCGGGGAGTCGAGCCTCTCCACCTGGATCTACCGGGTGGCCGTCAATCACTGCAAGAACAAGCGGCTGTACCGCAACCGTCGGCGCATGGACCGCCACGAACCCCTCGAGGGCCGTGAGAGGGACGATGCGCCCCAGCGCCAGTTCGCGGCCCCGGGCCGGGGCACCGATGCTCGCACCGAGCGCAGCCAGGCGGAGCAGCTGATCCACCAGGCCCTCGAGGTCCTGAGTGAGGAGCACCGCCAGGTCATCGTCCTGCGCGACATCCAGGACCTGGACTACCACGAAATCGCCGAGATCCTCGATCTGCCTCGGGGTACCGTCAAGAGTCGCCTTCACCGCGCACGCACCGAGCTGGCCCGTGTTCTTCGGAACCGCATCGGCAAAGAAGATGTCAAGCTGTAACCATGGATGAGTTCTTCGCCCGCAATCGGCTCTCCGCCTATATCGACGGTGAGCTGTCCGACACAGAGATGGCCGAGGTGGCTCGCGCCATCGAGGAGCAGCCCGAAGTGCGCCAGGCGTACCGCGAGCTGCTCGACGCGGTCGAGCTCCTTCGCGAGCACGGTCCGGTCCAGGCGCCGTCTCGTTTCCATGCCGACGTCATGCGCCGGGTCGAAGAGCTCCCCGCCGCTCGCGGCTGGTTCTCTTGGCTGCTCCGCCCTCTGGGTCGGTATCCCATGCAGGGTCTGGGCGTTGCCGTCGTGGCTGCCGCCGTGCTCCTGCTGGTCTTCCGAGGGCCCGACTTCGGCGATCTCTCGTCGCCCGAACCTGCTCCCGTCACCGTCCCGGACGTCGAGCGGGAAGCCGCTGCCCCGGGCCTCGAGGCGCAACAAGAGGACGCCCGAGGAAGCGCTGACGACGGCCAGAACCCGACCACGAGCGCCGACCTCGAGCGGCTCCCCGATTCGGTCCAGGAGCAGGGCGTCGTCTCGGAACTGGGTAGCAAGGGAACGGACAAGCCCATCTCGAGCTCCGGCAGGAAGACGTCCCCCACGTCCAAGGAAGCCGAAGAGGCGGTCCCAATAGAGACCTTGCTGAAGAGCAACAAGGGCGCCACCTACATCCCCGAGTGGGACAAGGAACAGGTCCCCACGGGCACTACCAGCCTGGCACCCGAGCCAGCCTCGGGCGAAGAGGGAGCGGGATCCCTGGCCACCAGCCCCTACGCCTATCGCCTCACCCCCAACAGCCCCGACGTGCTGCGGCGGCTCGAGGCGCTGGCCGCCAAGCTCGGGGGCAGCGTCCACACCACCAGCGGCGAGGTCTTCGATCCGTACATCCTCACGGTCGAGCGCAACCACGCCCAGGTGGTGCTGCACATCCCCGCCTCCCGGCTCGAGAGCGTCGAGCCCTACCTCACCAAGATGGGCGGCCTGGTGACGGTGAGCTCCGACCAAGACCGATTGTTCGCAGTGGACGCCGTCGAGGTCACGGTCGAGGTGCTCTACCAGCCCTAGAGGTCTGCGGGCGTCGAAAAGCGTCGAAAAGCGTCGAAAGTTCGACGCTTTTCGACGCTCGCGGACCGTTCAATGCCGGATTTGGGGCGGCACGAACCTTGCTTGGTTCCCCGGGCGGAGGTTCCGTCATGCGACCACGCGAGCGATACCTGCTGGATGGCCCCGAGGGCTTTGGAGACGGTGAGCTGTTGGCCTTGGCCCTGGGCACGGGCTGCGCGGGACTGCCCGTTCAGCACGTCGCGTCAAGCCTGCTGGCCAACGCCGGTGGGCTCGAGGGCTTGCCTGCGCTGCCTCCCGGCTCCCTCGTGAACGTTCCGGGTGTGGGGCCCGCCCGGGCGGTGCGGTTGCACGCCTCCTTCGAGCTCGTTCGGCGTGCGCTGTCGGCGCAGCCCGAAGGCCAGCCGGTGACCTCCGCGGCCGAAGCCGCCGTCTGGTTCCTCGCGCGACTCGGCTCGCTCCCGCGGGAAGAGCTGCACGCACTCCTCCTGGATCGTCGTCTGCGCGTTCGGGCATACCGTGTGCTCACCCAGGGCAACGACGCCCACACCATCGTCGACCCTCGCCAGGTCTTCCGCGAGGCGCTGTTGCATCGAGCCAGCGCCATCATCGTGGCCCACAACCACCCTAGCGGCGATCCGACACCGTCGTCGGCCGACGTGGATGTCAGCGTCCGCCTGCTCGAGGCTGGCCGTCTGGTGGGCGTGGAGCTGCTGGACCACGTCGTGGTGGCGGGTGGCCGTTGGTGCTCCCTGCGCGAGCAGGGCCTGCTACCGCCGCGCCTGCTGCCCGAGACACCCTTCGCTGCGGGACACGGGGCCCACGTCCTTCGAAGCGGATAGCAGACACCCCCATGTGGCCCGACCTTTTCACCATCACCACCGATCAGGGCAGCTTCCCCATCCACACCTGGGGATTCATGATCACCCTGGCCTTCTTGGCTTCCGCCTGGGTGGTCCAGAGCCGCGCGCGGCGAGGCGGTGTCGATGGCGACAAGCTCGTGGGGCTGTACCTGGTGGCCTTCACCTGTGGGCTGGCGGGGGCGCGGCTGCTGCACTTCACCATGGCCGAACCCGAGCGCTTCTTCGCGAACCCCTTGATCTACTTCCGCATCTGGGAGGGCGGCTTCGCGTTCTATGGGGGCGTTCTCCTGGCCATCGCTGGCTGCGTCATCTATGCCCTCGCGCGCGACATCCCCGTGTGGAAGCTTGCCGATCTCGCCGCACCGGGCATCATGATCGGCCTGGCCCTGGGCCGCATCGGCTGTTTCATGGCCGGCTGCTGTCATGGCGCCGCCTGTGACCTGCCGCCCGATGCGGTCAACATCCTGCCCGACGCCTTCTCGGGCGGGGCGCTGTGGATCTTCGGCTCACCACCCTTCCTTGCCACCGAACCCTACACGGGTGTTGGCGGCAACCACGTGCCCATGCTTCCCACGCAGCTGTGGTCCAGCGCCCTGGCTCTGACGCTGTTCGGCGTGCTGTCCGTGCGCTGGAAACACCGCCGCTACGACGGACAGGTCTTCGCCTGGCTGTTGCTCCTCTACCCCCTGGTTCGCTCGGGGATCGAGTCACTTCGAGGCGACACCATTCGAGGCGTCGACTGGTTCGGTGTGTTCACCACCAGCCAGCTGGTCAGCATCCCGGTGTTCCTGGCGGGGGTGGTCATCGTCGTCGTTCAGCGCCGCAAGGGCATCGCCGCGGTGGAGCAGCGAGATCACGATCGGGAGCTGCTCGAGGATCTGATGCGGGAGCAGTGAGCCGAGCCAGGCGGCCGCGGCTCCTGGGGTCAGTGTGCCGTCACGCACTCAGGGCGGGATCGGTTGTCTCCGACGGGTTCGCGTGTAAGGTCTCGACGACGACGAACCTCACGGGAGCCGAGCATGAAGATCCAGATCCAGTACTGCGGCGTTTGAAACTACGGTCCACGGGCTGCCGGTCTGGCGGCCAAGATCGAGAAGCGCCTGGGCGTTCGAGCGAAGCTGGAGAGGCGATCCGGCGGAGTCTACGAGATCATCGCCGACGGGCAGACTGTGTACTCCAAGGCGAGGACGGGGGTCTTTCCTGACGAATCGAGCCTGTTGCGGGAGCTCCAGGAGCTGGTGGGCGGCTAGGGAGCTGCCGGCGGTTCCTCTTCCTCTACGGACGCTTCCACCGCCTTTGCCACACCCAGCACCGCCAGCTGGTCCCACTCGAGTCGGGCGTTGCCCTGGGGCAAGGGCCAGGCCACGGGCTCCGAGAGGGTGCAGATGTCGCCCGTGGGCTGACCATCCACCAGCACCTCGCCGTGCAGCGGTACGATGGAGACCGTGACCCCCGGGGTCATGGACACGGGGGGCAGGATGCCGCAGGGGCCGGGGGCGCCTCCGCCCCCCAGGCGGGCCTTGACCTGAACGGTGTGCAGCCCCTCGGTGGTCAGGCCCTCGGTGAAGGGGCCCAGGGCCGCCAGCATGGACTTCACGTAGGGGGCCATCTTGTTGGCGATCTTCGGATCGAAGCCCTGGCCATGCAGCACCGGGTACGCAGCCCAGGCGTGCAGCTCGCCCAGGTCTTGGGCGGGCACCCTCATGCCTACGGCGCCCAGGGCTGGCGCGCTGGCGTCGCCGGCGACGGCGTCCAGGGTCGCGAGGCCATACGCTGCCACCCAGCGCTGGGCCCACTCGTCGAGTGCCTTGGCCCGGGCGAGCGGTAGGTCGGCGTCGCTGGCCGCGTGGGACTGTTCTTCCGTGAGCAAGGTCGCGCCGTCTACGGACAGGCTCAGGGTGACCGAGAGCTGGACCTCTCCCGGGATCTTTTCGGCGTCGTCGCCGTAGCCGATGGTGCGGGGGTCTAGCGTAAGGAAGCTGTTCACGGTGGCGCCCAGCTCGAGGGTGTGCTTGGCCATGGTGGCCGTGCTGCCCGAGGCGGCGCAGGGCTGTCCTGCCTGATGGGCTGCTGCGCAGATGGTCTGAGCGGCGGCCTCGGCGGCCTCGGCTTCCGTGAAGGGGGCGATGTCGGGGGTGGCGGGCTGGGTGCCACAGGCGAC
Source organism: uncultured Enterobacterales bacterium (assembly GCA_964626835.1). GTDB lineage: Bacteria > Myxococcota_A > UBA796 > UBA796 > JAFGLY01 > CALDOK01. The sequence continues at coordinate 26,941 of CAZVHW010000001.1, forward strand.
GAGTAGGAGGAACAACATGGCATGGCTCCAGTCGACGGGGATCCCTCTGTAACCGTCCTCGGCAAGGGCCTGTCGGTTCCCTGGGCCGGCCCGTACTCGCCGGATCGCCGCGCTGCTTCGTCAGCGCAGCGGACGGTAGTGGAACGCCAGGCTCTCCATCTGGCAGTCAACCTGGTCGTGCTCGCCGTGGTTCACGGTGATCCTGATCCGCTCCCGCCATGGGTAGGGATCGAGCTCGTGGAACCGGAACTGGGACACCACTCCGGTGAGCCAGGACCGCACCGGGCAGCCGTGCCACGGCCCGGCGAAGGGGGCGGTCTTGTAGTACCAGCCGGACAGGTAGTAGTCCTCCACGCCGGTCCACTCGATGGACTGCGGGCCGGTTGGCGCCCCCACGGGCTTGTCGATGCGCGCGGGGCCCTGTGGGGTGACCTCGTCGTCCACGTAGACCTTGAGGTTGCCCTCGAGGTACGGGAACGCGACGTAGGGCCAGACCAGGCGTGACCGCAGCCAGTGGGTGGGCCGGATGGTCAGGCTCAGGCCGACGAAGCGCCCGGGCCCCCCCGTCTCGTCCAGCACCACGTGGGGATCGTTGGTGATCGTCGAGCCGTCGACCGGGCCCGAGCCTTCGAAGCTGCGGTCCCGGTGGGTCGCGTGAAGCCTACCCAGCCCCTCTGGAAGCGAGCCCAGCTGGTAGTAGGTGATGGCGCCGAAGAGGAGCGGTACTTCGCGCCGTGGGTGCCTGTTCTCGATCTCCACGCGGCAGCTGCGCGCGAAGGGCATGGGGAGGTAGCAGTAGTAGCCCCCCGAGCTCATGCCCACGTACTTGGAGGCGTAGTGTACGCGGCGCGTGGTGCCGTTACCGAAGAAGAGCCCGAGGGGTGCGGAGATCGCGGGGGTCTCGGAGCCGTCGTAGAAGACGTGGATCCAGACGCTGCGATGGGCGGATACGCGGTTGCCGACGATGCTCTCCAGGACGCTCCCGGCGATGGTGAGCCACAGGCAGGCCACGTAGCCGGGGCCCTCGAGCTCCGGAAAGGCCCAGCGCCCACCCGCGGGGATCGCCTGGTAGTCCCGGTGCCCCACCTTGGACACGGAGCGGTAGAGCCGCAGGCTGGACGAGCCGTGATCGTGGGTGCTCACCTGGCGTGCCCGGGCGCCGTCCCAGGCGTCCTGGAGCTTCCGGGAGGTGATGAGCATGGAGGGCCTCGCCGTGCTCGCCGTTTGATGCGCTAGCGGGTCCAGGTCACCGTGCGATCGTACTTGACGCCCGCGGTGTTCCCATCGCCGCAGCTCGATGCGTGGCACTTCACGCTGTCGGTCCACTCTTTGTTGCCGTTGACGCCTTCAACGTAGAAGGTGCCGCTGTACTTGCCACATGGCCCGGGGAAGCAGGGTCCGTTGTAGATGTAGTTGGTGAGCGTGAAACGAACCTTGGCGGTGGTCTTGGAACCCAGGTCGACCCGCACCCGCACGCTGCAGTCGGCGGCAGAGGTGGCCCAGGAGCAGGTACCCACGGACACGTCGTCTACGAAGATCTCCACCTTGTCGTCCACGCCCGTAGCTCCCACGTGGATGACGCTGTTCGCTTCTTTGACCTCTGCGTGGAGGGCGGACGAACCAGCGACCGCCAAGAGGCCGATGAAGACGGACGAGGCGACGAGACGGAACCGAGCCTTGGAAACCTCCGGAGATGTCTTGGCCAGGGTATCAGTCGAGGTCGGGCAGGGAAAGAGGGAGGTGGTGTTGGAGCTTCCTGTGGGGCGCTGCTCAACTGGCAAGCGTGGTAGCGTCGCCGGAGTTCCAGGCCGAGCCGCCCGCGGCTGGCCGCCATGACGGGGCTGCGATCACGCTTGCCAGCGGCTCACCGCTTCGCGACGAATCCGCCGGACCAGACCCTCGGGCCGCCCTGGGCGTTCTGCTCCATCATGAAGTAACGATCGTTCAGGCGGTCCTCGAAGGGGTCCCGCACCGCGCCGGGCGCCTGGCGGGTGATCGCACGGATGTCGAGCAGCAGCCGCCAGAAGTCCTTGGTGGCCCGAAGTTCGCCACGGGACGGACGCCAGCGACGGGCGGCCAGGCGGTAGCGCTCGTCCAGGTCGTCCAGCTCGTCGCCGAGCCTGGTGGCGCGCTCCTCGTCGGCGACGTCCTCCCGGCTGTCGTGGTCCACCAGGGCGCGCATCTGGTCTGCATCCAGCTCGATCACGGCCGACCACCAGCTGTCGCGTGCGGCGATGGCGTGCTCCTTGGCCTCGTTCAGCTCGAGGGCGGCATCCACAGCGTCCAGTTCTCCGAGGAAGAACCCCAGACACGCGGCGACGAGCGTCGCATCGAAGCGCTGGCATGCCGCAGCGGCACGGTAACGCGCCAGAGACGTGCGCAGCAGCCCTTCGACGTCGGCGGCGCTGACCTCGACCAGGAAGACCCCCGGGATCGCCAGCTCGGCACGTCGGTACCGCCCCAGGCGCACCGCCTGCTGCAGCTCGGCCGCACCCAGCAAGGTGTTGCGTTCCGCGCTCGCCTTGATGCTGTTCAGGTTTTCGACCCAGGACCGGACCAGCGCGGGCCCGGGCAACGGCGCGCCGTGAAGGAGCGGGCCTTCCTGTCGGGAATAGAGAGCCCTGGCGAGCTTCGGCTCGGTGGGCGCGATCCGACCCAGCCGACGGGTCCAGGCGTCCAACAGCAGCTCCACGGCCGCGAAGCTGCCACCCTGCTCTTGCTGGATGGCCTTGGCCAGCCAGGGAATGGCCTCGACCGGCGCGTCGGCGTGAAGCCACGAGCGTCCGAGCGCCTCGCAGACCTCGGCGGTCAGCAGGCGAGCGTCGGTCCCGGCGGTGAGCGCACGGAGCTCGCCGTGCCAGCAGACCAGGTCTCCATCGCCCTGCTCGCTCTTGCGATACCGCGCCCGCTGCCAGCGCAGCGTGTCCAGGATGGACCCCGAGGTACCCAAGGGATCGCGCTCCGGGCTGGGGAGGCGCATGCCCGGATCGCCGTAGACCTGGTACGCGGCCCAGGTGTTCACCTCGGGGTACTCGCGCCAGGTGCGCAGCCGGGCCTCCTGCGCGGCCTCGCCCAGCGGGTGGCCCGTGAGCATCAAGTCCCAGAAGGTCTCCGCGAAGGTCTGGGCGGCGAGGTCGTTCACGGGCCAGCCCGAGACCACCACGGCCTGGATTCCGGCCCCGATGAGGGCCTCCGCCATGGTGGGGGCGAACTCGCCTCCCTGCTCTTGGTCGACGTACCCGCTGTGGCATGCGTTGAGGAAGACCAGCTTGGGCAGCGAGGTTAGGTCCATCAGGTGGATGCCCCGCAGTCGGTGCGGGCTGCGCTGGCCGTCTGCGCTCGGCACCGGGGCGGGAAGCACGATGCCCGGGTTGTCCCCCGCCAAGCCGTGGGCCGCGATGTGGACCACGGTGGGGGGCTGGCCCAGCAGCTCGGGCAAGAGGCGCTTCAGTGCGGCCTGGGGCCCGATGATGGGCGGGGACACCGTCCACTGCGCGCCTTCGAAGAGCCGGGCGACGCTCGCGGCTTCCCGGCGGGCGCCAGGGAGCGCGAACGGACCACCCTCGAGATCCGCGGCCACCATGACCCGCAACCCGCGGCTCTCGGGAGGTCGGTCCCACGAGGGAACGACGGAGAGCTGCCGCGTGATGGGGAAACGCGTGGCCGGGGGGCGCTCGACCTGGGGATCGTCGTACCGGACCAGCTCCCAGGGGATTCGTGCGGTGCGACGGTCCAGGATCAGCTGCAGCGGCATGGTCTGCTTGAACGCTGGGCGGGCCTGGACCGGGACCAGGTGCTCGAACAGGAAGCCGCCGATGTTGCGGGCCTCGTCGGGCGAGGTGGCTCTGGAGGTGCTGGTGACCTCGCGGACTTGGCCGTCCACGTGAGCCCAGAGCGGCTCGAGCGTGCGAGCGGGGGCCCGCGCCCTGCGAGTGAGCAGCACGAAGTGCAGGCGGTCGTCATCGTCCACGTGGAGCCTGGCGCGCTGGGGCCAGGTGAGCTCGTCCGGCTCGTTCAGCTGCAGACCCAATCCCCCATCGATCTCTCGGAGCAGGGGTTGGTGCTCCACCACCAGCCCACCCTCGGTGAAGCTGGGCGCCGTGGCCAAGTCGCGGACGGCCCGGAGGGCGTCGGCGGCCCGGTCCGAGTGCTCCTCCACGAACTCGATCTCGGCGATGACGCCGACTCGGCCCTGGCGCTGGAGCAAGTGGCAGGCGCCGAGCACGCCACGGACCACGGCTCTCACACCCTCGCGCACCGTCAGGTCCGAGTCCGAGCCCAACAACGGGAAGGAGAGCCCCACGGGCTCGTCATCGTGGAGGGTAGCGCTCGCATCGCTCCCGTCACCGGGGTCAGCCTGCGTTTCCTCCGTCTTCGCGGCCCGGAAGTGGCGCAGGGCGGCTCTGCGTGCTCCCACCTCGAGGACCAGCGGTGTCAGCTCGCTGGCCTCTCCGAGACCGACCACGTAGGCGACCGCCGTATCCGTGGGCCCCGGGACGGTCTGGCACTCGCCCGCCGCGTTGGGGTAGTCTCCCACGTCCAACCGCTCCGCGAGGGCGCCGGCCATGACGCGGTCGAGAAAGACCTCGTCCTTGGAGAGCTACTTGCCGCGGTGATGTCCGATGACCAAGGGCCAGCGCGCTGCGTGCAGGCTCCCGTGGGCCACGGCGATGGGTAAGGGGCTGGAGACCTGCTGCTTGCCTTTGGGATCGAGCCCCAGCATCGCCCCCTGAAGGTGCTCTCGGGAGGGGTAGGCGTCGTCTCGTTCGGCGTGCGGCACCGCGCCCCGGATCTGGATCTCCGCGCGTTCCGGATCTCCACGGACGCCCCACCAGTGACTGGCGGGGGGGCGGCGCTGGGGCTGCTCGCGGCTCGTCCTCCCCTGCTGGAGCAGATCGCAGATGCCCGCAAAGGCTGGCGAGTGCCGGAGGATCTGATCGTGTCCCGCGCGGACGTAGTAGACGTCGGCTCCTGCGGGGATCCCGCCCTTCCAGGGGACGGTGCCGTCGCCGGCGTCCCGGGACTCCTGGAAGGCCGGGGGATGGTCGCCATCCGGGGTCCATCTGTCGATCTTCGTAGCGGTCCAGGTGGCGTGGCCGGCGAGGTAGATGGTGCCCGCGGGGACCGCTCCCTCTTCCTTCAAGAGCCCGATCCTCCTCCAGGCCAGGGTGAGGTCGGCGGCGGTCGGCAGTGGATCGTTCGGGTCATCGGCGGGCAGATCGGTGACGCCTTCCACGCCCCGCCACTCGCTCCAGCTCTCACCCACGAAGAAGCGGTTCTCCCACGGGAGCATCTGGAGCACGCCGGGGAAGCGGCGCGTGAAGTGCCCCAGGTTGTCGTGCTTCCCCCCGTGGATTCGTTGGTGGGCCCGGAGCAGGAAGTTCAGGGCTGACATGACCTGGTGCTCACCGGTGAGCACCATGCGCAACAGGGACCAGGCGCCCTCGTTGGGCGTGCCGGCCATGATCAGGCGTCCACCGCGCTCCTTCAGGCGCTCCCAGAGCGTGGGTTGGCTGGCGATCATGCCCCGCACCACGAGTCCGCCCATGGAATGACACAGCAGGTGCACCCGGCGACCGGGATGCTGGTCGAGCTCCGCCGCCACCGTCTTCGCCAGGCCCTCACCCAGCTCGAGCAGATCCTTGCGCCAGTCGTAGGCGTGGACGCGCATGCGGAGCTTCCTGCGCTGCAGGTACTCGCCCAGATCCTGGTAGAAGGGTGCGAGCGCCCCGGTCGCTCGAACGTGGTCGTCGGCACGGAGCTCGAGACCCAGGATCTCGGCGCGCAAGGCGGCTTCGTAGGAGAACCAAAGGGGCTGGCCGGGTTGGCCAGGCTCGCCAGGCTGGCCGGGTTGGCCGGGCACCTGCCGCTGCAAGTGGCTGCCCATGATGCCCGGCAGCAGGATCACCACGTCCCTGTCGTCGCCCGCTTCGCCGAGCCCAGGGTCTCGGTAGCCCTGCTCCATGCCCAACGCGATGCGGACCAGTCCGCGCTCTCCCAGGGGATCTTCGGCGTGACCGACGGGCAGGAAGTCCGGCACCGGGTTGCCTCGCAGCCAGGATGCCATGGGCAGACGAGTGGAGGCGTTGGAGTAGTAGGCCCCGTGCTGGGTCTTGGGTGTGGACTCGTACAGCCGCAGTACCTTCTGCTTACGGGGCAGGCCTCCACTCATGGAGTTGGTGTCGATGACCAGGTCGTGCTTGGTGCGGAACAACAGGTCCAGGCCCATGACGTGCAGGGAGTGCCTCAGGCTGCGGCCCACCTTGGCGTCCCCCGCCACGACGGCCAGACGATCCGCGGTGGCGGCATGGGCCGGGTGGTTCAGGAAGGCGATCAGCGGGTCTTCCGGGCGCATGGCGGCCAGGCCGGGCACCAGGCGAGGGTCCTTCGAATAGCGCAGCAGCGCGGCAGCCACCGTGCGCAGGAAGACACAGACCGCAGGGTTGGCCCCGGCGAGCATCAGAGCGCTGAACGCGGCCGACAGGTAGCGGTCCGTCCGCTTGGACAGGAGCGTGGTGCCCCGGGCCGGGCAGGCGACCCGCAGGTGGCGGTGGATGCGGTCGGCCGAGGCCAGTGTCAGCAGGTCGCCGATGCCGTCCCGGTAGTCCTTCCCCTGGCCCTTTGTTGGCAGGGTTTGCTTCATCGCGCGACGGGTCTCGTCACCGTCGCGAAGGCAGAGCAGTTCGCTCGTCAGCCCCCCCTGCGAGCTGGACAACAGGTGCAACGGGGCGGTGCTCTCGACCCACTGCCCCAACAGGGCCATGACCTGGAGCGCCGTGTCCACCGGGCTCTCGCTCAGGGTCCGACGCTGATGGGCGAAGACCCGACCACCGAAGTGCCGGTGAATGGAGGCCCATTCGCCGGAACCCAGCAGGGCCTCGAAGCCGACCTCGGTGGGACGCCAGGTCCCGTGGAGGAGCAGGAGGACCGGCTTGTTTCCAGGGGTCTTGTGGGGTGGCGTCAGTGAACCGTCCCTACGGATCCCGTACAGCGCATCCGGTTTCGCCAGGCCAGCGCTCTCGAAGCGCAGATCCTCGAGCTTCCTCACCTAGGGGCGCACGAAGTCGAGGCAGAGTTCTTCCGCGAGCTCGTGTTCTCTCCGTCGCAGCCGGTCCCTTGCCAACTTCTCCAGCTTTCGGGGCAGCGCCGCCAGCAGTGCCTCCGGTATGTCCTCGAGCAGCTCGTCGATGGCGCCCCGGGCCAGCCTGGTGATCGCAACGGACAATACGCGACGGAACTCTCCTCGCTCGTCGGTGCCAGCCAGCAGGTATTCGCTCCGGGCCGCGTAGTCCTCGCCGGCCATCAGCTGCACCAACCCGTTGTCGAAGCGCACCTCCACCAGGTCGTCCCCGCGGATCTTCGCGTGGTCTGGGGTGCCCCCGTCGCGGTCCGCGGGGGAGATGTCGCGGATGGTGACCTGCTCGGTGTCCAGCAGCGTCCACGGACCCTCGGGTTCGCTGTCTTCGCCGGCCGGTATCGAGACGTCCAGCAGCTCCGTCGTGGCCATGGTCTCCCCCTGTCAGCGTGAGACGCCCGTGATGACCACGTCTTCGGTCGGCTGGTAGGAAGCGTCGACCGGCACCGCGGCGATGAGATCGAGCACGTCCAGGCCGCTGGTCAGCTCCCCGAACACGGCGTAGCCGTCGTCGTTGCCCGTGGAATCCAGGGCCGTGTTGTCCACGTGGTTCACGTAGAACTGGGAGGTGGCCGAGTCGGGTACGCTGGTGCGCGCCATGGCGACGGTGCCCCGCAGGTTGGACAGGTCGTTGTCGGCCTCGAGGATGATGGGCTCGTGGGTGGCCTTGAGGGCGCCTTCGGGTGTGTAGCCGCCACCCTGGACCACGAAGTCGGTGATGACGCGGTGGAAGGTGGTGGCCCCCAAGCCGTCGCTGCCGTCGTAGAAGCCCTCGTCCACGTAGGCCAGGAAGTTCTCGACGGTGATGGGGGCGTTTGCGGGATCCAGCCTGATCACCATGGTTCCCAGGCTGGTCTCCATCGTCACGTCGTAGCCGTCGGTGTCGGTGTCGGTGTCGGTGTCGGTGTCGGTGTCGGTGTCGGTGTCGGTGTCGGCTTCGGAGTCCGGTGTGCCCGTGTCGTCAGGCGTGCATGCGGTGACGGAGAGTGCGGCTGCCAGCAGCAGGATGGAGGCGGGGCGGGTCATGGGGACTCCGTGGGGCTCGGGACTCACGGGACCATAGCGCCCCACGGAGGGGACCGCCGGCTAGCGGATTCCGCAGCAGGCGACCACAGTGGGAAGCACTGAGTTGGATGTGGAGCTCTAGCCGGAGTAGCTGTCCGACCCTCGTCCACTGGAGGTACCGTGCTCGCACTCTCGCCCGTCGTCGTCCCCGTGTTTCTTGCGCTCCTCGCAGGCGGCTGCGCCCAGTACGAGGGCGACGCCGCCGGTGAGTGCTCCGATGGTGCCGACAACGACCGAGATGGATCCTACGACTGCGACGACTCGGACTGCGACGGCTCGCCCGACTGTCCTGGAGACAGCGGGGTGGACACGGATGTCCCCAGCCGTGACTGGGCCGCCATCGCCGCTGGCGGCGTGCACAGCTGCGGCACCCAACAAGACGGCCTGGTGAGCTGCTGGGGGAGCGACGACTACAACCAGTCCAGCCCTCCGGGCAGCAGCCTGTCCGGTGTGTCGGCGAGCTTCTACCACAGCTGCGGAATCGGCACGGATGGCGGGGTGACCTGCTGGGGCTGCGGGGGCGAACAGGACAGCGGCCAGTGTGATCCGCCGGACGGCAGCTTCGTGCAGCTGGGCGTCGGGACCTACCACGGCTGCGGCGTCACGAGCAAAGGGGAGCTTGCCTGCTGGGGATGTGGAGTGGAGCAGGGCCAGTGCGAGGCACCGGAGGGTGGCTTCGTCCAGGTGAGTGGCGGCTCTCTGCACGCCTGCGCGGTGGCGGACACCGGTGGCGTTTCCTGCTGGGGCGACGGCGACAACGGCAAGCTCGAGGTCCCCGAGGGCGACTTTCAGCAGGTCGCCGCTGGCAAGTGGCACAGCTGCGGCTTGCTTTCCGCGGGTGGCATCGCCTGTTGGGGATGTGAAGGCGACGACGACGGCGAGCCCTTCGACCACGGGCAGTGCACGGCCCCCGAAGGTAGCTTCGTCTCCGTGGCGGTGGGCTCGTACCACAGCTGCGCCATCGATCTGGGCGGCTCCCTGCAGTGTTGGGGTTGCTACGGCGAAGACGGCGACAGCTCGGTGGACCTGGGCCAGTGCGAGCCGCCGGGCGGTAGCTTCACCAGCGTGGCGTTGGGCAAGTACCACGGCTGCGCCTTGAACGAGACCGGTGGCGTGGCCTGCTGGGGAAACGATTACTACGGCCAGATCACCGTTCCCTGAGGGGTACTGACGGTGGCGAGGTTTCGGCCCCCCGCAGGCCGGCGCACGCGTCCATCCTGGCTGCCGAGATCATGGGAAACGGGGAGTTGGCGTCGTCTTGGCCAACTGCCTCGCCGACCGGGCGAACCAGCCGGTATTCTTGGTGGGTCTCACCACTGCCCGGTCCCGTGTTCCAATGGCTCTCGTTTTTCATCAGTGTTTCGTGACGCTCCTCCTCCTGGCAGCTTCTGGCTGCGAACGAGATCGGGCCGCCTCTCCGGCTGACTTGGCTGGTCCTTCGCGCGAGCAGGACGTGTGGCGCGTCATCGACGGCTGCTTGGTGGATCTCCGTCATGCGGACGAGGACCCGGGCACGGCCGCATGGCACGGGTTCGAGCGCGAGGCGCTGGCTTGCCTCACGCGGGAGCTGGAACGAAACCCGGACAGCCGGCAGCTACGGCGAGAGGTGGCTGGCCAGCTGCAGGACATGGGGGACGTGGAGGGGGCTCTCACCGCCTACCAGCAGGCCCTCGATCTCCACCCGCGTTGGTCCCTGCTGCACTCGGACGTGGCCCGCTATTTGGCTGAGTCTGGGAGTGCGCGCACGCTGGCTGGCGAGCGTGGCTTGGGCGACGCCGCGTCCTTCGCGACCAGCGCCGAGGCGAGCATCCAGGGGCTCGAGGAGCTTCGGGTACTGACCGGGGTGCGGCGTGGGGACACCGTCGCCGATGTCGGGTGCGGCTGCGGCCGCTATTCCTTCGCGTTTGCGCGCTGGGTGGGCCCCGGCGGCAAGGTCTGGGCCCAAGACATCCTGGCCGACTACCTGAACCTCGTGGGACAGGCTTCGGCTCGGATGGAGCTTTCCTGGATCGAGGGGAAGCTCGGCACCGAACGAGATGCTCGGTTGCCTGCAGGGAGCGTGGACATCGTCTTCCTCTCCAGGGTGTGGGTCAGCGCAGGATCTTCAACCCATTCCGACGCCTGGCTGCGCAGCGTCGTCGCGTCGCTGGCCCCAGGCGGCCGCCTGGTGGTCACCGGTGAACCGTCGAGTTCCCTCGCTGACATCGAGGTCCACCTCGAGCCGCTCGGACTCGTGGTGCGGGCCAAGGAGAGGTTTGTGGAGGAGGGCGAGACGTGGATCTTCGCCGAGCCCTGAGCTGACACAGGGGGCCAGCGCCGGTGGAAGGCCTTTTCCCAAGGGGATAGTGGCCGTTTTCCGTCCAGAGGGATCTCTTGTCTGGGTACCTGCCCTTGATGCTGACGCTCTTGGCCTCCGCCTGTACGGGCGCGGGCGACGTGACGGAACCCACATCGGCCGAAGCCTCGTGTGGCGAAGCCCAGGTCCTGATCGATCGTGCGCAGCAGCTCATCGATCTTGGCACGCCGGCTGTCTTGCCCCAGGCTCGAGAGTTCATCGAACAGGCTGAGTCCCACGAGCCCGCCTGCGCTGCGCTGTGGTTGGCCAAGGGGCGGCTCGAGCGCAGCGGCTCGGCTGGCAAGGGTGCCGCAGGGCCGGATCCCCGCCACGGCAAGCCGGGGGACGGGGCGCGGGGGCAGGACGGCCGGGAAGACAAGGTGCTCGCATACCTCGAGCATGCGTTCCAGCTGGAGCCCGAAGACACCGAGGTGCTCCTCGCCCTGTCCAGCCACCTCTTCACGGTGGGGGAGCGCGGGCGCGCCGACGAGCTGGTGCGAGACCTCCTGCGACGAGATCCCGAGGACCCGCGAGGCCTGCTGCTCCTTGGCGAGACCCTGGTGGCGACCGACGCTCTGGACGAGGCCGTGGTCGTGCTCGAGCGGGGAATCGAGGCAGCGCACTCGAACGGTGATCGGCTCACCGCATTCCAGGCTCAGGGAGCCTTGGGCCAGGCCCTCGAGCGGCAAGGGCGCCTGGACGATGCCGAGTCCCTCCTCTTGCGGGCCGCCGTGGAGCTCGATGCCTATCGGCTCGATCATCCCGGGCAGGCCAAGATCAACTGCCCCCACGAGTCCCTCACGCGCCTCTATGCCCGCAGCGGCGATCGAGATCGGGCTGCTCGCCATGCCGCGCAGGCAGCCGATATTCGCGCTTGGATGCCGGAGCTCCAGTACCAGGCCGCACGTGTGCTGCTCGATGTTGGCGATATCGAGGGTGCGCGGATCTACCTGGAGCGGGGTCAGGCGCGCGATCTCGGCGGCGTTCCCAATCCCCTGGCACGGGGTGTCCGTCGTCGTCTCGAGCGGGCGGATCGGTCGATGGGTGGCAGCGAGGACGTCCTGGCTTCCGCACTGCGACTCGCCGACCTGTACCTCTTCGAGCGAGCCCGCACGCGGCTCGAGGGCGTTCCGGAATGCGCCGAGTCCGTGGACTGTCGGGTGTTGGCTGGGTTCCTCGCTCTGCTCGAAGGCGACACGGGCAGCGCCCGCTCGAGCTTCGAAGCTGTGCTGGGCGTACAGCCGGGGCAGCCCGGCGCACGGGTGGGGCTGGGCCACGTCGCCCTGGAGGGTCGGGACCACGACGCCGCGCTGGACACGTTCCAAGCGGTACTCCTCGTGCTGGACGAAGCCCGTGCGGCCGACGACGCCGGCATGGACTGGATGGTGGTCAAGATGGCCCTGTTGGGCGCGGCCTGGTGTCACCAGGCGCAGGGGCGCGACCAGCGGGCGTCCGAGGCCTTCGCGCGCGTGCTCGCCCATCGACCCGACGACGTCCAGGCCTTGCTAGGCCAGGGCAACGCGCTCAACGGCCTGCAGCGGGCGCCCTCGGCCCAGGAGTACTTCCAGCGGGTGCTCTTCATCGAGCCCGCTCATCCCCAGGCCCTCGCGGGTCTGGGCACGGCGCTCTACAACCAGGGCGAGTACGATCTCGCGGAGGCCGTCTTCGAAGCAGCGCAGGGGGTAGCGTCCCCTGGATACTCCTGCCCCTTCGAAGGCCTGGGTCTGGCCTGGAGCGCTGTTCCCGGATAGTCCTGCGTGACGATGAGCTCCAAGCGTTCCAAGGTCGCGATCTTCGCCACCCTGCTGGCCCTGTTGGTCGCCGGAATCGCGTGGTGGATGTCGAACGGGTCAACTCCGAGCACCGAGCGGGCTGGTTCGGGATCCGGCGCCAACAGCTCCGATGGAACCCGTTCCGTGAAGGCGCCTCGGGTCAGGGCGCCATACCCGGCGACCGCGGCCGCACCCCCTTCCGCCATGACCGAGGCGCACGAGCTCGTCGTTCCGGGGATGGGCCACGTGCGATGCCCCCACGACGGCGTCGTCGACGCCGGCGCGCTGGCGGGCTGGACGCTACCCTCTGGGCCCGAGGCCCAGAGGGTGTACTTCGTGGACCTCGTGGGCGAAGAGCTGCTGGCCTCGGTCGAGCGACCCGAAGGCGAGACGATCCTGATAGACAGGCACTACCAGCCCCTGGCGTATCTGAGTTGGCAGGATGCCTTCGACGGAACCTGGGGTGACTGCCAGCTGAGCGCTCTCGAGCCCGGCGTCGTCCGGGGGCGGCTCGTCTGGGCCGATGGCAGTCCCGCCACCGGCGAGCACGTCGTGACCTGCCCTGGCGAGATTCGGGTGGCCGACCAAGGCGGCCGCTTCAGCTTCGATCTCCCTCGCGGCGTGACCTGCTATCCAATGGGCTTCGTCGAGACCGAGGATGGCGGTTTCGGCCGTGGCCGCCCCGTGGGCGTGACGGGTGGCGAGACCAGCGAGATCGTGGTGACCATGCCCAGCGATGAGGACATCTGGACGCTGGAGCAGCAGCGCAAGCTCCTGGGCCAGCTGGCGCTGATGCTCTCGGATGCCGAGGACGGCCGCAAGGACGCCTTCTCCCAGATGGGCCGCGTCGAGGACGCTACCCCGGAGGCCAAGCGTGTCGTCGCCTCCTGGCAGGAGCAGACGCAGTTCGAAACAAAGGAGCGCTACGACGAGCTCGAGTTCCTGCTCTCCCCCGACGCTGGTGCGGAGGAGTTCAAGGACGCCTGGTTGCTCGGCGTGGGAATGTAGGACCGGGTGCTGGAAGACCAGGGCGAAAAAGGGATTGGGCTGATTCGCCGACGCTTGACCGAAATCAAGGGTGCGCGTGCCAGCTTCCCCTATCTTCTGTTCAGGCTACGATGGAGGTGCCCTCCTCGACGGCCGCGGAGCCTGCCATGAACCTGTCCAACGAACTGGGAACTCAGGCCATCGAGAACGTGATGAAGGACCACCCGCCCATCGGCGCGATCCTCGACAAGTACGAGATCGGCTGCGTGACCTGTAGCGTAGGCATCTGTCTGCTCAAGGACGTTGTCGCCATCCATGCCCTTGGCGAGGAAGCCGAGGGCGCCATCGAGCGCGAGATCAACGACTATCTCGCGCGCACCTGAACAGAACCACAACGGAGAACCACCATGACCGACATTCCCTGCGGCTGCCCCGGCGCCCAAGTCCGTACCGTCGAAAAGTCCGCCCCCGCCGCCGACGAGCCCACAGGGCGCGTGGCCTCCGAGCTGCGCCAGTGGCCCACGCAGCTTCACCTGGTGCCCCCCTTCGCCCCTTGGTTGCAGAACGCAGACCTGCTGATCGCCGCCGACTGCACCGCCTTCGCCTACGGCGAGTTCCATCGCGACTTCATCAAGGGTCGCGCTCTCGTGAACGCTTGCCCCAAGCTGGACGACACGAGCAACTACGTCGACAAGCTCACCGCCATCCTGCAGCAGAACGACATCAAGTCGGTCACCGTGCCCATCATGGAGGTCCCCTGCTGCCGAGGTCTGGCCATGATGGCCCAGCAAGCCGTGGCCGCATCGGGGAAGGACGTCGACCTCGAGATCGCCATCATCGGTGTCGATGGGAGCCGGAGAGCCTAGACATGATCGACGTGACCGCCTCGATGGTCGAAGAGCACCGCCTCATCTTGCGTATGATCGCTCTGTTGGAAAAGAACATCGATCGCATGCAGAAGGGCTTGTTCGACGACTGGGGGTTCTTCCTGGACGCGGTGGACTTCATTCGCAGCTACGCGGACCGATTCCACCACGCCAAGGAAGAGGACGTGCTCTTCGCGGAGCTGGTGAACAACGGCATGCCCGCGAAGCGCTCGCCGGTGGAGGCGATGTTGATCGCCCACGACCAGGGCCGGGCGTACGTGGCGGCCATGGAAGCCGGGGCCAAGGCGGTCATGGCGGGCGACGTGGAGCAGGTAGCGGCGATCTACGAGAACGCCCGCGGCTATGCGGACCTCTTGCGCGACCACATCGACAAGGAAAACAACATCCTCTACCCGCTGGCCGAGCGGGTGTTGCCGGCCGAGGTGCGTCCCCGCATGGTCGAGGCCTACCGCGCCGCCGAGGCCGCGGCGCCCGCCGGACTGGCCAAGCGCTACGCTGCGCTGGTGGAACGCTACGAGGCCCAGGCGTAGCGGCGGATTGCGCGCGGTGGAGCGCCCACGCCGTCGTTTGGCGAGGAACCATCAGACCGTGCAACCACCTGGTTCGGAGCGACGGCCCACCGAAGGACGAGCGCCGTCGCCCCAAGCGGATAGCAGGCTCCATGGAGGTACCGTGTACCGAAGAACCTTCCTCGCCTTCTTCGTCCTGTCGTCCAGCGGTTGTCCCGGCGGAGAGCACACGGGGGTCGCCGACCTCTGCGGCGAACAACCCACCGGTGAGGTGGTCTTCCCCGATGACGAGTCGGTACACGAGGAGCTGCTCGAGTGGTGGTACTGGACCGGCCATCTCCAGGACGAGCAGGGGCGCTGGTACGGCTTCGAGGAGACCTTCTTCGTGTTCCGGCTCGGTGTCTACGATGCGACCATGGCCCATGTCGCCGTCACCGACATCGACGCCGAGACCTTTTCCTACGACTACACGCACGTGGAGGAGTTGCCCGATCCGGCCATGGTGGGGATCGACCTTGCCGCCGAGCACAACACCGTCATTGGCATGGATGGGCACGACACCCTCCACGGTGAAACCGGCTCGGTCGTCCTGGATCTCTCGCTCGATGCCGAGAAGCCCGCCGTCCTGCACCATGGCGATGGTTTCCACGAGTACGATGTCGGCGGATACACCTGGTACTACAGTCGCGAGCGCATGGCCGTGAGCGGGACGCTCGACCTGGGCGATGACCTCCGTACGGTCACCGGCGAGGGGTGGATGGACCACCAGTGGGGCAACCTGCTCCTCGTCAGCGAGGCGGGCTGGGACTGGTTCGCCATCCAGCTCGACGACGGGCGCGAGATCATGCTGTTCATGGTGCTCGGCTCGGAGGCCGTCATCGGTGGCTCTGTCTCCGGCGCCGACTGCGTCACCGAGGAGCTCGAGCCCGAGGAGATCGAGGTCACCGCCTTGGGTAGCTGGACCAGCCCCCAGAGCGGCTGCACCTATCCCCAGGGTTGGGATCTTCGGGTGCGCGACATGCAGCTCACCGTGTCTCCGGTCCTCGAGGACCAGGAGCTCTACAACGAGCGCGAGACCTATTGGGAGGGAGCGAGCACCGTCAGCGGCGACGCGAGCGGGCGCGCCTATGTCGAGCTGGCTGGGTACTGCGACCCGGAGTGATCGAGCTTCGCTCCCGCTCGGACCGGGTGTTCGCGCCCTCAATAGTGAGGCGGAACCTCTTCTTCCAAGCTGGTGCGGTGGGACTCGCCGCTGTGCTCGGCCGCCGCACTCTGCATGGACCCCACCGCTCCGCGCACCCGCGACAGCTCGTCGGTGGCCTGGCAGACCACCTTGTCCAGCTCGGCCAGGCTGTGCTCGAGATAGGCGATGCGGACCTCGAGGTCCACGATTCGCTCGGTGAGTGCGCTCTGTTCGCCATCGTTGGATGACATGGACACCTCCTGGGTGGCTGTTTGCGCACGGGAACCGAGGCCGTCAAGTTGCCCCTAGCCCAAGGTGTGCCCGAAGGTGTGGGACCCCGGCGCAACGGCGCCGGAGCCCAGAATGCAGTGAACCGAGGGTCTGGATCGCGACTGAGGCGTCGCTCGGGTAAGCCACCCCCTTTCCCCCGCGCCGGGAGGCCCGGTGTCAGCGCTGGTTGTGTCAGCAGCGGACGACGAGCATGGGGCGTGGAAGACCCAGAGTCGCCGCAGCCACTTGCAGTCGGGGACGCGCAGGACCCAGCGGTCGTGTTCCCTCAGCAAGCGCCCCGGTCCCCTGTAGAAGCGATGCTGCCTGGACTGCAGACCCATTCGAATGACCGGCCTGTCCTCGGCGTGGGCTCGCTGCTCGATGTGCTGCTGGTAGAGCAGGTCGGCGTTGTAGGCGAGCAGGCGCAGGAGGAAGGCGACGTTGTTGGCGGTGAGGTCGTGGCTGACCAACCAGCTCATGCCGAGGGCCCCCTTGGCCTCTTTGAAGATCCGCTCGCAGTCGGCCCTGTCGTTGTAGAAGCGCCAGACATCGAAGGCTTCCCAGTCCAGGGAGGTGATCAGGGCTTGGTACCGCCACTTCGGCTCCTGGTCGATGCGCTTTCCCTGTGGCGGTGCCTTCGGGTCGTGGACGAAGCGCCGGATGGCGACAACGCGCAGCCTGGGTTCCAGGTTGAGCTGCACACCTGGGATGATGGCCAGCTGGATGTCGGGGTCGGCCTCGAGCGTGTGCCATGTGGCCTTGACCAGCATCAGCTTGACTGGCGCTCCCAGAGGGAGGGCCATGACGAACGGGAGCCCCTCCTGCAGGAGCCACTTTCCGACCGCCCTGGACCAGAAGCCCGAGTCGGCACGGATCGTGGTCAGACATCCCGCCAGACGGTCGCGCACACGTCGCACGGTCTCGCCGAAGAACACGATGGTCTCAGCAGCGTCGATGGCGGTGCCGTCACGGTAGTCCGCGTGGACGATGGCCCTGGTCTCCGCGATGGAAGCCACCAGCGGAAGGTGCCTCCGCCTGTTCCGGCCCTTGCCGCAGTAGCCGAACACGGCTCCCTCCTGCTGGCCGAAGCTGATGATGGTCGAACTGTCGAAGTCCAGCACGCACTCCTCGAGGTGGCCCACCGACCACAGCCCCACCGCGGTGAGCAGTTCCCGGAGACGGGACACCGCCCCCTCGTCCAGCCCGGCCAGTGCCTTGGAGAAGACCTTGCGCACTGGCCAAGACGGCATGCGCAGAAACTTCAACAGGACCGCATCGCCCCCAGCCGCCTCGAGGTGGGCCAGCTTCCGGATACCCGCCACAGAGCCGGCGAGGAAGGACGCCAGGACGTGATGGGTCGCGTATGTCCTCTTCCGCCCCTGGTAATCAACGACGAGTGCCAGCCTCGATGGGATCTCGAGCACCTCGTCTAGAAACTTGATGAACGGTATGAGGCCTGCAAAGCTGGTCAACGTCGGATCGTCCGCTCGGACTTCGGGGCTGGCCTGCGGTCCTCGCCGCGTAGTAATACTCCGACCCATGGGTTCCTCCTTTTGAAAATAGGCTTAGAACACCATCTTCTTAAGTCGGAACCCTCCTTTTGCCTAGGTAGAAAGCCCCCAATTCGCCGCTCGCGGAGGATTGGGGGCCACCCCCATCAGGGCGCCGTCAGGCACATCCTGGGCTAGGGTTCATCGTGCACGAGATGGACGCGGGAGTGGGAATCGAACTCCACCACTGGGGCTCTCGCCCGCCGCCGGGGTATGAACCCGGTTGGCCCACCAGGGCCCGTTCCCGCAATAGACAGAACAAACAAGGAATTGGTGGAGGTGGTCGGAGTTGAACACCCGTTACGGCGAGGACGACTCGCTCGCAAGGCGAGCGCTCTTCCAACTGAGCTACACCCCCACGAGAATGGAGCGGGTAACGAGACTCGAACTCGTACTGTCGGCTTGGAAGGCCGAAACGCTACCGATTGCGTCATACCCGCTTTGGTACGATTGGGGCTGGCAGGGTGAATCGAACACCCATCTCCGGAGTACGAAACCGGCGCTCTGCCACTGAGCCATGCCAGCGATGAGATGGTGTCGGTGGGCGGAGTCGAACACCCGTTACGGCGCCGACTGGCAGAGGGTATGAACCTCCCGCTCTTCCACTGAGCTACACCGACGAGGCTTGTCGAGTTGGTAGGGGAGGTGGGATTCGAACCCACGTATGGCGGCGTCAAAGGCCGCTGACTGACCTGGCTTGTCGACTCCCCTGCATAGAGGGTTGGTCGGGGTGACTGGACCGCGCGTAGCGAGCAACTTCCGCTTCCCAAGAGCGGAGCCCTATCCATTGAGCTACACCCCGACTCGGATGGAGAGCCCAGCGGGATTCGAACCCGCGTCTCCGGGTTTGCAAGCCGGCACCTTCCCGTCTTGGCCATGGGCTCCATGTTGGATGGGGTGACCGACGGGAGACGATCCCGTAACCTCCGGGATCACAACCCGGTGCTCTGCCTGTAGAGCTACGGCCACCATGGATGGCGCGCTCGGTGAGATTCGAACTCACACCCTCCGGCTTCGAAGACCGATGCCCTGTCCATTGGGCCACGAGCGCGCAGTGGGGAGGGGGAACCTCCCCGGGGCGGAACCGGTGCGCCCTCGAGAGGCCACGGTCTCGCCCGATACCAATTCTGTTCGCGATTTCAAAGACGATGTGTCGAATGACACAAACCACGCCCGCCCGACACATGGTCGGCTGTTTCGGCTGGGGGTGGTGGTGGGATGTGTCAAGTCGGTGGGGGTGAACCTGTTTATGGGTGGGGCGTGGAACTCGGGACGAAAAAAGCCCCGGCGGGGAGGCCGGGGCTTGCTGGGGAGGAGGGGGGGAATCCTCTACCGCATGGAGCCTCCGGCCGGGGTGGTGGGCCGACCCTGCATATGCATCGCGGCGACCGTGCACACCGGGGCCGTCCCGACAGTTGTCGGGCGGGCGCTATGGCGGTTGGTGGTGGTGGACGATGAAGACATGGCTCGGTGGGGCTGCTTCAAGGGAAGCGTTCGGTGTTGCTGATACAGTACTACGGTCAGATGTATCAGAAGTCAACCAAAAAGACGAAAAACTCCCGAAGAACGACATCGGAATAACCGAAACACCACCACGAAGGCCCAAATGGCTCGAGCTGTGGCCGAAGAGGTGCGGCTGTCTCTTCCGACCCGTACTCCACCGGTCCGTATTAGGAACATCCACCAAGGAGCCCTGGTCCCCGTGTCACCCCGTAACCTCCGCATCCCGATCCTCCTCTTCGCGCTGGCCACCCCACCTTCTCTCCAGGCGGCGGTCGACGATCCAGGCTTCGTGGGGCTGGGCATCCGCGGCACGTCGCAGGGGGTTCGAGTGAACCTCGTGTTCCCAGGCTCCGGAGCCGATTTGGCCGGGCTCCACGAAGGCGATCTGCTGGTGAGCGCCGACGACGCCACCCTGGTTGGGCTGAGCACCAAAGACGCGATCGCCCTGCTCAAGGGGCCGCTCGACAGCACCGTCGTGCTCGAGGTGGATGTCTTTCCACCCGGTGGCCAGACGCGGTCGATCGAGGTGGTGCGGGGGCCACGACCCGCGGAGACCGAAAAGGCCAAGGGCTTTCTCCAGCCTGTGGAGCGCGAGGCCAACGTCGTGGTGGGCGCGCTGCGCTCAGGGCGCTCCGTCCCCTGGGAGACCGCGGTACGAACCTGGAGTCAAGCCGAGAATCCTGCGGACGCAGAGCGTGCCCTGCTGCGCGTGCTGCGTGACTCGGATGCCACGGGGTGGGCGCGCTCCATCGCCGGCCCGGAGCGGCAGTGGTTCTGGCAACAGCTGAACGACAGCTCGGAGCTCAGGGTCTGGCTCGCCGAGCGATCGGCCGCGACTCGGTTGCGGGCGGCCTCGTACCTGGCTCGGCATGCCGAGACCGCAGAGATGGCCCTCGAGTTGCTCGATGATCTGTCTTCGAGCCAGCTTCGAGTTGCAACGGAGCAGCTGGCCAGCAGTGTGCGGAGTGCAGACGCCGAGCGTTGCGCGTCCCAGGCAATGCCCACGTGGGATCTGTGGTCAGAGGACGGCTGGTCCGTGCACATGGATCCCCAGCCGGGCCAACTGGCAGCATTGGAGCTGCTCCTGGACGCCACCGTTGTCGGTGCGCATCAGGTCCCACCAGTGGGTCTCGAAACGGGCGCCGTGCGGTCGCTCGAGCACAGCGGCATGCGGCTCCCCTGGGAGGTCGAGCACCAGGTCACTCCGAAGGGACGGGTGGAGGCACCCGTGGTCCAACCCTTCCAGGCCGCCATCCCGGATGGTGGCGTCTTGGACCTCGCGGGGCACCACGGTCCCGTGGTGCTCGCCTTTTGGGCGACCTGGTGTGGTCCCTGTCGAAACGAGCTGCCGAAGCTACAGCAGCTGCGGGAGCGCTACCTGGACCAGGGCCTCGAGGTGTGGGCGCTCAGCACCGACAAGGCTGGCAGCGAACAAGCCGTGGCCGAGCTGTGGGAAGAACTCCACCTCGAGTTGCCCTTGGCGTTCGCACCCAGCGACCTGGTGCGCGGGTGGCAGGTGAGCTCGGTGCCTCGCACCATGCTGCTGGACGCCGAGCACCGCCTGGTCATCGACCACCAGGGTTTCTCGAACCAGGGCTTCGCTGCTTTCGAGAAGGAGCTGGCCCAGGTGGTGGAGGGCGAGCGCTCGGGCCTGCGCACCTTGGGAGAGTCTTGGGGCGACCCGACCCGCTGGCAGGTGCTGGGCACCGGCACCCTCGAAGCTGGGCCGCGAGCCCTGGTGGCCGATCTGCAGGGCCGGGTCTGGGCGGCCTTCGCCGAACGACTCACTCTCTTGGCGCTCGAGGAAGGAACCATCGCGCCGGTGGAGTCCAGCGCCATACCCCTGCCCTTCGCGGCAGACCTGGTGCTCCAGGCAGACTTGGACGACGACGGCGAGCCTGAGTGGTTGCTGGCCAGAGCGGGCAAGCTCCCGCTGCGGGCGGCCCGTGCCGACGGAAGCACGCTTTGGACCCAACGCGACCCGGACTCCATCGGAGGGCTGGGCCTGCACCGGGACGCCTCCGGCGCCCTTCGCGTGGCGGTGCTTCGCACGGGGCATGCGATGGTGGCGCCCCCGAACAACGCCCGCGGGTTGGCCCCCGGCCAGCAGGTGCCAATCCCGAGGCAGCGGCTCGAGCTGCTGGACGCCGGCGGGCAGCTGATGGCCACGGTGCCGATTCCGTCACCCGTCGTGGACATGGCATGGTCGCAGGGCGATGGGAGGCTGGTGTTGGCGCTGGCGGACGCCAGGGTGGTCGAGCTCACGGCCGGGGGTGAGTTGGTGGAGCTGGAGCACCCCATGGAGCGGGTGAAGGGGGTTCGGCTCTTGGACCTCGGGGCCCAGGAGCCCGAGCTGGTGCTGGCTGGCAGAGGGCTTCGACAGGTGTTGGCCGGTGACGCCCGGGACGGTGAGCACTGGATGGTGGGGATGACCAGTGGTGGCGATCTGCTTCGACTGGAACCCGAGCAGCCTGGGCTGCCTCCCCGGCTCGAGCTGGAGCGCAGGCCGTCAATCGTCAGCGGAGACCTGGACGGCGACGGGCTGGACGAGCTGGTGTTGTGGGCGCGGTGGTTCGGCATGGCCGCCATTCAGCCGGGAGAGTGAGCGAGAGAAGATCGGGCATTGGGAAGATGGTGATGCTGACCACCCTCGGTGGGGTGGTACATTCGTCGTTCCGCACAGACGCAGAGGACTCTCTCGGTTCCCCGCGCTCTGTTTCTGCTCGCCTCGTTTGGGCTCGTCAGCTGTGGAGACAAGCCCGACACCGACAGTCCACCGGAGGGGGACACGGATACCGACACGGACACCGACTCCGACGCAGACGGCCTGGTCAACGACACGAAGGGGTCGGCCCGAGGTGCCTTCACCGGTCGCCCCTACCGGTTTCCGATTTCGTCCATCAGCTCGTCGAAGGTCAGGTCACAGTCCTCGAATACGTTGTGGACTCCGGGTTCGCTGTCCTCGTCGAGAAAGGAGAGCCAGATGAACTCGTCGCCCGCTTCCAGCTCCGCGGGCTCCTCGAGCAACTGCGCCGAGCCGATGGTGGGCTGGAAGTCGGCCTGGCAGTCGTAGGTGCCGGCTGGGACGGTCTTGCAGCCGCTGCAGCTGTTGGAGTCGGCGATCCAGATCACCTCACCGCAGCGGACCTCCAGGGGCATGTTCTCGCCGTCGTTGGTGAGCTGGTTGCAGACCGAGATGCGTGCAGAACCTTCGTCGTCCGGCCCAATGGGTCCGGTGTCCGTCGAGGGCTCCATCCCCGTGTCGATGGCGGTGTCACCCTTTTCGAGGTCGGGAAGGGGCGGAAGGCAAGCACTCGTGGCTACGAGAAGCGTGGCGTAGGCGACGGCAACGAAGGTGGTGGTGGTCATGGTGGTGGCTCCTCTCCTGCGTCTGGCGTGGGTGCAGGGTCGGGGGGGACGGCCGCCCGAGTCGACCTTGCAAACCACGAGCGGAGTACGGTTCACAGCCGCTGGCCGCGCCGGCCGGTCCGCACCGCGTGCCAGACTCGCTCCGAGGAGAATGCGGGCCAGGTGGCGTCTGCACGAGCCATGGGATTCAAGTCATCGAGGTCGCACCGGGTGGCGGCCACCCCGGCATCGGGGACCCAAGCGCGGGCCCTGCGTCAGGTGTGCGCGGGCTTCCCGCCGTCCCCCGAGCGGCGCGGTTCTTGCACGGATCTGGAGCGCTCTTGCAACCGGAGGTCCCCATGCACGCTCCGATCCTCGCGTTCGTCCTGACGGTCTTCGTCGCCTCCGACGCCCACGCCGACGACTGCGTCGTGGCAGCCCAGCCGGCCGCGGGGGCCGTAGCGGACCTCGATGGTGCCCTTGCCCAGGCCGGCAGCAAGTCCGGATGGGGCAGGGACCTGCTGCAGGGGCTCAACAACCTCGGTGATCGCATCTCCGAGCAGGTGCAGGAGGTGCGCGACCGCTTCGCCCCGAACGACGAGGAGCGGCGCGCCTTGGAGTCGATCCACGCCTTGCTCGCGCCGGACAAGCTTGGAGGCGCGGACCGAACCTTCAACCAGAACGATCTCGACCGCATCGTCGAGTCGCTGCTTCGTGATCCCGCCGTACATCGGCAGATCCGGGAGGGCATCGCCCAGGAAGCTGCGCGGCGGGCCGACGAGGCCCCTCGCATGCTTCGGGGGCTCGCCCAGCGCATCGCCTGCAACCGCATCACGCCCGGTACGCGCGCCTACGCTCGGCACTACGGAAACTATTGGGCCCAGGGCACGGCCGAGGCCCGCGGCAGGATCCGTGACGAGATCACCCAGAGCCTCGAGGCCGAGGGCATCGCGCCCCGGGAGGGCCAGGGACAGTCGGGCACCCAGCGGAC
This sequence comes from uncultured Enterobacterales bacterium, assembly GCA_964626835.1. GTDB lineage: Bacteria > Myxococcota_A > UBA796 > UBA796 > JAFGLY01 > CALDOK01. The sequence continues at coordinate 50,476 of CAZVHW010000001.1, forward strand.
CCTCACCCTCGGCGACTTGGAGAGCTTCCAGGAAGCCGTCGGGGTGATGCAGGCCTACGGTGAGCGTGTGGGCGGAGGGAGCGGGGGCATGCGGACGACCTTGCCGCTCGGGCTCTCCCAGGAGGACATCCAGGCCATCCTCGACGGTCGGCTGCCGCCCAACGCCGTGATGGTCCGGGCCACCGCTGGGGGTCGGTGATCCGCGCGCTCCAGGGGGATAGGCGGTAGGTCCGCGCATCATTCGCCCGCGGCGAGGAGTGAGCATGACCCTGCCCATCGACGATCTCGACATCAACTTCGTCCTGTACCAGCAGCTCGGCTTGGAGAGCCTGTTCCAGCATCCGGCCTTCTCCTCGTTGGCGAAGGAAGACGTGGACATGGTGCTGGCGGAGGCGTGGCGCTTCGCACGGGGGGAGATCTGGCCCGCCAATGCCGTGGGCGACACAGAGGGTTGCCGTTTCAGCGCGGGTAGCGTGCGGGTACCCAGCGCCTTCCACGCACTGCACGCCGCCCACAGCGCCAACGGCTGGGTGGCTCTCGAGGCTCCGGAAGCCTACGGCGGGGCGGCCATGCCCGCCTCGGTGGCGATCGCCGTGTCCGAGGTCTTCATCGGTGCCAACACGGCCTTTGGCACCTACACGGCCCTGTGCAAGGGCGTGGCCCGCCTGCTGGTGCGCTTTGGCGACGACTGGATGAAGGAGCACTTCGCCCATCGCCTCTACGCCGGGGAGTGGCTCGGAACCATGTGTCTCACCGAGCCCCAGGCCGGCTCGGCGGTGAGCGACATCCGCAGCACCGCCGTCCGCGACGGTGACGGCTGGTTGCTCACGGGCTCCAAGATCTTCATCACCGGGGGTGAGCACGACCTCACCCCCAACATCGTCCACCTGGTCCTGGCCCGGACCGAGGGCGCGCCCGCGGGAATTCGCGGGCTGTCGGTCTTCATGGTGCCCAAGCTGCTCGTGGGTGCCGACGGAAGCCTGGGCATCGCCAACGACATTGTTTGTTCGGGCATCGAGGAGAAGATGGGCATGCACGGCTCGGCCACGTGCTCCATGAACTTCGGAGACGAGGGCCGCTGCCGCGCCTGGCTGCTGGGGGACGAGGGAGCAGGCATCAAGGTCATGTTCCACCTCATGAACGAGGCGCGCATCGGCACCGGCATGCAGGGCCTGGCGACCGGCTCCGTCTGCTACCAGCTGGCCCTCGCCTACGCGCGCGAGCGTGTCCAGGGCGTGGCGTTGGAGAAGATCAGGGACCCTGGCGCGCCTCGCATCCCCATCATCCAGCACCCCGACGTCAAGCGCATGCTGTACACCATGAAGGCTCGCGTGGAGGGCATGCGGGCGCTCACATACCGCGGCGCCTGGCTCTCTGACCTGGCGGAGACCCACCCGGATCCCGAGACGCGCAGCCGAAGTCACGAGCTGCTCGAGCTGCTCACCCCGATCATCAAGGCTTGGTGTACGGACACGGGCTTCGCCGTGGCGGTTATGTCGCTGCAGACCCACGGGGGCTACGGCTATACGCGAGAGTACAAGGTGGAGCAGCAGATCCGCGACACCAAGGCCGCATCCATCTACGAAGGCACCAACGGAATCCAGGCCCTCGACCTGGTGGGACGCAAGCTGGCCCGCAAGGCCGGGGCGTCGTTCAGGCTGCTCGTGTCGGAGATCGACGGGCTGACGGGGGAGCTCGACGGCCACCCCGATCTCGGGGAACTGGCCGGATTGTTGGCCAAGGAGACCGGCCGGGTGAAGCAGGTCACCGGCAAGCTCGCCATGGCCGGGCTGTCGGGAGACCTGGCCCTGCCGGCCTCGAACGCCACGCCCTACCTGGCCATGGTGGGCAACCTCGTGGTCGGTTGGCTTCTGCTGGAGCAAGCCCTGGTGGCCCATCGCCTGCTCGCAGGGGGTGCGGAGTTGGGAGAGGAGCAGCGAGATCACGTGGCGAGCAAGTCGGTCACGGCCGCCTTCTATCTGCGCAGCTTGCTTCCAGAGAACCTGGGCCTGGCCCGAGCCATCACCCAGGGCGACCGCTCGTACCTCGAGGCGGAGCTGTAGAGCACTCCGGGGCCCGGTGGGTCAGTAGCAGCCAGCGACTCCGCGCTTGATGGTGCAGGTGAGGGACTGGCCGCCCAGCACCGGGCCATAGCTGGCGGCGGTGCCCTTGAAGTGCAGGGTGCAGACGTCCACCGTCTTGGGGACACCCTGGACGATGCAGGTTCGGTCTTCGCCGAACCTGCTGCGCACCCTGAACCCCGAGCCGCAGACCACTTCGGCGGCGGTGACGAAGGTCTCGTCGGCCATGGTCACCGTCAGAGGTCCGACATCGAGCGCGAGCTCGTCCGGGTGCGTCGTCCTGGGCCGAGGGTGTCGCGGGGATGGGCCTTTGTCGTCCCCAGCTTCGATCGTCGTGTCTTGGCCCGAGCCTCGGAACACGGCGGGCAGGAAGTGGACGACCAGGGCGTAGCCGACGGCGCAGGTGGCGAGGAGCAGGGCCGCGGTTGCCACCGCGAGGGCCACCCAGCGGCGGCTGGGGCGAGGGGCTCCAGGGGGCTCCGAGGAGCCCTGGCTGATGGTGCCAAAGGAGGCCGTGGGGGCGCTCGGGCCCCGCGGGTCGGTGTCCGCTTCGGGGTCTACGTCTGGAGGAGGGACCGCCGAGGGCTCCTGGAGTGCTGGCTCGACCGAGGCCTGAGCGGTGGCGGCGGTGGCCGGCTCCAGGTGGAGATCGAGGGGAAAGGTCTCCTCGCTGCGCGCGGGCTGGGCCATGGGCTTGGCGGGAACGCCAGGCTCGCGGGCCACTCCGAGGCTGGAGTCTTCCAGCGCGTCGAGGGCGCTTGCCAGCGCCTCGCGCATGCGCTTGGCCGTTTCGTAGCGCTCCTCCGGGTGGAAGCGAGTGGCGGTGGTCATGACCTCCCGCAGCGGCGCGGGGATGCCCTCGAAGTGCTCGTCGTGGAGGTTGGAGGCGAAGAGATCGAAGGGCTCGCGGGCCGTGAGCAGGATGTAGAGCATGGTGCCCACGGCGTAGAGATCCGAGCGAGGCGAGGCCTTCTTGGCGTCGGTGCGCAGCTCGGGTGCCATGAACATCCAGGTGCCCAGCACGGCGCCGGTGCGGGTGAGGTTGGCGTCCTGGTCGGAGATCTGGGCGATGCCGAAGTCGGTGACCTGGCAGACCCCCTTGGCGTCCAGCAGGACGTTGTGGGGCTTGATGTCCCGGTGGACTACCCCCTGCTCGTGGGCCAGGGCCAGGGCCTGCAGCACTTGGTCGCAGATCTCCACGCTGCGCCCGAAGGTTCGAGGACCTTGCTCCTTGACGAGGTCGGCCAGGCTGCCGCCCTCGAGCAATTCCATGACTATGAAGACCTTCTTGCCGTCCCGGTCCACGTCGAGCACGAGGGCGATGTGGGGGTGGGCCAGCTGCGCCATGGTCCGCGCTTCTCGCTCGAAGCGCTCGGTGACCTGGGTGACGCGGGCCGCAGTCGGGTTGAGGATCTTGATGGCGCGGCGGACCTCGAGGCGCGTGTCCCAGGCTTCGTAGACCGTGGCCATGCCGCCAGAGCCCAGGATGCGGCGAAGGCTGTAGCGCCCGTCGGAGAGCGTTCCGATCTCGTTGGTCGTGGGTGCGGACAAGGGCAGATCCGGGTGGGGTGGGTCTCGAGTCTCTCCGGGCCACGAACCTTGCGGGCTCGGTGCGTCCGGCAGGTCGACTCGGCAATTCCGGCACTTTACTAGATTCGTGCCGCTCGGTGCGACCCCATCGGCGACCGCCGCTCACGGTTCCATGGATCCTTCGCGTGTCACTGGCGTGGTCCGGAGCTGCTACAAGTCCGCGAGGTAGAACAGGTAGGCCGCGCCCGCTTCGAAGCCACCTTCGTCGTTCCCGAACGCGCCCACGAGGACGGCGTCGAACCCGTCGTCGTCCACGCCGTTGCAGCGCTCTTCGGCACCTGGGTGGACGCCGGGATCGGAATCGTCACAGTCCAGGTCGGACTCGAAGCCGTCTCCGTCCTCGTCCACGGCGACCGTGCCGCTGTCGTCGGGCTTGGGATCCCCGTCGCCGCAGGCTGGCGCGAGGGAGAGCGAGACCACGAGCACCTGGAGCACTCGAAGCCTGGTCATGATGGGTCGACCGACAGGCTCGGGAGCGGTGGGATCATCACTCTTCGCCGGGGCGCTCGTCCGTTGTCTCCTCCGGTTGGGAAGCTTCCAGTTCGGCCTTGTAGGCCCGCCTGGCGGCTCGACGCTGGTTGCGTTCGCGGTTGCGCCGTATGCGCCGCTGCTCTTCGATGTAGAGCCGCTCGACGCGCTCTCGAGCCCAAGGGGTCCCGCGCAGGAACTTCAGGCTGGACCGGATGCTCGGGTTGTTGGCGAAGCAGGCGATGGGGATGCGTTCAGCGAGTGCCGGGAAGCCATGGCGTCCGACCAGGTCTTCCACGATGGCCTTCAGCGTGATGCCGTGAAGGGGGTTGTTGGGTTGCTCCTGGGGCATCGCCGCCTCGGTTGGTTCACCGAAGCTACCACACCTCGTCGGGGGTCAGCCGCTCCACGTCGTCGGCGACCCGCAGACCCCAGCGTCCCATGGATCGCAGCTGCAAACTATAGTGTGCAGGGACGCCGTCGCCGTCTGCATCCACGAGCCCCTTTACGGCGACCGTGCCGCCCTCGCTGGAGATCCAGATCCCTCCGATGGCCCAGCGCTCGTCCTCTCTCCCCAGCTCGAGCCAGCAACGCTCCTCTTCCCAGGACATGACCGAGGCGGCGTCACGCTTGGCCTGCTCGATGCTGCCGCACTCGAGATCCGCCGCAGGGGTGGTCCCCTTGCGCCGGTGTGTCGTGACCGCGAGCTCCCCGGCGAGGTGCTCGAGATCGTGGGTGATCGACTCGTGCGCCCGCGCGATGGGCATCAGCTCGGCGATCTCGGTGAAGACCTCGAGGGCGGGTGCCCCGTCCGTGTACAGCCCCATGGTCCTCACCACGGATCCGCCGTCCAGGTCCGTGAGCAGGTCGGCGTATGCCAGGTGCCCGTAGGTTTCGTTGAGCGCGGCGTCCACCGGATTGAGAGGGTCTGGCTCGTCCAAGCGGACGGGGATGTCCCAGTAGGCGTAGAGCGGAGGCGCCGACCGGAATCGTTTTGCGACCCTGGGCGGTAGCTGGTCCAGGAAGCTGCCCTGTCCGATGGTCTCCGAGGACTCCAGGTCCGACAGGGCGACCAAGTGATCGCCGCGAAGTCCCAGGGCACCTTCCCTGCCTGGGTACCAGCCGTCCCGAGACGTCCTGCCCCCGATCTCTGCGAGCCGCTCCAGGTTGGCGCGCATCGACAGCTCGTCGTCCACGCGCGCCCAGCCGATGCTCCTGGTGGGGACCCCCGGCGTGTGGACCCACTCGGTCTGGATCGGGCCCAGCAGCTGCACGCCTGCGGCGGCTGAAGGCTCGGCGCCTGGGAGCGAGTCGTCCACGATCCATACACAGCCACCGTCACCGGCGAGGGTGTCCAGCACGTCTTGCTCGAGGAGCAGTCCATGTTTGCGTCGCATGCGGTTCTTTGCTGCCGACAGCCCGATGGAGAGGATGGGGAAGCGGGAGAGATCGTCGACCAGCTGGGGTACGTCGGTCCTCCAGCGGAGCGCCATGGTGGGCTTGCCTGGGACCTGCTCCGAGAAGTCGATCTCGGTGCTCGGCTGGGTCCTCCCCATCCTCTCGACCCTGCGCTCGTTCCCCGTGGTCACCAAGCGGGCCACCAGACCCTGCTGCTCGAGCTCGATCGCCAAACCCCAGACATCCAGGCCCGAGCGTTCGACCGCCGCCGTCGTGAGCTGTTCGACGTCACCCAGCGAGAACAGCTGCATGAGCGCACGAGTGCGCCCGAACACCCGGAGCTGCCCGGAGCCCGTGCCGAGCGCGCGATGTACGTCGGTGAAGCCCTCGTCGGCCGCCAGCGACGTGGCCCGTTCTTGGGTGACCAGCTGTTCCAGGACGGCGACTTCATCCGCGTGTTCCGTCTGGCTCCAGGCCACGATCATCAGCCCGCGATGGGTCCTCGTCGTGACCGCTGGCGTGCGTGCTGCCAGCTTGGTGGGCACCCGGTCTTCGGGCAGGAAGAGCAGGTGCACTGCGAGGTCCGGGTCGGCGGTCCCGATGCTGGCCGCAGCCCAGAGACGCTCTCGAGCGAGCTGCCCCGCCTGGGGAGGGAGCGTGGCGGGATCCAAGAGGCCGAGGATGCCCGGGATGGTGGGGGCCAACAGCTCCATGTCGTCGGCTACCACCAACAGCGCCGTGTTCTCCGGGAGCAAGCAGGCGACGTCGCGCACGTCGACCGGCTTGTTGCGCTGGGAGTGCCAGAAGGCGGCGGCGGCGATGACCACCGCCAATGCGACGGCGGCGAAGATCCACCCCCGCCCTCGCTTCCTACGCTCGAAGCTGCTGAACACGATTCGCTCCTGCTCACACCCGTGCCGACACGTGCATCAGCCCGCCATCGGTGTCGGGCATGCCCCGGGGCGGGAGAGAGGGCCTGTGCTAGAGTACCGGCGGACGTTTCATCCGAGGAATCCGCGTGTCGCCCACGTTGTTGTCTACCATGCTGGCACTCCTCCCCGTGGCTGACGGGGCCGAGTTCTTCGAGGGTTGGGGCTACTACGTCGGCGATCCACATGTTCACACCGGGGCGTCGGGCGACGGTGGATCCAGCGATCTCGGCGGGTGCTCCGGGGACTGCGGCGCCGTGGCCGAGCTGGACAGCCTGGCACGCTCCTACGGGTTGGACTTCTTCGTCGTCACGGACCATGTCAACGGCGATCAGCCCAGCAGTGACGAGGGGTTCCTCGAAGTGCTCGGGCAGGTCCTTTCCATGCACGATCCCGAGGGTGGCATGGTGACCGTCGTGGGTGCCGAGGTGTGGTTCTCCCTGGGGGTCGGTCTGGTGGGCCACAAGAACCTCTACCTGTTCGCAGACAACGAAGCCCTGGCGACCCTGACGATCTCGGACGTGCGGTTGGATGGGACGAACGTCCTGGTCGATGCGTGCGAGGACATCTGGACCTGGACCGCCCAGGTGGAGGCCACGTGGGGCCCTGCCCTGCTGTTGGCCCACCACCCGAGCTTGGCGGGGGAGATGGCCACCGATTGGAGCTGCCACCAGGGCAGCGAGGCCGCTCGGCTGTCCCCTGCGGTGGAGGTCTACTCCGAGCACGGTGACTCCACCTGGGCCGAGACCAGCTTCGATCCCATGTGGTTGGGGGCCGAGGAGGGTAGCTCGGTCCAAGCCGCGCTGGACCCCAACCAGCATGCACTCCGTCTTGGGTTCGTCGGCGGTACGGACCGTCACGACTCGAGGCCGGGAGCCGTCTGCCAGACCGACACCGTGATGAGCCAGCACCCCTACGGCGGCGGTCTCACCATCGCCATGGTGCCCGAGCACGAGACCTTCGACCGAGAGCCCTTGTACCAGGCCCTCGTTGCGCGTAGCACCTACGCCACCTCTGGACCCCTGCTCCCAGCCGTCGTGGAGTTTCGCAGCGGAGGAGCCCTGCTCGGTGGCATGGGCGAGGAGTTGGGCCTGCCACCAGACCAGCCTCTGGACCTCGAGGTGCGTGTTCCCGAGTCCATGGAGGTCCACGTGGACTCGGTCATCGCCGTGGGGCCCGACTATCGCCACGAGCTGGATCCCCTGGGCGGGGGAGCCTGGACCCGCCACGTCTCTGCGGACTCCGTGCCCGCCTACCTCTACGTGGAGATCGTGCTGGACGGGGACTCCTGGTACGGCGCGGACGGCTGCGATGACGGTGGAGATGGCAGCGACGAGCACGTCTGGCTCTCCCCGGCCTGGCTCGACGAGGGGGAGCCCGACCTGGACGGAGACGGCGTCAGCTGGGGAGACGGCGACTGCGACGACGGGGACGCCAGCGTCAGCCCGGAACACGAAGAACGCTGCGACTCGGGGGTGGACGACGACTGCGCCGGGCTGGTGGACGAGGCGGATCCCGACTGCGAGCCCGAACCGGAAGACAGCGGCCGACCCGACAGTCCGGTGGACAGCGGCGCTGGGGACAGCGGGGACTCACCCGTTGGCTCCGACGACACCTCGGGTCCCGATGACGAGGAGCCCGCCACCTGCGGCTGTGGTGGTTCACCAGCTGGTGCAGGTTGGCTGCTGGCTCTGCTGCCGATGTTGGCGCGGAGGGCGGGCTACAGACAGACCTGCCCGGTGGAGCCGTCGGACAGCTCGTAGCTCGCACATCCGTCGCAGCCGACGATGGTGTCGCCGTCGCTGCGAACGTCGAAGACCAGGGTCATGTCCTCGGCTCCCGTGATCGTGGCGACTCCGGAGACGGGCCACTTGAAGCACAGGTCCGGGTCGTAGGTCGCGGACCAGGTCCACGAGAGCGTACCGCCGGGATCGATCTCTGCGGAGCCGCTGCTGTCGATGGCTCGGTAGTCCGTGTAGTTCCCGCTGACGTCGAAGCTCAGATCGTAGGCGAGGTGGACGGCCTGACCTGTCCAGTCGAATCCCTGGAAGTCCTGGCCAGTCGTGCGGATGTCGATCCCGTCCGTGGCGAACCACATCCCCGAGAAGCCGGCCCCTGCGGCCGACCAGGTCAGGCGCGAGTCCGAGCTGCCCGTCGCCTCGTATCCGTTCCCGTCGGGGCTGTTCCAGCCCCAGGCCTGTCGCGTGGAGGTGGACTCGCTGTAAGGACTGCCGCTCGTGTCGGTGCCGTCGTCTCCGGACTCGATGACCAGGCTGCCCTTCCACTCGTTGTCGAACTCGTCCGTGCATCCGGTCTCGAGGACGCCATCCTCTTCGTAGCTGGGACAGGTGGTCTCGTCGGCGCTCATGAATACCGAGATGTCGAGGGTCTCGATCTCCTCGGGCTGCCAGAGCGTGGCCCAGGCGAGCACGCGCGCCTCGTCGTGTGCGAAGGAGAGCGGCGCCAGCGAGGTGTCGTGGGCGCCGGTGTCGTCCTTGGGAGCGTCCGGGGTGCAACCGATGAGCGCGAGGATCAGGAGTTTTGGCATGGAAAGCGGGTAACTCGTCTGATGGTGTCACGAGCGCGGGTCCACGGCGTAACCCAGAGGTGGGAGAAGTTGGCGTTGGCTGCGGCGGGAGCCGGTCACCCGCTGGCAGCGAGGAACCTCTCGAAGCGCTGGAGAGCGTAGGGCAGGAAGCGGATCCGCTGGACCGGCTCCAGCGCCAGGGGCAGCGCCGCCATGGCGTACATGTAGTCGGACAGGGGCAGCAGCCGGCGGGTCTGTCGAACCAGCATGCGCAGCTCCCGATCGCGCGCTGCGGTGTCTCGGAACTCGCCGTGGTCCAAGTACGCGCCGACGAGGGTGGCGATGTCTGTGTCCGTGAAACGAGGAGCTTCGATCCGGAAGTGGGGTGCCTCGGGCAGGCCGTGGACCATCACGGTCTCGGCGAAGAGGTTGGAGAAGTCGAAGGCCCGGTGGTTGAGACAGGAGAACTCGAAGTCCAGCAGTCGAATCTCGCCGCTGTCCAGCCGCATCACGTTGCCGTGGTAGGTGTCGTTGTGGCAGAAGTGCAGCGGGCCCTCTGGCAGACGTGCGGCTACTTTCCGCCGCGTTTTCTCGCTGAAGAGTTCGGTCAGCGGCTCGCACAGCCTGCGCTCTTCGGGCGAGAACTCGTCGCGGCGATCGACCAGCACGTGGCGGGCGAGTGGGCCCCAGCGTTCGTGCAGCAGCTCGAAGAAGGAGCGCTCCGGTAGGGGCGGTGGATCCATGTGGTGGAAGCGGTGGAGCTGTGCCGCGACACCGCGCATGGTCACCGGATCGAACACGTCGTGGGCACTCAGCGTGGCCCCGCTGTAGAACGCCTCCAGCCGAAACCCAGGTTCGTAGTGGTAGCAGTGTGGTGCGATGGCCGCGTCGCCGAGAGCCAGGAAGACCGCCCGCTCGGCGTCCGCTTCCAGGATCGCGTTGTCCTTGCCGGCCAGGCGCCGGTAGAGCACCGCCGGAGGTGTCGCCGGGACCTTGGCACGGACGGCCATCGTGAAGGTGGAGAATCCCTTGGGCGGTGCGAACTCGAAGGCGGACGTACCCAGGCCTCGCCACCCGGGCAGGCCGACCTTGCACTCCGCGAGGACGCGTTCGATCATCTACCGCGTTTCCACTACTCGCCGGTGCACTCGAAGGTGACGGTGACCTGGGCGGTGTCGGTGTCGCCGAAGCAGTCGGTGACCGCCACCTCGAAGACGAAGTCCTCGCTGTAGGTGGTCTCGAACTCGGTGTCGAAGCCCGTCATGGTTGCGTAGGCCGCCGCCGAGGTGGAGGCGGTCAGGCTGGCGCTGCCGCTGATCACGGACCAGCTGTAGCTCAGCTCTTCGCCTTCCGCGTCGGTCGAGGCGCTGGCGTCCAGCGCCACGCGTTCGTCGGCGCAGGCATCGCACTCGTAGCCGCCTTCGCCATACGCGATGGGGATGCAGGAGGCGGTGGCGCTGACGGTCTGGTCCGAGCCTGCGTCGGCGATGGGGGTGGTGTTGATCGTGCGGGTGGCGATGGTGACGGACAGGGTGTCGCTGTCGCTGGCGTCGCCCTCGTCGGTGACCGTGAGCGTGAAGTCGTAGTCGCCCGCCAGGTCGGGGTTGACCACGGGGGTCGCGCTCGTGCTGTCGTCCAGGTCGCTGGTGCCTATGGTCGAGCCCGAGGGCACCGAGGTGACGTCCCAGTCGTAGGTCAGGGCGGTGCCATCCGGGTCGTAGGAGCCCGTTCCGTCCAGGTTCAAGGCGGCGCAGTGAGCCAGCAGGTCGGTGGGATCGTGGCTGGCCACGGCCACGGGCGCCAGCTCGACCTCGCCGTCGCAGTCGTTGTCCACGCCGTTGTCGACTTCGTCC
>CAZVHW010000002.1:0-19721 GCA_964626835.1 uncultured Enterobacterales bacterium
CTGCGGGGAGGTCGAAGAGGTCGTGGTCGAGGTCTTGCTCGAGGACACCAAGCGGCCGCCCGAGACCGAGGATGCCATCGTGCGGCTGGCACGGCTTGCTCGTGAGCTGGGGGTCACGCCTCACGCCCTCGAGCTGAGCTGTGACGACTACGACTCCGTGATGGGCGCCGACGGCGAGATCGTCTATGAGCGGCTGCTGGGCGTGCTCACCCGAGAGCTGGGGGTGTACGCTCGGCAGGGACTCGAGACGCCTGACGCCCGCGTGGTGCTGTACGGCGGTGCGGTACACAACGACCTGCACCCCCGCGAGGCGCTGGCCGCCTACAGCTACGCCACGGGCGTCGCCGAGCTCGAAGCCGAGGCCTACCTGGAGCTGGACCTCTATCCGCCGGCCATGGCGGCCGTTCAGGCAGGCTTCGAGGAGGAGCCTTGGTTCCCCTTGTTGGCGGTGACGGGGCCCGACCATGCCGTGCTCTACCAGCGCGGCGAGCGCAGCTGGGTGCTGCTCCTGCCGAGCGCGGGGTCAACGGAGTAGATACGCATCCTCCCCCGCATCTCGGAGCCCACCATGTCCTATGAGAGCAAGCTGCACGAGACCGTCAGCCGCTTCCCCACCGACTACTGGAACGACTCCTGCGCCACCGACGAGCTCGAGTACGCCATCGGGCACGGCGCGGTGGGCGCCACCACCAACCCCACCATCGTGCTGCAGGTCCTGAAGAAGGAGCTGCCCGCATGGGAAAAGCGCATCCAGGCCATGGTCCTGGGCAATCCCAGCTGGGACGAGGCGCGACTCACCTGGCGTTTGGTGGAGGACATGGCCAAGACCGGGGCTGGGTTGCTGCATCCGGTGTTCGTGCGCGAGGGTGGCCGCAAGGGTCGCTTGTCGGCGCAGACCAACCCGGTGCTGTACCGGCACGCGGGCGCCATGGCCGATCACGCCGAGCGCTTGAGCAAGCTGGCCCCCAACATGCAGGTCAAGATCCCGGCCACCTCGGCGGGCATCCGGGCCATCGAGGAGGCCACGTTCCGCGGCGTGAACATCAACGCCACGGTCTGCTTCACCGTGCCCCAGGCCCTGGCCGTGGGGGCCGCTGTCGAGCGCGGGTTGGATCGGCGCGGGGCCGAGGGGTTGGATGTCGCCGACATGGCACCCGTCTGCACCATCATGGTGGGCCGCATGGACGACTGGCTGAAGGTCGTCCGCCAGCGCGACGGCCTGGCCGTCAAGCCGGGCCTGCTGGACTGGGCCGGCATAGCGGTCATCAAGAAAGCAGACCGGGTCTACCGAGAGCGCGGCTACCGCGCACGCCTGCTGGCCGCGGCCTACCGCCACCACATGCACTGGTCCGAGCTCATCGGTGGCGACGTCATCCTCACCATCCCCTACAAGTGGCAGCTTCGTTTCAACGCAAGCGACATCGCGGTGGTGGATCGATTCCACCGTCCGGTGGATCCCGCCATCGTCGAGCGCCTGCTCGAGGTCTTCCCCGACTTCCGCAAGGCCTACGAGGTGGAGGGCATGTCCGTGGCCGAGTTCGACACCTATGGCGCCTGTGTCCGCACGCTGCGGGGCTTTGTACAGAGCTACCACGACCTGCAGGGGGTGATCCGGGACTTCATGCTGCCTGACCCGGACGTGGGGTGATCTCGGGCGGTGGTCGAACCCTCGGGAACTCCGTCACTCACAGCAGGTCCAGGAGGTGCGCGGGGCGCTTCTCCACGCTGCGGCGCCGGAGCTGCTTGGCTGCATTTTTCACGAGCAGGGCGTGTACCCCCTTGCGCTCGCGTGCGTGGCGATAGCCCTGCCAAGCGCGGGTACCGGTGAGGTCCCAGCTTTGCAGAGCCGGGAAGCGCGGATCGCCGAGCGTGCGCTCCACCTTGTTCAGCGACGATGCCGGGATGGGGGCGGTAGCGACGACCGTGGTGTGTGAGATGCCCAGCTCGGCGGCTATCGCTCGCTTGCTCATGGGCGTGCATGCTGCGAGCGCCTGGATGAAGAGCGTGCGCGCGGGCCCGCGTCGGTACAGGTCGTCGAGGACCGTGCGGGTGAGGGCCGAGACCACGTCCGCGACTTGCTCGACCGAGGGATCGCGGAGGCCGTGCAGACCGAAGGGCAGATCCGTGCCGTCCGGGTGGACGCTGGGGTCACCCGAGACGTATGCGTGGAAGCGCTCGGGCCTGGGATCGGGTGCGATCAGACCGGGAATGGCCAGGCCTACGGCGTCTCGGTGCGTGGTAAAGGGCCAGGCGAGCGGATCGGATGCCAGCCTGTCCCGGCAGGGATTGAGGTGGGTGTACCGGAGCGTGCGATCGACGTGCTTGCGGCCCGTCAGCTCTTCGGGTGGGGGTGTGGGCAGGAACACGCACCGACCATGCTCGTTGCGCCGGTGGTTTCTCCAGCGGGCGTAGCCGTTGAGGGCTGCGAGCCAGGCTGCCCAGACGACGGCGCGGGTGACGTAGTGGACGTGATCCGGCATGAGCGCCACGGCCCGCAGCGGGCCCAGGCGCGCCAGGCGCGCCCAGAGTTCGGCAGCTTCGTGCCAGTCGTGGAAGAGCCAACCGGGGGGGACGGAGTGTGCGACGAGGTGGAGCATGCCTCGGACCTTGCACGGTGCGTGCCAGGTCCGAGCCCGAACCGCGAGTTCTCTGGATACCCGGCGACCTAGGGCGCGAATCGCGCCCTTTCCGAATGGAGTCTGGTCGCCCGAGTGCGTCGAAAAACGTCGAAAGGCGTCAGGAATTCGACGATCTTCGACGATCTTCGACGCTCGTCGGGCAGCGACGGAGTGGGCCCGAATCGACCACTTCAGCGACGGAGCCCGCGGTTTTCGACCGTTTTCGGTTCGACGTGCGCCCTTGTCGGGCCCAGGCGCGCGACAATCGTGGTTCTACCGTGGCTGGTTCGCGAGGATCCGTGCGGGGTGGTCAAAATGCACGGGCTCCGTCGCTGGATCGGTCGAAACGGGGGGGCTCCGTCGCTGGATCGGTCAATTGGCACGGGCTCCGTCCCTCAGGGGGCGTCGTCGTTGCTGGAAGCGCTCCGTGTGCGTGGCTACCTACCTATCCGCCCACCCTCACTCCCCCTGCATGCTCTCGAGCTTCTCGAGCAGCTCCGCAGCTTCGGGATCGTGGGGGTAGTTCTCCATCGACTTGCGCAGCAGGGCCTCGGCCTCGTCGTAGCGGCCTTCTTCCATGTAGATGGCCGCCAGGCCGTTGTATTTCTTGTATTCGATGTCCGGGTTGATGCTGATGGCCTTCTCGAAGTGCTCCTTGGCCTTGTCGGTCTGGCCTTGTCGCATGTAGACCATGCCCAGGCCTTCGTGGGGGCAGGTGTAGCTCTGGGGTTCGAGCTCCATGGCGCGCTGGAAGCTCTGCTGGGCGGACTCGACCTCACCGCGGTTGAGCTCGACCAGGCCCAGCTCGGCGATGGCGTACATGTTGTCCGGGTCGATGGCGATCACGCGGCGCAGGTGCTGCTCGGCGCCGTCGAGATCGCCCATGGCGTTCAGGGCGTTGCCCTTTCCGATCAGGGCGAAGCGGTCGGTTGGCTGGTAGCGCAGCACCTTGTCGAAGTACTCGATGGCCTTCGAGTGCTGGGCTTCGTTGGTGTTCACCCAGGCCATGCCCAGGTGGGCCAGCTTGTACTGCAGCCAGGGCCAGCCGGCGGGTTCCATCTCGAGGCCCTTCATGCCGTCCATCTGGGCCACCCGCCCGATGCAGGTTCGGAAGCTGCGCTTGGCTTCCTTGTAGTCTTTCTGCGCCACCAGCAGGTGTCCGCGCCCGATGGAGACGGAGCAGGGATCGTGGCCCAGGCCCTCGGCTTCGGACAGCAGGGTGTCGACCGCGTCGTAGCGGGCTTGCATCAGCGCCACCATGGCCTCGAGGACCTTGGCCGGGGTGCTGGGTTCGGCTGCAAGGGACTGCTGTACGAACGCGCCGGCCTGGTCGAAGGCGTAGCGGTCGAAGGCCCGCGTGGCGGCGTCGAAGGCGGCTTCGGCGCTGACCTGATCGCCGGGTGCCAGGCCGCCCGCCGCGGCTCGATCGATCTGCTCACGCAGCTGGCGGTAGTCGTCGCGCTGCTCGATGATCAGGGCGCGGTCGGCGTAGATCCGCGCCTGGTCGAGCTCCCCCAGCCAGAACAGGTACTGGGCGGCGCGGAACTGGGAGCCGGACTTGTTGGGTTCGACGTCCGCCGCCTGGGTGAACATCTCGGCGCCCTGCTCGTCCTGGCCCTCGCTGCGGTACAGCTGGCCGAGAGCCACGAAGGGGCAGGCCGCGAAGTCCTGCTCGCCGTCGGCCTTCATGGCCTGCATGAGCTGTACGGATTCTTCGAGCAGGGCCTCGGCCTGCTCGTGGTTGCCCAGGCGGATGTGGGCGCGCCCCAGCTTGTCCAGGGCCACCATCAGCCCCTGCCGGTCGCCACTTTCCCTGTGGGCTGCCACCACGATGTCCAGGTGCTCGACCGCTTCTTCGAAGCGGCCCGTCTGCATCAGGGCCGTTCCCAGTACGAGGTGCATGCCCTGGTCGTGGGGTTGGAGTTCGGACACTCGGCGGTAGGCGTCGAGGGCCTTTTCGTATTGGCCGATCTGCTCGTAGTACCAGCCCTTGCCCTGTAGGGCCGCGTAGTGGTCGGGCCGGCACTCGAGGGCTTTGTCGTAGTGAGCCAGGGCGACCGGATCGGGTTGGTTTTGCTGCCCACCCCGCACGGACTGGAACTGCCAGCGTTCGATGGTCAGTTGCCCCATGGCGATCAGGGCGTCGGCGTTGCATGGATCGGCCTCGAGCATCGTGGCCAGCTCGGCCTCGGCCTGGTCGAAGTAGGCGGGGTTGTTTTGGTGGCGTGCCTGCTCGCCGAGCCGGCGGAGGTTGTCCATGGGCCTGGGGTCCACGCTGGGCGGAGGGCCGTTGGGTGGCGCGGGGCCGGGTTCCTGCGCTGTTGGCTGGTGGTCTTCCCCCTCGGGCGGGGGCTGGGCGGGCTCCTGTGTGGGACATCCCAGCAGGAGTGGGAGCAGGAGGTTGGCGAGGGAGCGAAGCATGCCTGTCTCCTAACTCTCGACGGCGTGCCGTCTCCACGCTTGGGCAGCGGAGCCGGATGTTCCAAGCCTGGGGGGGTGCCGGTCCCACCTCGAAGGCAGTAACTTGATGCCGACTCCCCCTTCGTCAGGAGGTCCCCATGCATCCCCACCTGATCCGCAACCCCGAGGGTTTCGCCCCGGATGGCTACACCGACATCACCCTCATCGGGGAGAACGAGGCCGATACGGGTATTGAGTTCGGGATCTACAACGTCCTGGACGGACAGCGAGTCGTAGCCGAAGCCGCCCGAGAAGGAGCGCTGTTGCTCATGCGAGGTGAGATCGGCTTCGATCTGCCGGGGCCGGGGGGCAGCATCCGGAAGGTGGTCGCGCGTCGCGACTCCATCTTCGACGAGGAGCCCGCCTGCCTGCACTACCCCAAGGGCTTCCCCATCGTATTCGAGGCCCACACCGACGTGGAGTTGGTCTACGTGGGGGTCGAGAACGACGAGCAGTTCGCGCCCATCTTCTTCGACGATACGAACATGCTCGAGTCCGACCATCGGGGCCGGGGCGAGCTCGAGGACACCGCCTACCGCATCGTCCGCACCATCTTCGACATCCGAAACCGTCCGAAGTGCAAGCTCGTTCTGGGCGAGGTGGTCAACCTCCCGGGCCGCTGGTCCAGCTATCCACCGCACCATCACCCCCAGCCCGAGATCTAACACTACCGCTTCCACAAGCCTCAGGGCTATGGCCATGGGGAGTTGGGCGACGAGGTGCTCAAGGTTCGGCACTTCGACACCGTGAAGATCCTGGACGAGGTGGACCACTCCCAGTGCGCGGCCCCCGGCTACGCCATGTACTACGTCTGGGCCATCCGCCACCTGCCGGGCAACCCCTACACGGTCCCCGAGTTCACCCCGGAGCACCGCTGGATGATGGGCTAGTGCACCGTGAACGAGGTGGATGCCCTCGAGCCCGCGGCGTCGTCGAAGTAGATGGTCAGCCGGTAGTTTCCGGGGCGCTTGGTGCCCCAGGACTGGGCATTCTCGATGCGGCCCTTGGCCGGAACGGTGTGGTAGGTGATCGTCCCGGCGCAAATCTTGGTCATGGCGGTGGCCATGCCGCTCGAGGATGCCACCTCCCAGGTGCTCGCCAGGCAGCTGTCGGTGGTGACGAAGTCTTCGTCCGTGGAGCAGGGGTTGGTCACCACTGCCACCATGCTGAGCACGTCCGTGGTGGGACAGGTGGTGCAGGCGGCGCCGGACGCGTCCCAGACCTCCGCCGAGAGCTGCAGGTCGGCCGACGTACAGGACAGGCCGGTGTCCACGTCTGCGTCCGAGTCTGCGTCCGAATCGGCGTCTGAGTCTGCATCCGAATCGGCGTCGCTGTCCGCGTCTGCGTCGGCATCGCTGTCGGCATCGGCGTCTGCGTCGCTGTCGGCATCGGCGTCTGCGTCGCTGTCCGCGTCTGCGTCGGCATCCGCGTCCGCGTCCGCGTCCGCGTCGGCATCGGCATCGGCGTCCGTGTCGCTGTCGGCATCCGTGTCCGTGTCCGTGTCGCCTTCGGTGGTGTCTGGGCCCGTGTCGTCGGGTTTGTCGCCGCAGGCGGTCAGCGCGATGAGGGAGGAGAGGAGCAGGATCGAGAACACGAGGGTGGCCAGACGGTGCATGGGACCTCCAGGGATGTGGGACGCACGAGACGCAAGTATCGTGCCGGCTGCATTTGGTCACTTCCAAGCGCATAGCTCATGCACGCTTCCCATGGTGGGCGCGAAAACCACGACATGGCTGTCGGCCTGGCGATCGACACGCGTCGCCCCCGAGGCGGGCGGGCGGGGATAAGCCTGTCCTCACGGACACCCCTCGTCCCCCTCGGTACGCCCGCATGCCCCAGCCCGGCCTCCTCTCCCTCGTGCCCCCCGTCCTGGCTCTGGTGCTGGCGGTGACCACGCGCAACGTGCTGCTCTCGCTGGGGCTGGGCGTGCTGCTCGGCTTCCTGTTGGTGGCGGGGCTCGATCCCGTGGCGGGCTCGCTGGGCATGGTCCGAGGAGTGGGCGCTCAGCTCGTCGAGACCTCCCACCTCGAGGTGCTGGTGGTGATCCTGGTCATCGGCGGCTTCGTGCGGCTGCTCGAACGTTCGGGGGGCATGGCTTCCTTCGCTCGCACGATGGTGCGCTTCGTGGACACGCCCGCCCGCGCCCAGCTGTCCGCCTGGCTGACCGGCCTGGCCATCTTTTTTACCGACTCGGGCAACGCGCTCATCCTGGGTCCCATGTTTCGGCCCATCTTCGCCCGGGTGCGCATCTGCCGCGAGAAGCTGGCCTTCATCGTCGACTCCACCTCGGCCCCTGTCTGTGTACTGATCCCCTTCATCAGCTGGGGGGTGTATATCATGAGCCTGCTGGAGACGGGGTTCGAACCCTTGGCCATCGACGAGTCGCCCCTGCACGTCCTGCTGAGCGCGCTACCGTACCAGATCTATCCGCTGCTGGCCTTGCTGACGGTCCCGCTGATGGCGCTGATCGGCCGTGAGTACGGACCCATGGCGCGCGCCCAGCGGCGCTTCCTCGACGAGGAGGAGGATGCAGTCGAGGTGGCGCCTTCCTCGGCTCGACCGGAGGCCGGGAGCGCCACCGTGTTGGCGCCGCTATGCACGGTCATGCTCGTGCTGGCCGTGCTCTTCGTTGGCTACGCCGTTTGGGTGGGCAGCCCACCGGGGGCCTGGGTGCGGCAGTCGCTGCTCGCGGCCTATCTGGCCGGCACCGCGGTCTGCGCGACCCTGCTGGCTCGCCAGGGGATCTTCGGGCCAGGTCGTTCCCTGGGCGTCTTCGCTGGCGGCATGGTGCCCATGCTCCGCATCGCTGCCATCCTGCTCCTGGCGTGGTCCCTGGGTGATGTCTGCGAGTCGCTCGGGACGGGTCAGACGCTCGCGGCCCTGTTCGATCGGGCGCTGCCCGTGGGGCTGTTGCCCACCCTGCTTTTTGTCGTGGGGGCCTTGTTCTCCCTGTCCACCGGCTCGTCCTGGGGCACCTTTGCCCTGCTGCTTCCCGTCGCCATCCCGGTGGCGCACCAGACCGGGATCCCCATGCCGCTGGCCCTCGCCGCGGTCCTGAGCGGGGGTATCTTCGGAGATCACTGCTCACCGGTGTCCGACACCACGGTGCTGTCGTCGATGGCGACGGGCTGCGAGCACGCGGCCCACGTCAACACGCAGCTCGGCTACGCCGTAGTGACGGGCTGCTCGGCGTTCGTGGGCTTCGTGATCGCGGGCACCACGGGTTGGATGGGCGCGATCGCCATCGCAGCGGTGCTGCAGCTGGTGCTGGTCGTGGGCTTGATGCGGCTCTTGGGGCGGACGGCGGTCTAGCTGGCATTTCCCTCGACATCGAAACCGAGCCGGTGGACGGTGGCATGTCGGTCTTGCTGTAAACTTCTCGCGCTGTTCGCGTTGTGGCCGAGAAGTCATCCACCGGGAGGTTTGGCATGAAGATCGCGCTCGTGGAGCCGAGATCGAGGAGAACCTGGCGCTTCGGTACATCCACGCCAGCCTGGAGGCTGCAGGGCACTCAGCGGCGCTGTTCGGGTTCAACACCCGCGCCGAGGTGCGCGGGGTGGCGCAGCGGGTCGTGGCGTGGCGGCCAGATCTGGTGGGTCTGTCCATGTTGTTCACGTCGCGCTCCCACGAGTTCGTCGCCCTGGCGAGGAGTCTGCGAGGGCAGGGCTTTCGGGGCCACCTCACCGCGGGAGGCCACTTCGCCTCGCTCCACGCCCGTGAGTTGTTGGAGGATCAACCCGCCTTCGACTCCATCGTGGGCGGGGAGGGCGAGGAGGTCCTGGCGGAGCTGGCATCCAGCCTCGCCGCTCCAATGGGGATCCCGGGCCTGACCTGCCGGGATGCCGATGGGGTGATCCGCAGCACGGGCCCGCGGCCGAACCTGTCCGATCTCGACGGCCGGCCCTGGCCCACGCGGCCGCGCCGCTTCCATCGCTACAACGGCCTGCCCATCGCCAACATGCTCGCGGGTCGTGGCTGTCACGGGAGCTGCCACTTCTGCTCCATCCACGCCTTCCACCAGCGCAGCGGCGGTCCTCGTTTCCGGCTCCGCGATCCGCGCTGCGTGGCGCGGGAGATGGCCGCGCTGTACCACGACCGTGGCGTCCGGATCTTCAACTTTCAGGACGACAACTTCTTCCTACCTGCGGTCCGCGGCAACATGGAACGTCTCTCGGCGTTGCGCGCCGCCATGGAAGCCGAGGGCATCGGCAGGGTTGCCATCCAGGCCAAGGCTCGACCGGACGCCATCGATCCCGGCGTGCTGGATCTGCTGGTCGGCATGGGCCTGTTCCGCGTCTTCTTGGGCGTGGAGACGGACGCCGTGGGTGGACTGCGGCGCCTGGGGCGTGGCATCGGACGCGAGCAGAACCACCGCGCCTTGTCCGTCCTGCGGGAGCGCGACATCCATACGTGCTTCAACCTGCTGATGTTCGATCCGGAGTCGGACATCGCGTCACTGCGTCAGAACGTGGCCTTCATGGCTCGGCAGCGCGTCTTCCCCCTGAACTTCTGCAGGGTGGAGGTCTATGCGGGTACCGCTCTCGAGCGACGGCTCCGCGCCGAGGGACGGCTCGAGGGCGACTACATGGGCCAGACCTACGCCATCGCCGACCCTGCCGCGCAGTGCGCCTACGAGATGTTCTGGCGGGTGTTTGCGCGCCGGAACTTTGGCCAGGGCGGGATGCATCACGAGTCGATGCGGGTGGACTACCACCTGCACCTGCTGCGGCACTTTCATCCCTCCCGCGTGGATGCCAACCTGTGGCGGCGGGCCAAGGCGCTGGTGGCCGACCTGAATCGTGACAGCGCGGAGCGCCTGGGCGCCCTGCTGGACATCGCTGAGTGCCTCCCGTCTCGACCGGCCCTCGAGGAAGCGGCAGCGGAGGCCAAGCGGGCGCGCGCTCGGGCGGATCGCGGACTCGAGAGAGAGGCCGCAGCGCTCTTGCGCTCGATCCAGGAGCGCGTCGAGGGTCGGCCACGACGCCTCGATGGCGCGCGACGATCCAGGCGGGCGGTGGCTGCGGCGATCTTGGTGTCGGCCTGGGTGGGCGCGGACACTGCGTTGGCCCAGGACGATGGGGAGGGCACCGAGCAGGAGTCGAGCGGTGCCCCGCAGGTCATCAAGCCCGAACCCGTCCCCCTCGACGAGAACCCCTTCACGCACATGTGCGAGGCCGCTCCACCGCCCTACGATCTGATCCCACCTACCCCTCTTCCGGACCCCAGCGAGCTCGTGCTGTCGCTGGAGTCCATGCAGGATCTTCGGATGGCCTACGAAGGAGAATGTTCGGCGAGGGTGCGCTTCGAGGTGGACGATGGAGGCCGGGCACGGGGAATCGTGGTCACCGCCACCCCCAGGCGTCGCCAGGTCGTCGTGGGCGTCGTGGATGCGTTGATCGCCATCACCTTCGGGCAGGAGTATCGGGACCATGGCTACAGTGTCTTGCTCTGGAACCAGGTTGTGCCCGCAGAGGATGCATCCGAGGCCGAGGAGTAGGGCGCCCGGGCGCCGTGCGGCGTGCCCGCGGGTGAAGGGGGGATGGGTGCCGACGATCAAACGGTGCGAGAGCGGAAGGCTGACGAGCGGAAAGCTGATAGCTGGAGGCAGAGCGCCCCGAGCTCTCTCCCAAGGAGCCCCCATGAAGACCGTCCGCCTCACCATGGCCCAGGCGCTGGTGCGCTACCTGCTCGCTCAGTACGTGGAGCGCGATGGGCGCGAACAGCGCTTCTTCGCGGGTGTGTTTGGCATCTTCGGCCACGGCAACGTGGCGGGCCTGGGGCAGGCTTTGAGGCAGCACCCCGACCTGCCCTACGTCCCGGTGCGCAACGAGCAGGCCGGGGTCCACGCCGCCGTGGCATATGCCCGGATGAAAGACCGGTTGAGCTGTTGGGCTTGCACCTCGAGCATCGGTCCCGGGGCCACCAACATGGTCACCGGCGCGGCCCTGGCCACCATCAACCGGCTGCCCGTCCTGTTGTTGCCGGGCGACATCTTCGCCCGGCGCAACGTGGCCCCCGTGCTGCAGCAGCTCGAGTCCCCCGCCTCGCAGGATGTCTCGGTCAACGACTGCTTCCGTCCGGTCAGCCGCTACTGGGATCGCATCAACCGACCCGAGCAACTCCTCTACTCCTTGCCCGAGGTCATGCGCGTACTCACTTCGCCCGCCGACACCGGAGCGGTCACCCTCGCCCTGCCCCAGGACGTCCAGGCGGAAGCCTTCGCCTATCCCGTCGGGTTCTTCTCGAAGCGGGTCTGGAGCGTGGGCCGGGCGCGCCCCGACGTCACCGCCGTGGCCCGCGCGGCGCGCCTGATCTCCCGCGCCGAGCGTCCCCTCATCGTGGCAGGCGGTGGCGTGACCTACAGCGGAGCCAACCGTCTGCTGAGAGAGCTCGCCGAGGCCACCGGTGTGCCGGTCTGCGTCACCCAGGCGGGCAAGGGTGCGCTGTCGGACGAGCACCCACTGTGTCTCGGGGCGGTGGGGGTCACGGGCACCCAGGCGGCCAACCGCATCGCGAGCAAGGCGGACGTCGTGGTCGGCATCGGCACTCGCTACTCCGACTTCACCACGGCCTCGAAGACCGCCTTCCAGCACCCCCACGTGCGCTTCGTCAACCTCAACGTCACCGCCTTCGACGCGGCCAAACACGGGGGGGTCATGCTCGTGGGCGATGCCCGAGCCAGCCTCGAGGAGCTGGCCTTCATGCTCGATGGCCGGGTCAGCCCCGCCTACGCCGACGAGGTGGCCTGCGAGCGCGAGATCTGGCTCGAGATCCGTGAATCCCTGGTTCGGCCTACCGGTGCCAAGCCCTTGGCCCAGGCCGTGGTCCTGGGGGTCCTCAACGCCCAGCTCGAGCCCGAGGACGTGGTCGTCAACGCCGCCGGCAGCGGGCCTGGCGACCTGCACAAGCTGTGGATGGCTACGGATCCGAAGGCCTACCACGTAGAGTACGGCTATTCCTGCATGGCCTACGAGATCCCCGGCGGGATTGGGGTCAAGCTGGCCGCACCCACCCGCAACGTGTGGGTGGTGGTGGGGGATGGCTCCTACCTGATGATGTCGGGTGATCTGGCCACCGCGGTGCAGGAGCGGCTGGACATCAACCTGCTGCTCATCGACAACCACGGGTTCGGCAGCATCGGGGGGCTGTCCGAGGGCCTCGGCGACGAGGGCTTCGGCACCGAGTTTCGGAAGCGCGATGGCGAGACGCTGTCCGGTTCTCACCTACCCATCGACTTCGCCGGCCACGCCCGCGCTCTCGGCGCCCACGTCATCCAGCCGGACACTCTCGCCGAGCTGCAGGACGCCATCGCCGAAGCCCAGCGCACGGCCGGTCCGGTGGTCGTGGTGGTCGAGTGCGACCGACAGGCCCGCGTACCGGGCTTCGAGACCTGGTGGGACGTGCCCGTAGCCGAGACCAGCAGCAGCGCGGCGGTCCAAGGTGCCCGCGCCGTGTTCGAGGCCCACCGGGCGAACGAGCGGCACCTGCACGCTCTCGATCCCAAGGAGGAAGCGTGACCCGCGGCCAGCGCATCCGTGTGGGCAACGCTCCGTGCTCCTGGGGCGTGCTCGAGTTCGAGCTGGGGGCCGAACCGGCCGCAGCCGACCAGGTGCTATGGGAGATGGACTCAGCGGGCTTCGAGGGCACGGAGCTCGGCGACTGGGGCTTCATGCCTACCGAGCCCAGGGCCCTCGCGACCTTGCTGTCCAAGCATCACCTCGAGCTGGTGGGGGCGTTCGTACCGGTCGCCTTGGCCGATGAAACCGCCCACGACGCCGGAGTGGAAGCCGCCCTGCGCGTGGCGCGTCT
This sequence comes from uncultured Enterobacterales bacterium, assembly GCA_964626835.1. GTDB lineage: Bacteria > Myxococcota_A > UBA796 > UBA796 > JAFGLY01 > CALDOK01. Next base: position 12,888 of record CAZVHW010000002.1, read on the forward strand.
GCAGGCCGCCGTCGCGGAAGATGCCTTCATCGTCCTGGCCGATGACAACGGCAGCGTGCCGGAGCGCGTGAAGAACGCCGGCCGCATCCTTCCCGAACACGGCCTGTCGAGCGAGCGGTGGGCCACCTTCGCCCGCGGTACCGAGCGCATCGCCCGTGCCGTTCGCGAGCAGACGGGCCTGCGCACGGTCTTCCACCACCACTGTGCCGGCTACGTGGAAACCCCGGCGGAAGTGGCCGCGCTGCTCGACCGCACCAGCCCCGAGCTGTTGGGCCTCTGTCTGGACACCGGGCACTACGCCTTCGGAGGTGGCGATCCCCTCGAGGCCATGGGACGCTTCGACGAGCGCATCTGGCACGCGCACTTCAAGGACTTCGAACCCACGGTGGGGCGCAGCGTGGCTGCCGAAGGGCTCGACTACTTCGAGGCCGTCCGGGCGGGGGTGTTCTGCGAGCTGGGTCGAGGCTCGGTGGACTTCGCCGCTGTCACGGACGTGCTGCGGGCGTGGGGCCACGCTGGGTGGATCATCGTCGAGCAGGACGTGCTGCCAGGCATGGGGGCGCCCTTCGAGAGCGCGCGAAGGAACCGGGGATTCTTGCGAGGGTTGGGGCTTTAGATGGGCTGGGGTGACGGCTGGCCCGCTTTCTTCGGCCGGAGCTGAAACTCCAGCACCCGGGTGCGGCCTTCCCGGCTCGGCGTCTGCCGCGCCTTGGCGAGGCGCTTCTCCAGCGCTCGTCGCTGGGTCTGCTTCACGCGGATCGCCTTGTAGAAGCCTCGGCGGTTCCGGCAGGCCGCGGAGAGGGCCCGAAGGTAGGCCTCGCCATCGGCGGGCCACAGCGACCCGACGTCCCAGATCGCCTTGCGCAGCTTGGCCAGTTCGCCGGGTTCACAAGCCACGGGCACCAGCAGGGCGCGGTCGCCCATCGTGCAAGCCAAGACTACGGGCTCGGCCAGGACGTTCTTGGCATGACGCCTCACCACGGCGATGCGGACGAGGGGCGATGGCTCGCTCGTTGGCGGGCGGCTGGTGCCGGTCTGGTTGTCCTCCGGCGCCGTGTGTGGGGTGCTCGGGTGGTCGAACCGGGGCATGTCGTCCTCCTCGTGCGGCGACGTTCCACAAGACGCAGCGGCGGGAGCAGACGGACAGCCACGGCCCTCGTCGGTCTGGCTGCGCTCGACGGAGCCCTCGGGGAGCGGGACGCCTGGGCTGACGGCGGGGTTTGGATCCTCGCGTGTGGCGTCCACGTTGTCCGCCCTCCGGCCCATGGGGCGTCTGGGGAGATGCCGTCCTCGGTTTTGGAGGAGTCATGAGCATCCAAGAAGGCGCGATCGTTCAGGTCTTCGTCGAAGACGACGGCCTCGACGAAGAACGAACCCGCCCACGCGGTCTCCGGATGTCTCCGCTCCGGGCGGCCCTGCTCGGGTTCGCGGGCGTGGTTGGCCTCGGTCTTCTTCCTGCTGGTGTGGTCGCGCTCAACGCCTACGGCAACTTTCTGGCGGATCGGTGCTGGGCGTACTGCTCGTCCGGCTCTCGTGATCTCGCCGTGGTCGAGCCTGTTGCCTTCCTGGCAGCGTTGCGGGATGCGGAGCGAGCCGCGCCGTTCACGCTATTCAACGAGAGGGGGGAAGTTGTTCTGCTGCTGCTCGCTCAGTCGGCCTGCACGAGGGGCTTGGACGGCGTCCCCGGGGCGCCTTGCGTCACCGCGCTCGAGGTCCTTCCGGAGGCACTCGAGGTCGAGGAACGCTCCTGGAGGGTGGGAGCCGGCCGCGCTGGGAGCGTGCTTCTCGACTGGACGAACGACGGGCGAGAGCTGTCCGATGCCGAGGTCGAGCTGTGGGACGCATCCCTGGCGGCCTGGGTCGAGACCGAGGATCGGCTCGATCGCGCTCGTGCGCTCGGTACCATGGCGCATCAGCGGGTCGTGGTCGGACGGATCGACCAAGCCCGGGCGCTGTACTGGGACAGCGCCAGAGTGGCGCTCACCAGCTCGGGTGTTGCGGAGGCGGACGCCAACGACTTGGTCAGGGCGAGCGCCGAGCCTCTCGGGGCGCTGCTGTGTCACTGGGAGGATCCCGAACCGTCGGATCGGTTCACGGCGGACGAGGTGGGCTCCATCGGCGCGTTGGCATGGACTGCCTGCGCTGCCGCCGAGCTCGGAGCCCTTGACTTCGCTGCGCTCAACCTGGCCCCCAGGGTGCGCGGTCATCTGGTCGATCAACCCGGGGAGGCCATCTCGGGCCCCTGCTCGGTTCCAGCCCCAGCCCGGTCGCGTGTGCAGAACCTGATCAACACCTCGCTGCGGGTGAAGACCGAGGCACCCGACAGACCCATCCATTGTGGCGTTCCGGATTTTTTCCCGCCCAAGCCGGAGTCCTGACGCCGTCGGTGGTCAGTGCGTGCACCCCATGTACACGGTGGCTTTCTTGACGTAGGCGTCGCCGTAGGCTTCGCGGGCAGCGGCGAGGTGGCGCACGACCTCGGCCTCGGGGCCGCTGGCCACCACCACGATGTACAGGCTGGGGGTGAAGCCCTCGAAGCCGGAAGACCACTCGACGCTGACGTACTCGCCGTCGTCCCAGAGGCCGCGGGCCACGTAGCAGGGGTGCTCCATGCCGCTCTCCGCACAGGTCTTCTCGGAAAACGTCAGGCCCTCGGTGGGGTGGGGCTCCACTTCGACCTTCAACTCGAGGGCGAGGGCCTGGGCGGCTTGGCTGGCGGTGGAGCGGGCTTCGTCCCAGCTCTTCGAGGCCGCCACCAACAGGAAGGCCTTTTCCACGTGGGGGCTGGGTTCGCCGGCCTGGGCCTGCTCCGCGGGTGGGTCGGCGTGGATTGGGGCGGCCAGGAGGGCCAGGAGCGGGAGGAGAGCGAGGTTCATGCGGGCTCCGAGGCGGGGGCTGGTGCTGCGGATCATAGCACCCGATAGGTTCAACGCCCCTGTTGCAAGGAGCCTCCATGTCCGCGCCCCTCCCCGTGGCCGTACTCGGCGCCGGCCGTATCGGCCAGGTCCACGCTCGCACCATCGCCACTCGCGTGCCCGGAGCCACCGTGGTGGGGGTGGCCGATCCTCGGCTCGAGGCGGCGCGGGCCCTGGCGGACGAGCTGGGCGTGGCCCGCGTGGCCGCCGATCCCCGCGAGCTGATCGCGGATCCCGGCGTCGAGGCCGTGCTTGTCTGCTCCAGCACAGACACGCACGCCGACCTGGTGGTGGCCGCGGCCCGAGAAGGCAAGCATGTCTTCTGCGAGAAGCCCCTGGATCTCCACCTGGCGCGTATCGATGCCGTGCTGGCCGAGGTCCGGGACGCGGGTGTGCAGCTGATGCTGGGCTTCAACCGCCGCTTCGATCCAGACTTCTCGAAGGTCCGCGAGTTGGTGGGTGCCGGCGCCGTGGGCCGCCCCGAGGTGCTGCGCATCACCTCCCGCGACCCCTCGCCGCCGCCCGCTGAGTACGTGGCCGTCTCCGGGGGCATCTTCCTGGACATGACGATCCACGACTTCGACATGGCCCGTTTCGTCATGGGGCAGGAAGTGGTGGAGCTCTACACCGCCGCCGCGGTGCTGGTGGATCCCGCCATCGGGGAAGCGGGGGACGTCGACACCGCCGTCATCACCCTGCGCTTCGAGGACGGGGCCCTGGGCTTCATCGAGAACTCCAGGCGGGCCGTGTACGGCTACGACCAGCGGGTCGAGGTGCTGGGCTCCGACGGCAGGGTGGGCAACCGCAACCATGCAGCCCACGGTGTGCAGCTGGCAGACGCGACGGGCGTGCACGATCCTCTGCCGCTGAACTTCTTCATGCAGCGCTACACCGCATCCTACGAGGCCGAGGTTGCCGCCTTCGTGGCCGCACTTCGCGATGGAACCGAGCCTCCGGTGGGGGGCCACGACGGGCGCATGGCGGTGGTGTTGGGGCTGGCGGCCAAGCTGTCGCTGGACGAGAACCGGCCGGTGCGGATCGAGGAGATCGGCGGATTACGTCGAGGGTGACGGTCACCCTGGCCCTGAGCGGGACGTATTGGCTCACGACCTTGCAGATACGCCGAGGGCCCCTCGTGTCAGCGTAGTTGTCGCACGTTCTGCACTTGCAATCCCTCGGCGTCCCACGCGAACGCGCGTCGAACACGCGAGATGGGCCTTCATCCCCAGCGTTCTATGCCGCCTTGCGTGGGTGAGGTTCGTCGCGAAGCCTTGGGTGGCGGGGAAGTCCATGAATGAAGGGTGCCTCTCCTTGACAACAATCCTCCGCCACCGTAATAGTCCAGCACTGAACTAATCCACCCATGGAGGAATCGTGTTCTTCTCCGCGCTTCTCTGGGGCCTCGTGGCCGGTGCCATCCACTTCATCGTTACGGGTGCCTTGTACGGAAACCCCGTGGTCGACCGCATCTATCAGCAGGCCATGAAGGAAGAGCCGGGAGTCAGGGACTGGCCTTCCCGCGCCAGGTACCTGGTCACCCAGGTGTCGGGGACCCAGGTCGAGGTCTGGATTCTGGCCATCGGCTACCTCTGGCTGCGACCGCTCATCGGTGTCGAGGGTCCGCTGGGCTCCGTGCTGCTGGCGCTGCTCTTTTCGGGCATCCGGGTGTACCCCCGCTTCTGGAACACGTGGATCCAGAGCACCTATCCCAATCGCATGCTGGCCATCGAAGCTGTCAACGGCGTGATCAGTACCTTCACGATCGTGGCCGTGCTGCATTTCCTGGCCTGACGGGTCGGTGCACACCATGACCGCTACGTTCTGCGAACCGTCTACGGGCCAGGCCCGCCTGCCCATCGCCGAGCTTCCGCGCTGGGGTGACCCTTCGGTGGCCCACGTCAAGGGGGTCCAAGAGGTCCGCGCTCGCAGCATCCTGGGTCGCTCTCGCGTCCCGGGAATGGACCTGGGCATCAACCCCTACGGCGGCTGCGCGTTTGCCTGCAGCTACTGCTACGCTACCTTCATGGGCCGACACCTGGGGCGTGGGGTCGAGGATTGGGGGCGCTACGTCTATGTCAAGCGCAACCTACCCTCGGTCCTAGACCGCGAGCTGGGACGTGGGCGCTCACGCGACAAGGCCGTCATGATCTCGTCGGTGACGGATCCCTACCAAGGTGTCGAGAGGCGCTACCGGCTCACCCGCACGGCTCTCGAGCTCTTGGTGAAGCATGGCCATCGGGGTCGAGTCATGGTCATGACCAAGAGTCCGCTGGTCACTCGAGACGTGGACCTGCTCGCCCGACTCGACGCGGACGTGGGTGTCTCGCTGACCGCTGCCCATGACGAGCTCTGCCGGGCCTTCGAGGGCCGCGCGCCGCCCATAGAGCGGCGGCTCGAGGCGCTGTCCGAGCTGAATCGGGCGGGTCTGCGCACCTTCGTTTTCTTGGGACCACTCTTCCCCCATCTGGTGGACCAGCCGCGACGGCTGGACGAGTTGTTCTCGGCGGTGCGGGCGGCCGGCACCAGGCGGGCACTGCTGGCGCACTTCAACCTGCGTCGTGCGGTGCGCCAGCGAGTGATGGACCAGGTGGCGCTCACCCACCCCGAGCTGGTGGAGCGTTACTATCGCCGGCCGGTGCGAGGCCTGAAGGCGCGGCTGGGCGCCCTGGCCCTCGACGGGGCCCGTCGCCATGGACTCGAACTGCAGCACCCCGACGTCATCGACCACTACTGAAGGCTCCATGACCGCCACTCCCAAGCCCCTCCCCAATGCCGCCTTTCTCGTGCTCTCGCTCCTGGCTGAGGGCCAGGCCCATGGCTACCAGCTCGAGCGCCTGGTTTGGAATCGGGGGTTCCGCTACTGGGCCTCGGTCAAGCGCTCCGCCATCTACCTTGCGCTCAAGCGGCTCGAACAGCAGGGATCGGTGTGCTCGGTTCTCGAGCAGGGCAGCGCCGCGCCGCGCAAGGTCTACACCATCACGGCGCAGGGTCGCCAGCGCCTGGCGGAAGAGGCGGTGGAGCATCTCGGTCGATCGGAACACCCTCACACCGAGCTGGATCTGGGCATCTACGCGTTGCCGTTCCTCGAGCCGGGGCGAGCGCTCGAGGCGCTAGAGCGCTGCCGCGACACCCTCACGGCGCGGCTTGGCTTCCTCGACGAACGCCTGGCCTGGTGCCGCGAACAGGAGCTACCCCTGGTGTCCCTGAGCTTCGAGCGGCCTGCCATGGTGCTTCGGGCGGAGCTGGCCTGGCTCGAGCGGCTGACCACCGCGGTCCGCGACGGGGAGATCGACACCTCCGTCCTAGAGTGGCAGCGCTACGAATACGAGATGCCGCCGGCCACGCGCGTCACCTCGGATCCGGAGCCCAGGAAGAAGCGCTAGCGCGTCGCGGTCTGGCTGGATAGGCGGATCCTCGTCCGAACGAGCAGGAGGTCCGGATCCATGGGCATCACTTTCGCCGGCGACGTCTGCCTGGACATCAACGTGGTGCGTGGGCAGCCGCGAGACGAGATCGGGGGCGGGGTCTACCACGGCGCGGTCACGGCCCGTCGGCTGGGGGTTCCCGTGCAGGTGCTCACGAAGGCTCGCGCCGCGGACAGGCACCGCTTCGTGGCCATCGAGCAGGCAGGGGCGATGGTCCGCTGGCTGCCCTCCGCCACGGGCACCGCCATCCGCAACGACTACCCCACCGAGAATCCCGACGATCGTATCTCGCGGGTCATCTCCCGGGCCGAGCCCTTCCGCGCCGAGGATCTCGATGGGATCGAGGCGGACATCCTGCACGTCAATCCACTCTGGATGGGCATGTTCCCACCGGAGCTGTTGGCCCTGGCTCGTCCTCGGTGCCGGATCTTGGGGGCCGATGCCCAGGGGTTCTTGCGCAGGGTGGACCCCGACGGTCGCGCCGAGCACCGGCC
>CAZVHW010000002.1:19731-23611 GCA_964626835.1 uncultured Enterobacterales bacterium
CCGAGGCTTGCGACCACCTCCACCTGCTGGACGTGCTCAAGGTGGACATCGTCGAGGCCCGCACGTTGACGGGCTCGAGTGAGCGCCACCAGGCCGCCGCTGCACTGCTGGACATGGGGATCGGCACCGTGCTGCTCACCCACCACGAGGGGGTCTTGGCGGCGACCGGCGAGCAATGCGCCGAGCGTGCCTGGGGGGACTGGACCCTCGAGGGACGCACGGGGCGCGGAGACACCTGCACGGCCGCCTTCTTGGTGGGCCTCGCGCGGGGGTTGGGGCTGGAAGACGCGGTAGCCCAGGCTGCGCGGGTCACCTCGGCCAAGATGATGTACCGGGGGCCTTACCGAGGCGATAGCGGGTGAACATGTACACCACCGTCAGACGATTGCTCCAGCTAACCCCCCTCTTGCTCGCCACGGCCTGTGGCGGAGAGCCCGAGTCGGCTCCAGCAGGGCCAGCGGTGGGCCCACCCACCGGTCCGACCGAGGATCTCGGCGCGGCGGAAGGTCCGCCACCCTTCCCCAACGACGGTCCGACCGAGGATCTCTACGCGGCGGAAGGTCCGCCACCCTTCCCGAACGAGGGTCCGGGTGCCGACGCGGGTGGGCCACCTCACCAAGGGGGCCTCGGGGACCTCCCGCCCGCGGCACCGGCTGGTGGGGGCGAGCTGGTCAACCCCATCCTGCAGGTGGTCCCGGAGTACTACCAGGGTCTGGTGCTGCTCGAGCGGGGGTTGCGGGAAGGGAGCGAGGAGACCGTGCGGGCCGCAGAGGCCAGGCTGCTCCTGGCCCTCGAGATCGCCGCACGGCGAGAGGACCTGTCCGTCGAGCGAGCCTTGGGGAAAACCTCGGTCGGAGGGGGGGCGCCCGGCTACTACCCCTACCGCCTGGTCGGGACCCTGATGTACCTGGCCTGGGTGCGCGAGCACCTGGGAGACGCTTCGTTGCGCGAGCGCGCCGTGCGTTCCAACATGATAGATTTCGATGCCTACGCGTTCCACTTCGAGACGCGCGACGTGGACGAGGTCATCCGCTTCGAGCTGCTCAACGCCTGCTTCAGCCTGGGGGAACACGTTCAAGGCACCCTCGAACGCTGGCGAGGCGAGCACGACGGCCTCTACCCCGAGACCCTGGCTGCGCTGGTGCCCGAGTACCTGGCCAAGGTGCCGTCCTGCCCCGCCGACGAGACCAGCTTCGAGGAGCTGTACCAGCGGCTGGACGATGGTCGGGACTTCGAGCTGGTCTGCCACGGCCACCAGGCGATCAACGGCTTCCCCGTGTGCGTGGGGGCGCGCTGCCAGGCCGCGGTCAACCCGGATCTCGAGCAGACCTTCAAGATCTACCCCATGCTGCTGGGGTCCTTCCTCGATCGCGACCGGCTCGATCTGTTCCTGCCGCTGTTGCTGGAGCGGGCCAAGCTCGAGCCCGGCCAGGTGGTGGCGGACATCGGCGCGGGCGCGGGCCTGTTCAGCATCCCGTTCGCCGAGGCGGTGGGGCCCGAGGGCAAGGTCTACGCCGTCGACATCAACGCCAGCGTGCTCGCCTTCGTGAAGGCGCGCTCCGAGAGCCGCGAGGGCACGCGGATCGAGACCGTTCTCTCCGTGCGTCCCGACGTGACGCTCCCCGAGGCCTCGGTGGACGTGGCCTTCATCATCCAGACCTACCACGCAATGATCGACCAGGATCGTCCGGCCGATCCCGGCGTGTGGAAGGTCAAGACCGGCCCCTGGATGCAGACCGTGCACGCCGCGCTCGAGCCAGGTGGCCTGCTGATCATCCAGGACGGCGCGGACAAGATGGACCCCGAGGTCGTGGTGGCCAACCTCGAGAACATCGGCTTCGAGCGCATCGAGCTGGTGCGGGGCTGGGACTGGCAGTACATCGCGGTCCTTCGCAGGGAGTGATCCTCAGCGCCCCTCGATCCCTGCCAGCAGCTCGGCGGCGGTGGTGTCCCCCGGGAACATCTCCATGGCCTTGCGGAGCAGGGGTACGGCCGTCTGCTCGTCGCCCTCGGCCAGGTAGAGCTGGGCCAGGCCCAGGTACTTGCGGTACTCGATGTCCGGGTTGATCTCGATGCCCCTCTCGAGGACGCGCTTGGCCGCCTCGTTTCGCTGCTGCTGCATGTAGAGCATGCCCAGGCCCTCGTAGGGGCAGGTGTGGCGCAGCCGGTGGGCCGGAAGCTCGGTGTAGCCGCGTGGGTGGTCGTTCGCCCGCTGGGCGCTCAGGGCGGGGTCCACGCCCACCAGGGCGTCCCAACCCCAGCAGACGGGCACCCCGTCCTGGCGCAGGGCGCAGCTGTGGTAGAAGCCCGCGCTGATGCTCACGTAGGTGCCCGACGGCGGGGCGGACTGCCCCACGGCGTTGTGTCCCCAGCAGGCGATGCTGCCGTCGGTGTGAAGTGCGCAGGCGTGTTGGTAGCCGACGGCGAGCGAGGTCCAGCCATCACCCGGGGGAGGCTTGTTGTTCGGAACAGAGCCGTCCGTCCGCCCGTGCCGGCGCTCGAACTCGCAGCCCCAGCAGGTCAGCACCCCGTCCTGGCCCAGGCCGCAGCTCGCGCAGTCCCCGACCCCGACCTGGGTGAAGGTGCCGTCGGGTGGGTGGGTCTGGCCGTCGGTGTCTGCCCCCCAGCAGGAGACGTGGCCGTCGGCGTCCAGGGCGCACGTGTGGTGGTAGCCCACGGCCACGCGCTCGAATGCGCCGTCGGGTGGGGTGGCCTGGCCCTGCTCGTTCCAGCCCCAGCACCGGATGTCGCCGTCCTCGGCGATGGCGCAGCTGTGGCTCAGCCCAGCGTCCAGCTGGCGGAAGACCCCCTGGGGCGCCTCCAGGGCGCCGGCGAAGCCATCTCCCCAGCACTCCACGCTGCCGCCGGCTCGCAGGCCGCAGGCGTGGCTGGTGCCCACCGCCAGCTGGGTGAAGCCGCCCTCGAGGACATCCGCGGGAGGCTCGTCAGGGCCCTTCCAACATTGGGCGTGATCGCGCTCGTCCAGGCCACAGGTCAGCGTGCCACCCGCGTGGATGGAGCGCCAGGTCTTGTCCGTCGTGATCTCCATGGCCAGTGCCGCGACCGAGGGGTCGCTGGGAGGAGGGGGCGGAGGCGGCGTGATCGCGGGCACCGTCGCGTCTTGCTGGGTGGGGGCGTCGGCGGAGCACGCTGCCGCCAGCGCGAGCATGAAGACAGCGTGTCGAGGGCTCATGGCGCACCCACGGAGGGTTGCGGGCGATCCGCGAGCAGCTCCTCCAGGACGTGGTGGGCGAGCTTCTCGTTGCCGCGCTCGTTGAGGTGACCGTCAGGCAGGAAGAGGCTCTCCGAGCCGGGCGCCCCGCGGAACCTGCTCAGGTTGTCCACGAACGGCAGGGCGTGCTCGCGGGCCAGCTGCTCGTAGGTGGGCCACCAGTCTCGCGGATGCTCGAGGGGGTAGTTCATCAGGATCAGCCGGATTCCTCGTCGCTCGCAGGCCTCGATGATCAGCTCGATGTCGTGCACGGCCCAGTCGCGGACCACGCTCTTGCCACCGAAGTAACGTTCCACCTCGGTCTGGTACCCCGCCAACACGGGGTGTTCGGGCAGCAGCTCCTCGAAGGCGGCCAGGGCCTGGCGCTGGAGCCCGCCATCTGGCTCGTCGCAGTAGGCCAGCAGGTGGGTCACCAGGCGTGACTTCTCGCGTCGGTTGTGGGAGCTGTCGCTGGTGGCCAGCCCCAGCACGATGGTGCGGACGGCTTCTTCGTGTCGATCGCTCGAGTGCAGCAGGCGCGCCAGGTGGTCGTAGTGCAGCGGGTTGTCCGGCTCTTTGTCGAGGGCCAACTCGAGCTGTGCCTTGGCTTCCTCGTGGCGCCCCACCTCGAGCAGGAGCAGCCCCCGCGTGCCGATGAAGGTGTGGCAG
>CAZVHW010000002.1:23621-56534 GCA_964626835.1 uncultured Enterobacterales bacterium
TCGCTCGAGCGCCTCGAGGGCTTCGGCGTAGTGCTGGGTGTTGCGCAGCTGCTGCACCCGGTCCAGGGCGTCCATGGCGCCGGTGCGACAGTCCTGCTCGGGGGGAGGTGGCGAGACCGTGGCCAGCTCGGACTCCTCGGCCGTGGGCTGGGGGAGGTCTGGGGGGCGCGCCCGGCGGTCCACCGGGACATTCACGCGAGGTCCCGTCGCGCCCCCGGGCCAGAGGGATTGACCCACCAGGACGGCCAGCTTGAAGACGCGCACCTTGTACAGCAGGTCCATGGCCTGGGAGCGCGTGTCTTCACCCTGTTGGTAGGCCAGATAGCCCGACTGGTCCCACTCGTTGGCTCCCCCGGTGAGCAACACGACGGTCTCGGGCTGGTGGAGGTCGAGCTGTTCCTGCAAGGTCCCGAGCAGGGCGGTCGTGTTCTGTCCGTTGGAGCCGCTGTTGACCACCCGGAAGACCCCAGGCCTCGCCTCGTCCAGCAGGTCCTGGAGCTGGGATGGGTAGGAGTGTTCCGTGGAGATCCCTGGACAGCGCGTGTAGGAATCACCCAGGCACAGGATGGTCCGGCCCTCACCCTGCTCGACGTCGGCCCGTGCTCGGTGGCGGTCCACGGCTCCCAGCACGCGCAGCCCGATCTCGAGCGCCACCAGTGAGGCCAGGATCCCGAGAGCCACGGCCAGCCAGCGTCGGCGGCGTCTCTTCGCTCCGTCTGCGGGCATGGAGGGTCCGGTGGCTGTCGGGCGGGCCCCGACCGTACCATGGGGCCCCGGTACCGGCAAAGAGTGCCCGCCGGGTCGGTGAGCTGAGAAAACCCGCCCCGCCATGCGTCTCGAGGCGCTAAGCTGCGGCCGCAGGCCGTCGGCTCGAACACCCCGGAGACCCATGGTTCCCTGGCTCCTTCGCCTCTGCGCGGTATGGCTTCTGCTCGCCCCGAGGGTTGTCCTCGCCGGCGCCCTGCGGGCCGACCTCGCCGAGGCCCATGGCGTTTGGCAGCCGCCAGCGGCCCGGGCGGCCCAGGGGCCACGGGCAGCGGCCATCGGCCTCAATCTGAAGGTGCCCCGCCATCTCGGCTGTATCCGCACTCGGGATCCGTCCACCGGCATCACCATCCGTTGCGTCACCGATCCCCGCCACCGCAGCGCCCGCGGCCTGCTCGAGGCCCAGCGCGACGAGGAGACGGGTGTCCGTCCCGTCATCTTCCTCGACCTGGGCAGCGTGCTCTCCATGCGCCTGCGCGAACACCTCGAGCATCGCTTCGAGCAGGTCACTGTGGACCGCGGGCCCATCCCCGTCACGGCGCTCCTCAGGTACGACATCCACGGCAGCCGCTTCGGCGAGCGCGACATGCGCGTGGAGCTGACGGCCGTCATCGGCGACGAAAGCCTCGTGGTGGTGGGCCACACGCGCCAGCGCCTCTCGCCCATCCACGTGGCTTGGTACTTGCCCACCGTGCCTCTCGCTGGCACGGGATTGATCCTGTTGAACCGGGTGGACAGCGAAGCCGTGGCCGCGCAGGCCGTGGCGACCCTGGACGATGCCGCCCTCAAGCTGGCCGTGGCCTTGGCCAATCGCCAGACCGATGGTGGGATGCGGGCCCCGCTGCTGGCCTTGGCGCTCGAAGACCCTGACGAGCCCGAGCCTTTCGCCGACCTCGTTCCCGAACCTGTCGTGGACATCGCACCAGCGATGCGGCAGGCAGCCGCCGATGCGGCTGACGCACGGCCCGAACCCGTCGCCGAGGTCGAACCCGTCGCCGAGGCCGAACCCGTCGCCGCGTCGGAACCCGTTGCGGAGCCAGAGCCCGTTGCGGAGGTCGAAGACGAGCGGAGCTCCCGGCGGAGACGGCGACAACCCGCAGAGGAGCCCGAACCCGAGCCTGCGGCGGGGATCGAGCGCGCTCGGGAGCCCGTTGCCGAGCCGGAACCCGTTGCGGAGCCAGAGCCAGAGCCAGAGCCCGTAGCCGCGCCGGAACCCGTTGCGGAGCCGGAGCCCGTTGCGGAGCCGGAGCCAGTTGCTGTTCCGGAGCCCGACCCCGTTGCGGAGGTCGAACCCGAGCGGAGTTCCAGGCGGAGTCGGCGACGATCCGCGGTGGAGCCCGACCCCGACATCGCGCCAGCGATGGGGCAGGCCGCCGCCGAGGCTGCTGACGCACGGCCAGAACCCGAGGCTGACTCCGAGCGGAGCGAACCGGAACCAGAATCCGAGCTCGATCCGGTCGCCGATGCCCAGCCCGTCGAACAGCCGGGGCCCCCGCCGGTTCGCCTCCCCCGGCGCCCTTCTCGCTGCGAGCCCACCGGCGCCTCGCTGTTCTCGAGCATGGTGCAGGACGCCGTGCTGGCATTCGCCATGCGCGATCACGACGGGTTCCGCGGATCAGCGGATCTGGCGGCGCGCGCGCTTCCCTGTGTCGACGAGATCCTGATGCGTTCTCAGGCCGCCGAGTTCCATCGCTTGGTGGCCCTGCGTGCCTACTACGCCGGGGACGCGGCTGCAGCGGCCCAAGCCTTCCGTGCGGCCCAGGTGCTGGAGCCCGGCTTCGTGCTCGCAACCAAGGTCGCGGACCCGGGCAGCGAGCTGAGGGAGATCTGGGAGGCCGTGCGGCGAGGCTGGCGCCCCAAGCGCATCGAGCTGGGGGAGCCCCAGGGCTCCCGGGCCTGGGTCGACGGCAGAGCTTCTTTGACGCGGCCGCTCGAGTTTCCGAGCATCGTGCAGCTTGGGAGCGCCGACGGCTCCGTGGGCTGGACGGGCTACCTGACATCGGGCACGGCACTGCCCGGTCGACCGGGTGGGTCCGCCCTGTCCATGGTCCCCTTCGCGTTCATCCGTTCGGCCGCGGTGGATGACGAAGAGCAGCGTTGGGGGCTGCCTATCGCCGTGGAGTCCGACTTCGCTCCCGCGTCGGCGCCTGCAGCCGCCGGAGCGGCGGATGCGGGGCCGGAGTCCGCCTCGGTCCCCGACCTCGCCCCCTCGTCTCCTGCGGAGTCGTACTCGGGCGTGGAAATTTCTCAGGACGACGATTCCGCCTCCCCCTTGCTCCTCGACCCCCCGGCCACCGAGTTGGTGCCGCCATCCATCGCCGAGCTTCCCCCACCGGTGCCCCGCGATGATGGGCTCAGGGTCGTGGGTGCCATCGCCACCGGCGCGGCCGCCGCGGCCCTGTACGGGACCGCTCACGTCACGCGGTGGCGCTTCGATCATCACGGTCAGACAAGGGGGCTGATGATGGCCACCAACGGCAGCTTGGTGGGTGCCGTGGGCTTTGGCATCGCGAGCGTCACCCTCACGACCCTGGTCGTGGTGGGGAGGTCGGAGTGAGGCGCCTCTCTCTGGTCGCGCTTGGCTTGGCCGGTGGTTGTTACCCCTGGGTCGGCGGAAGCTGGGACGACTACTGGGTCCCCGACGAGGTCCAATTGGTGGCGGTGGCCAGCCAGGTCGAGCACGTAGGGGGCTATTGGAGCGACCCGTCGCCCTACGGCGACGTCTGGCTGGGCTGGCTCGAGGAGCCGCGGGCCGGCTCGAGCGTCATGGAGATCTTCGCGCCTCTGGGGCCCGGCTGCACACGGGGCGAGGTGGACGAGAGCGCCATCACCGACCTGCTCGGTGATCCGGGAGCCGAGGCCGTTTTCCTGCGTGGGCCGGTGGACGTCGAGCTGGCCTGGGATGCCTCGAAGACGAGGCTCTGGTCCCCTGTGGACGACCTGCCGGTGGGCAGCTGGGATCTCGAGCAGGTCCAGGGAACGAGCGCCGGCGATCTCTCGGTTCTGGGTCTGTTCTCCATGCCCAAGGCCGTGGCCATCACCGGCCCTGAGCTGGGTGGTGCCGAGGCCGCCGTGGCGAGCTTGGATGACCTGGCGTTTTCGTGGAATCCCGCTGGTGGCGACGCGGACTGGGTGTTCATCGAGGTGCGCCTCGCTAGCGGTGGGTCCAGCGGGTACCAGTCCTTCGAGTGGGCCACCTGTCTGGTGCCCTTCGACCAGGGCGAAGTGAGCTTCGCCTCGGCGTTGTGGGACGACATCGAGCGTGCCGAGCTGGTCTACGTCTTCCAGGGGGTCCTGAACGAAGGCTTCGAGAGGGTGGAGGGGCGGGATTTCTCCGCCAGCACGGCGGGGCTTCGCCGCGAGCTCGGTGTTCTGCGCATCGAGTAGTCCCCCGTCGGTCGTGATAGCTGTCCTGGGAGGAGGCGTCATGCCCACCCTGCGAACCTTGCCGGTCCTCTCTGCGCTCCTGGTCGTCGCCTGCACGGCCGAACCGGGCGAGAACACCCAACCGACGGCCGTCATCAGGTCCCCGTCCGACGTTGCCTCCGTCACGGAAGGTCACGGTGTCGGACTCGTCGGTGTTGTCGGTGATGACGAGCAGGTCCCCGAGAGCCTGGCGGTTGTCTGGACGATCGACGGCGAGGACGTCTGCGACGGCGTGGCCCGGCCGGACGGTGTCACCGCGTGTACCTGGGTGGCTGTGCTGGACGGCGGGGCAGTGCAGCTGAGCGTGACCGATCCCGACGGCGCCATCGGGACCGCCAGCCTGCAGCTCGTGGTCCAGGCGCCGAACCAGGTCCCGACCTGTGTGCTGACCGAGCCCAGCGATGGCTGGGAGATGGATCCCGCGGACACCGTCACCGTCCGCGGTACGGTGCAGGACGATGGCGAGCTGCGGGTGGAGTTCGCCAGCAGCTTGGATGGCTCGCTGGGTGAGGCCACGCCCGACGATGGGGGCGGCGTGGAGCTCGAGGTCGGCCCCTTGAGCGTGGGGGTGCATCAGTTGTCCATGACCGCCACCGACCCCCAGGGAGAAACCTGCAACGTGTCGGTCGGGGTCACCGTGGCGCAAGACGACACCGCCGTGTCCCCCGACACGGACGGACCGGTGGATGACACGGCAACCCCCGCCAGGGGGGACTAGAGCGTTGGCCTCCGCGTCAGGCTACCATCGGTGGTTGACCCCCGCCCGCGCTGTCGCCGGGTTTGTGTTCGTCACCGCTTTGTTCGTGCTACCGCCCGTGTTTGCCGCACTCTTCGGGTTCGCAAACTCCGGTCCCGAGGCAGAGGTGGTGACCTTGCCTTGGGCCCTGCCCTTCGTGCTGCTGGTGGCCGCCCTGGTGCTCACCGCGTTGCCGCGAGGTCGGTGGTCCCAGCGGTTCGCGGCCCTGGTGATGGCCTGTCTGGCGTTGCTCTGGGCGGAGCTGGGCTTCCGGGTGGCGGTTCGTTCGGTCTACTCCGAGCCTGCCCGAGAACATCTGGCTTTCGTCGGAGAGCAGGTCGCGCAGCCTGCGGAGCACCAATATCTGGGTCACCCCTTTCTTCACTACCTGGGCAATCCCGAGGTCCCTGGAACCAATGCCATGGGATTCTGGGACGAGGAGCACGAGCTCGACAAGCCCGCAGGCGTGGTGCGCGTCGCCTGTGTCGGCGGCTCCACCACGGCGTCGGGCTATCCCGCCCTGCTCGAGCGCCGCCTCGAGGCCGAACAGGGCGAGCATCCACGGTTCGAGGTGCTCAACTTCGGCGTGCACGGCTGGACCACGCTCCACTCGTTGGTGAACCTGGTGGTGTGGGGGGTGGACTACCAGCCCGACTACGTCGTGGTGCACCACGCCCACAACGACATGGTCTTGCTCCAGGTGGAGCAGCCCTGCGGGGACTACAGCCATGGGGTCCACACCTACTGCTACGCCGATCCTCGTCCCGTCGAGCTGTGGTTCTTGAGTCGCAGCCTGCTCTATCGTGAGCTCTGGGGCCGCTTGCGGGGTGGTGGGCAGGCGGCTCCCCCCACGCTCCTCGCGCGGCAGACGAACCTTCCGTCCGTGGACGGCGTGCCAGGTGCTCGGTGTGCGTCTCGGAGCGAACCCTCGGCCCTGTTCGAGCGACACGTGAGCGAGCTCGTCTCCTTGGCGCGGACACATGGTGCCACGGTGATCCTGACGACCATGCCCAACTCCGACGCCCACCGGAACCCCCACGACGCGGACACCTCGGTCGCCAACGACATCATCCGTCAGATCGCGGTGGCGGGCGATCCAGGGGTGGTGCTCCTGGATCTCGACCGCGAGATCTCCGCGGCGCTCCAGCCCCACTTCCAGGACGTCGTCCACCTCGAGGAGCCAGGCCGGCAGATCAAGGCCGACCACATCGGCGCTGCCATCCTCCACCATCTGGGCAGCCAGGCCACGGAGACCGCTTCTCCCCCCAAGGTGTTCGTCGATGACTGACGTGGTGCTGGTCTTGCCCAGCGTCGGCGGCCATCAGCACTTGGTTCGGGTGTGGACACCCTTGCCTCCGCTGTGCGTGGCGTCTCGTTTGTGCGCGATGGGTACGACGTGGAGCACATCGACCAGCCTCGTTCATGCCGAAGCTGCGCGTGGCCGATCGGTATTCGCGGCGGCGTGTGCGGCGGCGTGCGGTTGACGCGCTCGAAGGAGCGGAGCTACCTGTAGGTACGAGGAACTCATGCGCGCCTTGTTGCTGATCCCCCCCGACGACACCATGGGCAACGTTGTCCGTGACTTCGTCTATGGGTGTTGGTGCGGCGGCAACCTGGTGGGTGGCATCCAGATGCCGCCCTTGAGCCAGCTCTACGTGGCCACCGTGTTGCGGGACGACGGCATGGGCATCTGGCTGGTGGATGCCGGGCAGGATCCGGGGGCGTATCGGGCCGCGTTGGCTGCCGCGCCCGGGCTCGATGCGCTGGTGCTGCTCACGTCTACCAACAGCTTCCGCAAGGATGCCGAGGTGGCCCGTGAGTTCAAGCGCGTCAACCCCGACATCCGCACCGTGTTCTTCGGCGCACATCCGACCTTCCTGCCAGACTCCTGCGTGCAGGAGCCGGGGGTGGACGTGGGCGTCATGCGCGAGCCCGAGCTCGTGCTCCGGGACCTGTTCAGGGCTTGGCGTGACGACGGCGACTGGCAGACCATCCCCGGCATCGCCTTCGAAAGCGACCAGGGCACGGTGGTCAACGAGCCCTACCCCTTCATCGAGGATCTCGACACGCTGCCGTTCCCCGATCGGGGCCTGTTGCCCCCCGGAGCGCGGTATTTCAACCCCGTCGCCCGTCGCTTGCCCTTCACCACCATGCAGACCTCCCGAGGATGTTGGGCCCGCTGCGATTTCTGCACCGTGCCGTCCTTCTTCGGGCACAAGGTGCGCTGGCGTTCTCCGGAGCACGTGCTGACCGAGATCCGCCAGGTGGTGGCCGATGGTTATCGAGAGATCGTGTTCCGGGACGAGACCTTCACCGCCCACAAGGGCAGGAATCGCGCGATCTGCGAGGGCATCATCTCCGAGGGGCTCGACGTCAGCTGGGTGTGCAACGCCCGCTCCGACCGGGTCGACGAGCCACAGGTCGCTTTGATGAAGCGGGCCGGCTGCCACCTGGTCAAGATCGGCGTGGAATCTGGTGACCAGGCCATCCTGGACAGGATGCGCAAGGACATCACGCTCGATCAGACCCGGGCCGCCTTCGCGGCCTGCCGTCAGCACCGGGTCGACACCCACGCTCACGTCATGCTGGGCTGCCCGGGCGAGAGCTGGGAGTCGCTGGATCGCACCCTCCGTTTTGTACGGGAGATCCGCCCTGCCACGGCGTCCTTCGGTTTGTACACGCCGTACCCGGGAACGGACGTGTTCGATCGGGTCCGGGCCGAGCACCCGGAGATCGCCGACGGCACCGACGCGGAGCTCGAGCGGCTGCACGTCCAGGGATTCTTCAACCACCACTTCACCGAGCTGGAACCTGGGGACCTCGAGAAGGCCGTGCGCATGGCGTACCGGGGGTTCTACCTTCGTCCTGGCTTCCTGGTGCGGCGAAGCCTGGCCACCGCCAGTCCCGCCGAGCTGGTTCGGCGGGTGCGCGCGGCGGCTCGGATCTTCCAGTTCAGCCTGTTGGGTCGCAACTGATGCGGCCGTCCACGGAGCGTGCGTGAAGCTGCTGCTGGCACGTCCGCCCAGCCGCAAGGTGGCCATCCTCACCCCACCGCTGGGGCTGGGATACCTGGCCGCGGTGGCGCGGAATGCGGGGCACCAGGTAGCCATCTTCGACGGGCCGGGACTACACGGCGGCCTGGACGCGCTCGAGACCGAGCTGCGACGTTTCCGGCCCGATGTGCTCGGTGTGCAGCTGTTCAGCTGCGATCAGCGGGCGGTGGAGCGGGTGCTGAACCTCGGGCGGCGCTGGCGTTCAGACCTGATCACCATGATCGGCGGCCCCCATGTCAACGGCGAGCCCACGTTGGCCATGGCTCGCCTACCGGCTGCTGACCTGGGCTTCCAGGGCGAGGCCGAGCCGGGGCTGGTGGCCTTGCTGGCCCGCCTGGATGCGGGGGACGCCCCCGGCTCTCCCGAGGTGCCGGGCCTGGTGTGGCGTCGGGACGGCGATGTGGTCGTCAACCCCCCGGGACGCAATGCCGACCTGGGCGAGCTCCCCTGGCCGGCCTGGGACCTCATGCCTCCCGAGGCCTACCCAGCGGCGCCTCATGGCACCTTCTCCCGTCGCCTGCCCACGGCTCCCCTCGTCACCACCCGTGGTTGCCCCTGCCTCTGTAGCTATTGCTCGGTGGACCTGGTGCACGGGCGAGCCATCCGCCGCCGCTCCGCGGTGGACATCGTGGACGAGATCGAGCACCTGCACCGACAGCACGGGGTCAACGAGGTCAACCTCGAGGATGACGCCTTTTCCGCCAGCAAGGCCCACGCCATGGCGTTCTGCGAGGAGCTCTTGCGCCGAGGGCTCGACATTCCCTGGACGCTACCAAACGGGGTGCGCCTGGACCGGCTGGACGTCGAATTGGTGCGCACCATGGAGCGCGCTGGCTGCCACACCATGGCCGTGGGTATCGAGTCGGGATCCGACGCCGTGTTGGCCCACATGCGCAAGGGCCTGGATCTGGCCACCGTCGAGAGTCGGCTGGAGATGATCGCCAGGGAGACCGACATCCAGCTGCAGGGCATGTTCATGGTGGGCTACCCCACCGAGACCATGGCGGACATCGACCGCACGGTAGAATTAGCCCTGCGCCTGCCGCTGCAGCGAGCGCAGTTCGGGCTGTTCCTGCCGTTGCCAGGCACGGCGATCTACCGGCAGTTGGTCGAAAGCGGCGAGATCGATCCGCGGCGGTTGGATTGGGAGAGCTTCGTGGTGCACCGTGGCGCCTACAGCCCCCCGGGCATCACTCCACGGCAGCTGCGCCGGGCCCGCAACCGGGCCTTCCGGCGTTTCTACCTGCGTCCACGCATCATGCGCGAGCTGGCGCGGCAGGTGCACTCGGCGAGTCAATGGCGGACCGTGCTCGGGCGGGTGGGCAGGTACCTGCGCTAGCGCGCGCAGCTTCCAGGCACGTTGGCGTCCATCCAGCCGGTGCGAGCGACGATCCACGACTGCATCCAGTCCAGCTCGTCCTGCCAGGTCTCGCCTACGTAGTAGTTGGGCGAGATGTTCACTCCGATGGTGTTCCAGCGGCCGTTGTCCCTGGACTGGACGTGGTCCACCTCGTCGGTCAGCGTGTCCATGGTGGCCAGCAGGGCGTCATCCGCGAGCACCCCGGCGCGGAGCTGTTCCCAGCGGCAGCGGAGTCGATCCTGATAGGCAGGGTCCTCGAGCAGGCGGGTCCACCAGCCGGGGAACTGGTAGCTACAGCCGCAGTTGCCGAGATCGTCGATGATCCAGCCGTGGGTGTTGTAGCTGTCGCAGTAGTTGACGTTGCCCCAGGCTCGGTCGAAGTCCCAAACGGGTCCCGCGTGCAGCTTGCCGCCGGCGGTGTCCGATTTCTTGTGCAGGTAGGCGCTCAGGCGGTAGGCATCGATGTTGTGGGTCAGCTCGTTGACGAGCCAGTGGTCCAGGAAGGACTCGACGTCGATCCAGGCTTCGTAGCCGGTGGTGGGATCGTCCCAGCCCTCCGAGACGAGCATGGCCTGGAAGTTGTCGAAGTACGCTTGTAGGTAGGCATCCTGCTCGGGCGAGATGTCCTCGTCGCGGGGGTAGGCGTAGTCGATCGCGGTGCCCAGGGCGGAGGTCCAGCCCGTGCTGCGGCCCTGGTCGATCTTGACGATGTAGCCTCCGGTGATGTCGCCAGCTTCGGCGGTGTGTGCGGGGACGTCGAGGTTCAGCCGATCCTCCGACCGCTTGACCCGCTCGACCATCACGTAGATGCCTCGGTAGTCGTCGTTCAGGATCAGCTCGAGGAACGCGGTGCGTGGCTCGTAGCCCCCCCTGTCCGCTGCCACTTGTCTCCCCAGGGCGTAGGCCAGTGCGTTTCGGACGAAGGTCTTGTCGCTGTAGGGCCCGTGCAGCACCCAGTCGCTCTCCGACGGGAGCCCCAGCAGCGGGAAGTCCAGGTCACCGTCGACGCTGTCGCGGGTCTCGAAGCGGTAGCCGGTCTTTTCGTAGCCGGCGCTGGAGGTTCCGTGGAGCTCGATGCCGATGGGTCCCTCGAAGCTACGGGCGGCCGTGTCCAGGTCCCCGAGGGTCCCGTCGTGGTCGCGCACCGCCTCGAGCCAGGCCTCGATCTTGGCATCGTCGAGGATGGACTGGCCCAGTGTGTCGATGATCAGCACCGGCACCTGGTCGAAGGTCAGATCCCCCACCTGTTCGATGGCCGTGTCCCCGGTGGGTGTCTCGTTGTCGGTGTCGCGCGGTTGTTCGCTGTCGGTGGTCGTGGGCGACGAGTCGCCTGGCGGTTCGGCCAGGACGTTTGGGCGGCTGCAGCCGGGGATGAGCAGCAGTGCGGCCGGGAGGATGGGGAGCATGGGAGGAGTATATGCTCGTCGTCGGTTCCCTGACCCGGATAGACCCGGGGCATGGTTTCCTCCGCGCTACGGCGGGAGCGGGCCAAAGAGAGCGGGCCTTTCCTGCTGTTCTGGCTGATCCCCCTGCTTGTCACCGCCGTCTGGGTTGGCTGGGCGCTACTGCAGGTGGACCGACACGAGGCGGGGATGGCCTCGCGCTCGGGGGTGGCCTACGCGGTCTTCGTGCAGATCGGGCACTGCTGGAACCAAGGTTGGGGGTGGTTGCAGACCGTGCACCCCAACTACGTGGAGCGATGGCACTGGGGAGGGCACTTCGGCGTCCTGTGGTTGGGTGCCGCCAGGTTGTCGTCGTTGTTCGACTCGCCGTGGGCGTTGGCCAGGATCCAGGTCACCTGGGTGGGGCTCGGCTGCTTCTCTGCGTGGCTGCTGGGCTGGGCCGAGGGACGCATCCCTGGTGGCCTGGTGGGTTTGTTGCTGTACGCGGGCTCGGGGAGCATCGTCTACATCGCCATGGACGACTACCAGGATCTGACGCTCTGTTTGCCGTTGATCCCCCTGGTTGTCTGGGCCGCCCGACACGCGCCGGCCTGGGTGTTCGTCCTGGCCGCCGCTGCCCTCGCCTCCGTGCGCGAAGAGCTCTGGTTCCTGCTACCGCTGGCCGGCCTGTCCAGGAACTGCGGCCGGGCGTTGCTGGGCGCCCTGGTCGCCGTGGCCTGGTATTGGCTGCTGCACGAGACCACCGTGATTCTGTGGGAACCCCCGCCGCTGTTCCGCATCGAGGCGTTCATGGGCGCGGAGCATGCCGTCATCGATCCACGGCGGTTGGACCTCGCCGCGTCCATGTTCGCCTTCGGCAGTGCCACTCCTTTCTTCCTGCTCCAGCCTGGCTGTGCGCTCGCCGCGCTGGGCACCTCTCTGTTCCACGCGCAGCCGGCGTTGGACCAGCTGACGGGTGGCCTCAGGTTCTCCCATCAACTGGCGCCGATTGCGGGCTTCGCGGTGGCTGGCGCCGTGGTCGTCCTGGCTCGTGTGGCCCGGTTCGGCGTACCGGGGGCCGTCGTGGCCTTGCTGCTGGCGGGTGGGAGCGTGGGGTTCCGTCTCGACCGTGATTGGGAGGTGCTTCGACGCCAGGTGGTGCGCTCCGACGGCAGCCGTCATCCCGCGTGGGAATTGCTGGAGCAGGTGCCCTCCGAAGCCGTGCTGTTCGTCCCGTCCCATCTCTGTCCGGCCGCCGCCCACCGGCGCTGGCTGGCCAACGAGCAGAGCATGCCCCAGCGTATTCGGCCCGAGACGGTCACCCACGCGGTGGTGCCCGCCGATTGCGGGATACAGGGAACGCGGCTGGCCCGCAGTGGCCCCTGGGTGCTGCTGGCCGATCCTTCGGGTCTCCCCTCGTCGGGTGACCCTGTCCGCTGGAACCTGTCCGGTGCGAGGTTCGACGGATGTTACGAGCCCTGATTCTCCTCTCCTTCCTGCTGCTCTCCTTCTCCGCCTTTGCGGTCGAGCCCGGTGACACCGTCCCGCTTCCCGCACCCGAGACCACCGGGGGCATGCCCTTGATGGACGCCCTGAGCGCCCGTCACTCGGTGCGGGAGCTCAAGACCGACCCCATCGCCCCACAGGTCCTCTCCAACCTGCTCTGGGCCGCCTGGGGTATCAACCGCGCCGACAAGGGCAAGCGCACCGCCCCCTCGGCGGTCAACGCCCAGGAGATCGACATCTACGTGATCCGCGCCGACGGCGTCTGGCTCTTTGACGCCGAGAAGCACGCCTTGGTGCTGGTCACGGCCGAAGACATCCGCCGTACCGCCGGCTACCAACCCTTCACCGCCAGGGCGCCCGTCAACCTGGCCTACGTCGCCGACTTCCGCCGGTTCGGCAACGTCGTGCCTTCCAGCGAGAGGGAGTTCTACGCCGCCGCGGACACGGGCTTCATCGGCCAGAACGTCTACCTGTTCTGCGCCTCGGCCGGCCTGGGCACCGTGATGCGCGGGTGGGTCGACCGCAAGGCCCTGCAGGTCCGGATGGGGCTCAACGACGACCAGCACGTCCAGCTCGTGCAGACCGTGGGTTGGCCCGAGTAGGCGCGTGGAGCACGAGCTCGAGTGTCTCACCTGCCTCGCCCGCTTCGCGCGGGAATCCAGCGAGCAGGCCACCAGCGACCCCCTACTGCGCGAGCGTGCCTTGAGACGGGCCTTGCGCGAGCTGGCGGAGGTCGATCTGTCCAGCCCACCGCCCCGCACGGGGGGCGTCATCAACCGAATCGTGCGCGAAGAGACCGGCAATCTCGATCCCTTCCTGCAGATCAAGCGGCGCTTCAACGAGCGAGCCCTCGCGTTGCTTCCCAGGCTGCGCTCCGTCGTTGCGGCGTCGTCCGATCCTCTGGCCACCGCGGTACGCCTGGCCATCGCCGGCAACGTCATCGACTTCGCGTCGGGCCAGCGCGAGGACGACATCGACCTGAACGGTGCCGTGGACGAGAGCCTGGCTTGGTCGCTGGACGAGGACGTCTTCGCAGCCCTGCGGAGCACGGCCTCCTCCTCTCGCGAAGTGCTCTACCTGTTGGACAACGCGGGCGAGGTGGTGTTCGACCGGCTGCTCATCGAACAGCTCGGTCCGTCCCGCGTGACCGCCGTGGTGCGAGGCTCCCCCACACTCAACGACGTCACGCGAGCGGACGCCGTCCACGCGGGGCTCGAGGGCTTGGTACCCATCATCGATTCGGGATCGGACATCCCGGGCATCGATCTCGAGCGTGTGCGGCCCGAGCTGCGCACCCGCTTCGAGCGTGCAGACCTGGTGATCTCCAAGGGGCAGGGTAACTTCGAGACCCTCGAGGGAGAGCCCCACCCCGGGCTCTTCTTCCTATTGCGCGCCAAGTGCGGCCCCGTGGCGCGACGCCTGGGGAAGCCCGTGGGGAGCGTGGTGTTGGCTCGGGCCGCCGTCTCCTAGAGCATCATCCGAAGTTGATCGCGCAGCTCGCTCTGCTGGGCCTCGAGGGACTGTTCGATGAGGACGACGGTGGGCTGGTAGGTGTACCGGACGCTCCAGCCCTGGAGCTGGATGTCGACCTCGGAGGCCTCCCAGGTCAGCGTCTGGTCGTGGCCGCGGGTGCTGCGTCCCGTGCGGTGTTCGTGGGAGCCGCGGCTGCGCTCCGAGCGTCCGTCGTGAGTCCCCCGGCTGCGCTCGGCCTGGGCGCTCTCCGCGACGAGAGGATCACCGTAGGTTTCGCGCAGCACGTCTTCTGCCAGGTCGATGCGTGATGGAGAGAGGTCCAGCTCCACCATGAACAACGCACCGTCGTGGTAGCAGAGCTCGACCGAACGCAGGCTGCCCTGGAGCGGTCCGTCGGAGGACGGTGGGCTCTTGTAGCAGCGGGGCGAGTAGCTCATGCCTCCAAGCGTCAGGCGGTGGCTGCCAGGCTCTCCCGCCAGCTCCGCGACGGGATCTCCCCAGGCGTGGCCCAGGACTCCTTGGGTTGGATCCGCTTGGGCGGGAGTGGGAAGCAGCAGGGCGGCGAGCAAGGCGATGGATGCCATGGGGATCTCCGGTCGAGGGGTGGGCCGACCGCGGAGCATTCATCGCTCGAGGGCCGACGCTCACCTTCTCTGCAAGGGACGGGCCAGGTGAAAGGAGAGGTTCTCGGTGGGTAGAAGCTGTCCATCGAGACAGGGAGTCAACCCGGTGGGGATCACCGCGGTGGGCCGTGCGACATCCCGTCTCCTGTTCCTGTCAACGCTTGTCCTCCGCCTCCCCGCTCGGATGGACTAGTGTTCGCCTTCCTCGAAGACCAGCATTGCCGCGGCCGTGGCGGCCACCGCACGACGTCTCGCCCGTTCTCCGGAGCGCGGTCTTCCGCCTGTACATGGACATCCCCGCACTGGGAACGGCCTTGGGCTTGCACTCCGAGCAACGGATCCTCTTCGCGCAGACCGTGGGCTACGCGGCGGAGTGAGCGCCACCCGCCGCTCGGTGACAACCCTCCGCTCACCACGTTGAGCCAGGACTTACGACCGATTCCCGGTCGCAACCCGCCACTCACCGCGGTGAGCCAGGACTTACGACCGATTCCCGGTCGCAACCCGCCACTCACCGCGTTGAGCAAGGACTTACGACCGATTCCCGGTCACAACCCGCCACTCACCACGGTGAGCCGGGACTTGCGACCGCTCCTTGAGCACACGGCTTCCTTGCGCGGCCGAGCGAACGTGGCGCGGGGTCATCGATCGCCGAACCACTCGGCGATCCGTTCAGGAGCGACCTCCAGCCAGCCGTGGTGGGCGTCGGGGTCCAGCTCGGCGTCCGTGTCGGTGCCCTGATCCTCGAGGGCGTCCCGGTAGGAGAGCATGGACTCCACGGGCACCACCTCGTCCTGCTCGCCGTGCAGGAAGAGTGTGGGCGGGTGGTCCGCGGGTAGCTCCGGAACGCTGCACAGTGCACCGCTGCAGGTGGCGTAGCTGGCGCTCTGGATGGCCAGAGCCCGGAATCGGCCTGGGTAGGACACGGCCATGCGGCTGGTCATGTAGCCGCCGCTGGAGATCCCGGTGGCGTACAGGATCTCGCGGTCGAGCGGCCCGAGCTCCCCCGCTTCGATCCCGAGCAGCAGCCCCTCCACGAGCCGGTGGTCGCGGCTGCTCTCCCAGGCGGCGCTCCAGGGCAGCACGTTGGTGTCCCACCAGCTGCCGTCCAGCCTGGTGCCAGGGGCGATGACCGCGTAGCCCGCCTCCAGCAGCGTGCGGGTGAGCTGGGCCTGCCACCAGCCGCCCCAGCGGTCGTCCACCTCCGCCTCGAAGCTGTTGGCGGCGCCATGCCCCGTGCCTTGGAACACGATCACGGAGGGCCAGCCCGCCTCCGGCGGCGCACCGGCGGGTAGCTGCCAGAGCACCCGGCGGCTCAGGTTCCCGTCGCGGAATCGGCTCTCGTGGTGTTCGCAGACGATCTTCGACCCGTCGTCCTCGCAGGCCTGTGCGGGTCCTTCGCTGGGGACCGAGTCGTAGTCGTGCTCCCAGCCCGAGCTCGAGGCGCAGGCCAGCAATAGGATGGGCAGGAGCATGGGGGCAGCATAGCCCCACCACCTACGCCTGGTGATGGAGTCCTCCATGAGCAGAATCGAACGAGCCATGCAGTTGAGGGCCGACGGCCGCAGCTGCTCCCAGGCTGTCGCCGAGGCTTTCGCACCCAGCTTCGGGGTCGGCGCCGCCATCGCGCGGGGGATGGCGCGTGGTTTTGGTTCGGGTCTGGGACAAGGGGTCACCTGTGGAGCCGTGACCGGGGCAGCCATGGTGATCGGCCTGGCCGATCCGGGTACCGAAGACGAAGGGGAGGACCGCCAGCGCGTCTATGCGCGTGTGCGAGCCTTCTCCGAGCGTTTCGCGGCTGAACGCGGAGCCCTCGACTGTCAGGATCTGCTCGGCGGGCTCGACCTGACCACGACAGAAGGCCACGACGAGGCCGAGCGACTCGGTCTGTTCGACAGCGTGTGCATGGCCTGCGTGCGTACGTCGGCGGAATTGCTCGAAGAGATGGTCGGCTGAAGGCCTGCCTTTCCTCCCATCCCCCGCCGCGCCGGAGGATTCATGCGCGTTTCCCCGCTTCTGCTCTCCACCATCGCCCTGCTCGCGCTCCCTGGCTGCCACGCCAAGTTCCGCAAGAACGCCTCGTCTCTGGGCCAGGTCCGCGTGCAGACCGTGGTCACCGGCGCTCCCTACGTAAACCTGGGCAAGGTCTACGCCGACTCTGACGACGGCGACCTGGCCCAGATCGCGGCGGCGGTGATCAACACGGTGCAGGTGGTCAACGAGATCGACCAGACCGCGCGCATCGCCAACGCGGTGCACATCGGCCAGGTCAACACCGCCCTCGAGCACGGCCTGGCCCAGACCCTCGAGGGAGGGCCGCCCTTCGCGTACTCAGCCGACAAGAACGCTCCGGCCCTGTTGCAAGTCGAGGTCCGGTCCTACGGGCTGAACGTGCCCTGGTTGGGGGCCCCTGGCGAGTTCACCTACAGCCTGCGGCTGCGGATCTACAAGGCCGACGGTGAGCGGGTCTACAACGCCTGGCATTCATGCGAGGCTGGAGCCGGCAATCCCTCCGCCCCCGAGGTGGTGCTGTCGGTGGTCAACAACGTCCGGGCGCTCGAGGAGATGAGTGACCAGGAGATCCACGACGCCTTCGAGACCATCGCCTTCTGGTGCGGCCAAGAAGTGGTGTTGAAGATGCGGCGGCACGCCGGCTAGCTGCGGAACCCGATGCGGTGGAACGGGTTGGCTTCGGCCGAGCAGACGTTCTTGAGGTGGGCCGCGACGCGCTTCATGTAGCGGAGCAGCAGCACCAAGCCCACGAGGTCGCGGGGCACGCTGTCGGACTCGGCGTCGAACGTGATGGCATGCTCGATGTGCTGGTTGCAGAGCAGGGCGATGCGTTGGTACAGCGCCAGGCCTTTCTCGGCGACTTCCTGCTCGCCCCCGTCGATGACGTCGTGGGTGAGGCGGAACATGCGGCCGGTCTGGTCGATGACTTCTTGAACCACCGTGTTGTACTCCCCGAAGGCGAGGGAGCGGGGGAACATGGCGTCGAGCTCGGCGACGTTCTTGGTGTAGTCGCCGATGCGCTCGAGGTCGATGACGATGGTGAGCAGCTTGAGGCCTTCGTGCAGGTTCTTGCCTTGGGAGAGCAGCAGGGCCTCGAAGACCTTCTGGCGAACGTCCTGCTGTCCGCTGTTGACCTGTTGATCCAGCAGGCGCAGCTTGTCCTTGACCGGCGGGTTGGCGTCTTCCTGGATGGCGCGCACCACGATGTGGAACATCTCGTTGGTGGTGCGGAGCATCTCGAGGGCCTGCCCGCGCGACACGTCGAGCAGGGAGTGGTCTTTGAGCAGGCTGAAGAAGCCAGGCGCCATGCAACCTCCACGCTGGGGCGACGTTCTGCGGTCGGCTGATATCACGCCATGGCCCGCGGGGCGGGAGGGGAATCGCTGGGGGGCCAAAAAACCGCTTGGCGAGGGTGGCGAGTGCGTCCCAACGGGCTAGACCGCACACCTCGCGCGCGCTTCGCCGCGGGGATGGCGACCATGTTTCGGCATTAAGTCTGGTTATAAGCCATGAACGACCGAGCGCGCGGCTGGCTGGTAGGCGTCATGAAGACGCTCGGCTTCCTGTTCGCACTCAACGTGTTCTTCGTGGCCATCAAGCTGCTGGGGGCCTTCAAGAGCCTGGGCTCGGGCTACGGCGAGACGTTGATCCTGGATCTGGCCCAGAACCCCTTGATGGGCTTGCTGGTCGGCATCCTGGTCACCTCGATCATCCAGTCCTCGTCCACCACCACCTCCATCGTCGTCGGTCTGGTAGCCGCGGGCGTGCTGGGCGAGGATCCCATCGTGGCCATGCGCCTGGCCATTCCCATCGTCATGGGCGCAAACATCGGCACGTCCATCACCGCTTCCCTGGTCTCACTGGGGCAGGCGAGCCATCGCGCCGAGTTCCAGCGAGCCTACGGCGCCGCGGTGGTCCACGACTCGTTCAACTGGCTCACGGTACTGGTGCTCTTTCCCCTGCAGGTGGCCACCAACTTCCTGGGACACGGCGCGCTGCTCCTTGCGGAAGGCCTGCAGGGCGTGGGAGGCCTTAAGTTCACCAGCCCCATCAAGTACCTGGTGGACCCCCAGATCGAGTTCGTGCGCGGCACCTTCGAGGCGTCTCCGCTCCTGGCGCGTTTCATCGTGTTGCTCGTCCTGGCGTTCGTTTTCTTCACCGCCACCACCTGGTTGGCCAAGCGGATTCGGGACGAAAAACGGACCGCGGTCTTCGTCTTTCTCTTCTCTGTGGGCGTGGCGGGAACGGCTACCTTCGTCTCCCACTTCCAGGATCACGTCTTCGATTCGACCACCGCCGTCTTTCTCTTCGGCCTGGTGCTGCTGTTCGTCGCCTTGGCGGCCGTCGTCGGCATCATGCGCTCCGTGGTCCTCGACCGGGTCCAGCGGATCTTCGATGCCTACATCTTCCGCACGGGGATCCGTGCCCTGTTGCTTGGGCTCGTGCTCACCGCCTTGGTTCAGTCCTCTTCGGTGACCATCTCGCTGGTCGTTCCCCTGGCGGGAGCTGGCCTGCTGACGCTGCCCCAGATGTTGCCGTACACCATGGGTGCCAACGTCGGCACCACCGTCACCGCCATCCTGGCGGCGCTCTCTCTCGGCGAAGTACTGGGCGTGTCGGTAGCCTTCGCCCATCTGCTGTTCAACATCTGTGGGATCGCCATCTTCTGGCCCCTCAAGCGGGTGCCACTCTGGATCGCCAATCAGCTCGGCATCCTGGCCGGGCGCCACGTGGCCTACCCCGTCGCCGTCATCCTGACCGCCTACCTGGGTCTTCCCATCCTTGCGATTCTGATCTTCGGCTGACACCGGCGGGCTAGAGCAACGAAAGCTGAGCGAGCCCCTTGGGTGGCGGCAGCGCGGCGACGAGCCCCTGGACCTCGGGTACGGCCCGCGCGTCCAGCCCATCGACGCCTTCCAGTCCGTCCCGCTCCACCAGGTCTCGAAAACGCTGCTCGACCTGCTGCCACGCGTCGGGCTTGCGCCTGCGGCGCAGCGCCCCCAGCTCGGTCTTGGCCCACTTCTGCAAGGCCATACCCGAGCGCCCGAGCCAGGGCGCGGGCTTGCCCTCGCGGGCCAGCGCGTACTCCCGGTGCTCGAGCAGGACGGCCACCTCGGCGTACTGGGGCAGCGCCCCCGCGAAGACTGCACGCGGCATACGCCCCGGCAGACCGTGGCGGACGAGAGATTCGTGGAAGCGGCCTTCGAGGCGCCGGTAGTAACGGGAGTCGGCCGTCCCAGATGGCCGCTCGCTGGCGTAGACCTTCTCGTAGCCGGGCAGCAGGTCTGGGTGGTGATGCCCAATAGCGGCCAGGTAGGCGTCCTTTTGGGCCCCGGGCCGCAGGGTGAGCCCGCCGCAGAGCACGAAGTCCACGCCCTCGTCGGCGCAGCGGCCCAGCAGCGCGTCGATGGCGTCGGGCTGGTCGGAGATGCCTGGGAGCACCGGCATGGCCATGACCCCGGTGTGGATACCCCGCGCCTTGGCCTCCCGGAGCAGACGAAAGCGCTCCTCGATGGGGGCAGCGCCGGGCTCGAAGCGGGCGCGAATGGCGTCGTCGGTGGTCTGGATGCTGAAGGCCAGGATGGCTCGGTTCTTTTCGTGGATGGCCTGCAGCAGGTCCAGCTCGCGCTCCACCATGGCCGACTTGGTCAGCACGTGGACCGGCAGGCCGTGTTCGAGCAGCAACTCGAGGGCGCCACGCGCCAGCCCGTAGTGCGCCTCGGCGGGCTGCCAGCTGTCGGAGACACCCCCCCCCAGGAAGAAGAAACCCGGCTCGGGCAGCTTGGCCAGCTGCTGCGCGAGTAGCTCCAGGGCGTTGGTTTTGACCCCGACATCCCGGGCGAAGTCCCCCTCGACGTAGTAACGCTCGGCCCTGCCGTCGCAGTAGTGGCAGCCGTGCTCGCAGCCTCGGTAGAGGTTCATGCCGTAGCGGGCGACGAACCAGGGATCGGTGAACCCGTGCACCCGCAGGATGCTCTTGGCGGGCTTGTCGTGCCAGGTCACGCCGGGATTCGGTGAAGGGGGCATGGCGGGACTCTATCGGCCCGTGGTCGGGGATCGCGATAGCAAGCTCCCACCATGGCCCCCACCCCAACCGACGACCGCGTCCTGGACTGTCTGGCGGACGCGGTGCTCACCGTCGATCTCGACGGGCGCATCACGCGCTTCAACCGGGCCGCCGTGGCGCTCACGGGGGTCCCGGCCGAACGTGTCGTGGGGGCGCCCTGCCGCGAGGTGTTGCGGGCCGAGAACGATGCGGTCGAGGTCTTGCTTCACGACGCCGCACGCAGCGAACAACCGGTGCTCAACCGAGGCGTCTACCTCGATCTCGTCGATGGCCGCCGCCTGCCGGCGAGCATCACCGCCTCCACCCTCGAGGACGGGGAAGGGCGAATCGTTGGCGCGGTGGGTATCGTGCGCGACCTCACCGGGGTGTTCCGGGGCTACCTCGCAGGAACTGCTGGGGATCCCAGGGCCGATCTGCGCAAGGAGCTGCTGCGCCTGAGCTCCTTCGCCGGCATCATCAGCCGCAACCACGAGATGCGCGACCTGTTCGCCATTCTTCCGGAGATCGCGGCGTCGAGCACCACCGTGCTCGTGCAAGGGCCCAGTGGATCGGGCAAGGAACTCTTCGCCCGCGCCCTCCACGACCTGAGCCCTCGCCGCGACGCTCCGTTGGTTGCGGTCAACTGCGGTGCGCTGCCCGACACCCTGCTCGAGTCCGAGCTGTTCGGCTACAAGGCGGGAGCCTTCACCGACGCGCGACGGGACAAGTCCGGGCTGCTCCAGCGAGCCCACGGCGGCACCCTGTTCTTGGACGAGATCGGTGACATCTCCCCTGCGATGCAGGTGCGCCTGCTGCGTGTGTTGCAGGAGCGGGAGTTCCGGCCCCTGGGTGCCACCCGCTCGGTACACGTCGACATCCGCGTGGTCGCCGCCACCCACCGCGACATGGACACGCTGGTGGCCGCGGGGGGATTTCGGCAGGACCTCTTCTTCCGGCTGGACATCGTGCGTCTGCGCGTGCCGCCCCTGCGTGCCCGCAAGGAAGACATTCCGTTGTTGGCCGACCACTTCGTCGAGCGCTTGCGCGGCCGGCACGGCAAGACGATCTCGGGGCTGGCGCGGGAAACCCTCGAGCTGTTGATGCGGCACGACTTTCCTGGCAACGTTCGGGAGTTGGAGAACACCCTCGAGCACGCCTTCGTGCTCTGTCCGGGCGGGCCACTGCTCCCCGAGCACCTCCCCGCCCGTTTTCGCCAGCTGGACCCTTCAGGCCTCGACGGCGCGGTCAGCCTGGCGGATCTCGAGGCTCGTTTCCTGCGCCGAGCCCTGGCGCGCAACGGGTTTTCGGCCACCGCCACCGCCCGCGAGCTGGGCATTCACCGCAGCACCTTGTGGCGACGGCTGAAGCGGCTGGGGCTCGAACGGTTTCCCGGAGGGTAGTGTTGCAGCATCGCAACCAGAGCCATCCAATTGTTGCAAAAACGCGACTCTTCTCTGGGAACGCTCCTGGATCTTCCCCTTTGTTGCGGCGTTGCTGCCCTGGTACGCATCTTGCTCCTCCGAATCGGTCACACACATCTCACCCCGGGTTCCCCATGACCTACCGTGCCTCGATCCTCGCCGGCTTCAGCCTCCTCCTTGCATGCTCGTCCTCGCCCGAGACGCCCGCCCCGGCACCCGAGCCCCCAGCCCTCGAAAAGGTCTCCATCGGTGCATCGCCTGTGCTCTCCAGCTCGGGCATCTTCATCGCCATCGAGCGGGGCTACTTCGCCGAGGAGGGCATCGAGCCCGACACCACGACCTTCGCCTCCTCCGGAGCCGAGCTGCTGCCGTCGCTGGTCAAGGGCGATCTGGACGTGGGAGGGGGGAACATCAGCGCGGGGCTGTACAACGCCTTCAACGACGGCCACGGCCTGCGCATCGTGGCCGACAAGGGCACGGTCATGAAGGACCGCGGCTACCTGGCCCTCATCGCTGCACCCCAGCACGTGCCCGACGGGAATGTCGACGGGTTCGAGATCAAGAAGGGCTTCAAGATGGGGACCACGGCACCGGGTGTCTCCCAGGAGATCGTCACCGAGCGCTGGGCCCAGCACTACGGGCTGACCCTCGAGGACATCGAGCTGGTGCACATGCCCTACTCGGGCTTCCTGCCGGCTCTGGCCAACGGCGGTCTGGACGCCACCGTGCAGATCGAGCCCCACGTGGCCAAGGCGGTGGCCGAAGGCATCGCGGTGCGCATCGCCGGCGACGAGGTGGTCTACGAGAACCAGCAGTCCGCTGCCATCTTCTTCTCCGAGAAGTTCATCAGCGAGCGGCCGGAGGTCGCCCAGGGCTGGATGAACGCCTACGTGCGCGGTCTGCGGGACTACAACGACGCCTTCTTCCACGGCAAGGGCCACGACGAGGTCGTCCAGCTCCTGACGAAGTGGACCAAGGTCAAGCAGGTGGAGCTGTACGACCAGATGGTCCCCGTGGGCCTGAAGCCCACCGGAACCTTGTTCGTGGATTCCCTGGCCGCCGACGCGCAGTGGCTCACCGACCACGAATACGTCAAGGCGCCGGTGGACATGGAGGTCATCGTCGACCTCTCCTTCGTGCGCGCTGCCAACGAGAAGCTGGGGCCCTACCTGCCGCCCCAGGCAGCGGTGGAAGGCGAACCCGCTGGACCAAAGCCCGTCATGAGGCCGGGCGCTACCCCGCCCCTCCACCCCAAGGCGCTGCGGACGCCAGGTAGCCCACCGGCGGTCAAGCGCGGCAAGGGCGCCGGTGCCGGGGGTGGGGCGGGTTAGCCTCCCGCTCCATGAGCGCAGAAGATCCTCGCATCGCCGTCACCGACCTGGGCAAGGTGTTCCAGGAGGGCGAGGAGCGCGTGGAGGCCTTCGCCCAGATCTCGTTGTCGGCGCGACCTGGTGAGTTCCTGTGTCTGGTGGGGCCTTCGGGGTGCGGCAAGACCACGCTGCTGCGCTGCCTCGCGGGCATCGAGAGTCCGAGTGTCGGCCAGCTGCGCTTCGCCCTGGACCCCGCCCACCGCGGCGCGGACCAGTCCATGGTGTTCCAGCAGCACGGGCTGTTCCCGTGGCTCACGGTCGAGGGCAACCTGCACTTCGTGCTGCGCGAGAGCCCGGTCCCTGGCGGTGAGCACGAGGGCATCGTCCAGCGCCTGCTCGAGCGGGTAGGGCTGCTCCGCTTCCGGCGTTTCTACCCCTACCAGCTCTCCGGGGGCATGAACCAGCGTGTGGCCTTGGTGCGCGCCTTCTGTGTGCAGCCCCAGGTGCTGCTCATGGACGAGCCCTTCGTCTTCCTGGACTACCAGAACCGCATCGTGCTGCAGGATCTGTTGCTCGAGCTGTGGCAGGAGCAGCGCCAGACCATCCTGTTCGTCACCCACAACATCAACGAGGCCATCGCGCTCGGGGATCGGGTGCTGGTCATGCCCGGCCGGGCCGGGCCCTTCGTGCGCGAGCTCGACTGCCTCTTCGAGCGCCCCCGGGACGTGGTGGCCCTGCGCAGCGATCCCGAGTACCAACGCAACGTGGTGGAGGTCACCCGACTGCTGTGCCAGGAACAGGAGCGCAGTCAGCTCCTTGGGGGTGCGTCGTGAACCAGGCCCGTCGCGATCTGCTGCGCAAGGGACTGGTCTTCGTGGCCAGCCCGCTGGTGCTGCTGGCCATCTGGGAAGCCTGCGGTCGGCTGGAGTTGGTGGACGTGCGCTTCTTCCCCCTGCCCACCCGCATCGCGGCCTACCTGGTCTGGCTGCTGCGCGAGGACGCGCTGCTGTTGGACATCCTGGCCTCGCTGCGGCGTATCGGCCTGGGCCTGGCCATCGGCTTCGTGCCGGGCGTGTTCCTGGGGTTGGCCATGGGGCTGTCCGCCTGGGCCCGGGCGGCTCTGGGGCCCATCGTGGCCTTGACCTACCCGATCCCCAAGATCGCCATCCTGCCCTTGCTGCTCATCATCTTCGGCCTGGGGGAGACCTCGAACGTCATGGTGGTGGCCATCGGAGTGTTCTTCCTGGCGCTCATCAACACCTACGGCGGCGTCACCCAGATCCCCGCCATCCACTTCGACGTGGCTCGGGTCTACCGCGTGCGCCCCTTGCGTCGCCTGACCCACATCGTGCTGCCTGCCGCCTTCCCGGGCATCTACACCGGCCTGAAGCTGGCGGTGGGGTACGGGTTGATCCTCATCGTGGCGGCCGAGATGGTCGCCGCCGGTTCGGGCATCGGCTACCGCATCTGGACCTCGTGGGAGACCTACGTCATCGTCGAGCTGTACGCCTGTTTGGCGGTCATCTCGCTGATCGGCGTGGTGCTGTCCGTCGCCCTCGAGGGCCTCGAGCGGGTGCTTGCCCACTGGAAGGGGGCCTGACCATGGCGGAGATCCAACGCTTCGTGGCCACGGTGACCCGGGGCGCCGAAGAGGCGCTGGCCCAGGAACTGTCGGCCATGGGGGTCGATGCATGGGTGCACCGCAACTCGGTGCGCTTCGAGGGCCCTGTCGAGACGGGGCTGCGGGTCTGCCTGTGGTCCCGGCTGGCGTCTCGGGTGCTGCTGGTGCTGTACGACTTTCCGGCGCGCACGGCGGGGCAGCTCTACCGCGGAGTGAACAGGGTGCCCTGGGGCGAGCATGTCGATCCCGACGGCACCATCGCGGTGGACTTCGCGGGCGCCAACAAGAACATCCGGGACACCCGCTTCGGGGCGGTCAAGGCCAAGGACGCCATCGTGGACCGCATGCGCAAGGACTTCGATCGTCGTCCCAGCGTGTCCCGCGAACGTCCGGACCTTCGCATCAACGTGCACCTGCTGGCGGAGCGCGCCACGGTGGCGGTGGATCTCTCCGGCGAGCCGCTGCACCTGCGCGGTCGGGGTCGGGATACCGGCGTGGCGCCCTTGCGCGAGAACCTCGCGGCCGCCATGCTCTGGCTGGCGGGTTGGCCCCAGGCTCTGCGGGAGGGGCAGCCCATGCTGGATCCCATGTGCGGCTCCGGCACCTTGTTGTCCGAAGCCGCGGGCTGGGCTGCCGACCAGGCGCCGGGGTTGTTTCGGGAGCACTGGGGCTTCACGGGCTGGAAGGGACATCGGCCCGAAGTGTGGGCCCGGCTGCTCGACGAAGCCCGCCAGCGGGTGCGCCCGGAACCCGAGAACGCGTTCATCTTTGGCCGGGACATCGATGGCGGCGTGCTGCGGTCCGCCAGGGCCAACCTGGCCCGCTACGAGCTCGAGGACTGGGTCAAGATCCAGCGGCAGGAAGTCGCAGACCTACGCACGCCCGCAGGACCGGGCGTGATGGTGACCAATCCCCCCTACGGTGAGCGCCTCGGCGTCAACGACGACCTGCTGGCGCTCTACTCCACCCTGGGGCAGGTCATGCGCGAGCGTCTGGGCGGCTGGTCGTGCTGGCTCATCACGAGCGAGAAGGCCCTGGCAGACCAGATCGGGCTGCGCGCCCGGCGTCGCATCCCCCTGTACAACGGGGCCTTGGACTGCAGGCTGCTGTACTACCCGGTGTACGAGAGGAAGAAGAAGGAGTAGACGGCTCGGGCATCGGGCATCGTTGGAGGTGCCTGGCACCCGAATCCAGTGACACCCGGATCCCAATCGAGAAAGCGTGTCGTAGTCGCCGGGCTCACCCGAGCCCTCGGCGTTCTACACGCTTTCCGTGTCGAAGCCCTGCGGCCCGGCATCTGGGCCCACGTCAGGCCCGAGCGCCCACTTCCCCTTCGTCGCGATACGCTGGGCTCCTCCCCCCTCCCCCCGGTGTCGAGGCGCTTTTGGACGAAATCAGTACGAGCCAGCACCTCGTCGGCGGCCTGTTCGCGCTGGGGGCGGGTGCGTGCTGGGCCACGGCCAGCATCCTGTTCGGCAAGCTGGGCAAGTCGGTCTCGTCGTTGTCGATGAACTTCGCCAAGGGTCTGGTGGGGCTGGCTTGTATGGGCGCCGCGCTGTCCATCGTCGGAATCCGGGGAACCACCGGTGAGGCTTGGATCTACCTGTCGTTGTCGGGACTGGTGGGCATCACCATCGGTGACACCGTCTTCTTCGACACCCTGCGCAGACTGGGCCCTCGCCGCACCCTGCTGATGACCACCCTCATCCCGGCCTTGGTCGCCATCCTGTCGTTTGTCTTCCTGGACGAGCGACTCTCGGGGCGGGCTTGGCTGGGGGCGGCCATCACCGTGGCCGGGGTCAGCTGGACCATGTGGGAGCGGCTTCCCCATGAAGAGGCGGACACGGGATCCTGGCGAGCGGGCATCGGCTTTGGTCTCGTCACCGTGCTCACCTGCGCGGTGGCGGCCATCCTCTCCAAGGTGGGTGTGGCCGGCACCAAGCCCCTCGAGGCCACCGGCATTCGCCTCCTGGCGGGCACGGGTGGGTTGTTCCTCTTGGGGCTGTTTCGGGGCCAGCTGGGGGCTTGGCTGCGCCCCTACCGCGCCCCTCGGATGGCGGGCGCGTTGTTTGCCGCGGCCTTCGTAGGCACCTTCGTGGGCATCTGGTTCAGCATGGCCAGCTTCTGGTACACCTCGGCCACCGTGGCCACCATCCTCAGCGCTACCGACCCCATCTTCGTGCTGCCGTTGGCAGCCCTGTTCATGGGCGAGAAGCTCCGTGCCCGACCGGTGCTCGGGGCCTTCGTGGCGGTGGCCGGGGTGGTGCTACTCCTGACGCGCTAGCAGCGATTGGCCATGGGCGTTGGCCTGAAGAAAAAGAGGCAGCGCCGACTCGAGTCGGTGCTGCCTGTTCGTGTTCGCTGTTCGAAGCTGGGTCTCTAGCGACCGCCTCGGTAGCCGCCGCCGCCGCCGCCGCCGAAGCCGCCGCCGCCGCCACGCCCGCCGCCACGGCTGCGCTCGTGGGCTTCGTTGACACGGATGTTGCGGTCATCGAGGCTGCTGCCGTCCATCTTCGCGATGGCTTCGTCGGCTGCCGCGTCGTCGTTGAAGGTCACGAAGCCGAAGCCGCGGGAACGACCGGTGTCTCGGTCGGTGATCACCTTGGAGTCGGTCACCTCACCGAAGGCCTCGAAAGCCTGGCGAAGTGAATCGTCGTCGGTGTTCCAGCTGAGTCCACCAATAAAAAGTCTCTTGGACATGTCTCGTCTCTCTCTCTCATGCGAGCGGTTCCTTCGGTTGTCGAGGAATCGTCGCGCTCATCGGGCGAAAGGAGCCCGCTCCGTTTGCTGCCAACGTGGCCGCCGCTCCGAGCCTGCTCTCGCCCAGCAGGATCTCCTTGCGAGGACATGCCGGAATGGGTGCCGCCCGAAGCCGGGCCTCCATACCTCACACGGTCGGTCGCGCCCACCCCCCATAGGCAGAAATCCGCAGGGAAAACCGATCCTCGAGCTTGTCAGAGGCTGGCAAGCCAGTCGTCGAGGGCGTCCTGGGCGGCAATGTTCCAGTTGTAGTCCTGCTCGTTGCCGCTCTGGGCCGGGGGGTCGGGTTCGACGCCGTCCCACATGGGGTGGTCGCTGAAGATGGGCAGGGGGACCATGTAGGTGTAGCCGAAGTCGGCCACCGTGCGGACCGAGCCCTCGGGGTTCGAGCTGGTGGAGGCGTAGGCGGCCTGGACCGTGAGGTAGTTTTCGTAGGGGAGGCCCGAGGTGGTCATGGTCAGGGCGTGGGTCTCGGTCTCGTCCAGCAGGATCTCGAAGGTGGAGCCGTAGTTGGTGAACTGCCCGGTCAGCGCCACCTCGTCGAAGATGGACAGGGAGCTGGTGTCCGCGGTGGAGGTGGCGCCGATGTAGACCTCGAGGTCTTCGACGTAGCCCTCGCTCGGATCGGCCACGTGGAAGGCCACCGCGCCGGAGCTGTAGGTAGTGGGCTCGGAGGTGACCATGACGCGGTCCACCGTGACCAACATGTCGTAGTAGGTGGAGCTGGTGCCGTAGCTGGACGCTTCGTCGGCCAGGGTGGTGATGGTGGTGGAGAGCGGGGCTTCGTCTTCGGGCACCCAGGTCTCGCTGTAGCCGAGCAGGGCCCGGATGACCGTCGCTCCGACGTAGGAGACATCCGCCAGGGCCTCGACGTCGGCGAGGGGCCGTGCCGCCACGATGTTGGTGGCGGCGCGGCTGTTCAGCTCGGCGTCGTCGTCCAGCTGGGTCTCCGATGCGCCGTTGGCCACCTCGAGGATGGCGGCGGCTTCTTCGTCCGTCAGCGGGATGCCTTCGACCACCAGCTCGGGTTCGCCGCAGCTACCGTCGGCCTGGACGAAGGCCAAGAGCGCCGCACCCGCCGAGGTGCCGAAGTAGGAGTACGCAGCGATTTCGTCGCACTCCACGCCATCGTCGCGGTTGTCGCTGTCGGTGCACCCGGTACAGGCGGAGCCCGCCTGGCAGGTCGCCGCGTCGTTGATGGCGTCTTCGCAGACGCGGGAGTCGAAGACTCCACGACAGTCATCGCAGCTCATGTTCTCGAAGAACCAGACCGCGCACTCCATGTCGTCGCCCGCGAAGACCGAGCCCTCGATGGTGCAGCCATCGGACGTGCAGACCCCGGAGGTGTCGCAGGTGCCGTCGGTGCCGCAGGAGCCGCAGGAGGCGCCGCAGCCGTCGTCGCCGCAGGTCTTGTCCGTGCAGTCCGGTGTGCAGGTGGAACCGTCGTCGGGGTTGGCCTGCACGTA
The DNA here is from genome assembly GCA_964626835.1 of uncultured Enterobacterales bacterium. Lineage (GTDB taxonomy): Bacteria > Myxococcota_A > UBA796 > UBA796 > JAFGLY01 > CALDOK01. The sequence continues at coordinate 52,582 of CAZVHW010000002.1, forward strand.
GGCGAGCAGGTCGGCCGAGGCGGAGGGCCCGAAGTAGGAGTAGGCGGCGATCTCGTCGCAGTCGACGCCATTGTCGCGTCCGTCGCCGTCCGTGCAGCCGGTGCCGGCGGAGCCCGCTTGGCAGCTGGTCGCATCGTTGATCGCGTCCTCGCAGATGCGGGCGTCGAGCTGCGCCCTGCACTCGTCGCAGGTCATGCTGGCGAAGAAGCTGGTGGCGGTGGTCATCTCCGCGTAGGTGTAGGCCACACCTTCGATGGTGCAGCCGGTGCCCTCGAGGTCTTCGGCGCTCGACTCGACGGCGTACCATTCCTGGGCGTAGTCGTAGAGCGCGCCCCCGGGCTCGACCCAGTGCACGGTTCCACCCACGGCGGTGACCAGGTCCTCGTAGGAGTCGATGGGACGGGCCGCGGCGATGGTGGCTGCCATCTCGGTGGAGACGAACTCGACGTAGTCCAGTTCGTCCGTGGTGACGTCGTCGTCGTTGACGAAGAGGAGCAGGCGGTCTTCGGCAGACAGGTCGCTGTCGCCCATGCGGCCGGCGGATTCCCAGCTCGAGATGAAGTCGCGCAGCCCGGTGACGGCGTCGATGCCGACGTCGGATTGGTCCAGGATCTCGTCGATGCTCGCGTATTCCCGGATGTAGGACACGGTGGTGGCGCGCTGGAGGATGCCGGTGGCCTGCAACGCCGTGAGCCCGGCAGAGGGGCTGACGGTGCCGGTGTACAGCTCGACCTCGGTGAGCTGACCGCGGGTGGCCCAGTTGGCGATCTCGAGGACCATGCACTCCTGCTCGGCGTCCAGGGCTACGCTGTCGCCGCCGTAGGTCCACGTTCCGCCTGCGCAGGTGGTGCCAGAATCCGAAGGGCAGGCCGACTGCAGGTCGGACCAGGCGTTCTCGGTGAAGTAGGAGATGCTGGCCAGATCTTCGCAGCTGTCCAGGGTGGCGATGCTGTCGCTGTCGGTGCAGCCCGAGCATCGGCTGCCGCTCTGGCAGCTCGCGTCGTCGTTCTGCAGGTCTTCGATGGTGCTCGAGGAGATGTACGAGCCGTTGGCATCCGGATCGAGCCCGAAGTCGCAGCCTGCGTCCGTGAAGTAGGCCAGGGCGCAGTCGAGATCGAAGGTGTAGACCGCCTCGAGGCTGGAGGACTCGTGTCGCGAGGAGTCGCAGGTGCCCTCGTCCAGCGACGTGGACGCGGTCTCGCTGGCGTCCTTGACCGTCACACGTGCACCGGTGCCAAGGGCGCTGGTGGGCTCGGTGTCGGGTTGGCAGGCGATGCCAGCGACGAGGAGGGGCACGAATGCCAGGGAGTAGGTCGTCATGGGACCTCCCTCTGGAAGGGCGTGGGCGAGAGGTCCAGGCAGGATTGCACGGCTCGAACGGGATGTTCATGCTGGGAAGCGAGGTTTCGCGGCTTCGAGATCCTCGGATGTTGGGTTGTACCCGGGGTGTTGGCCTTGTCATCCTCCCGGGAGATACGGTTCCAAGCATGTTCACGATCGTTCTTCTTTTTTTTGTACCGGTGCTTCTTGCGGAGGAGGACACCGAGGATGAGCCCCCCGAAGCGGCGGACGGGGCTGGGAATGAAGAGTCCCCCGGGCCGGTGCCCATCCTCATCGACGTGGACGTCTCGTTCCCCTCGGCGCTGGATCGCGTGGACCAAGCGGCGGAGGAGCTGGGGCAGGAGCCCTCAGCGAATCTCGGGGATCTCGTCGGGACGGTTCCCGACATGGATCCCCTGGCCGACGATGGAGGCCTGGTCAGAGGCCGCTTCGGCGTCCGCCCCCGCCTGGCCTGGACCGGCCGGCTCGGGGCGCCCGGGGCGGGAATGCGCGGCGGGCTGGTGCTGCGGCATCAGTGGTGGTCGCTGCTCCCCATCGGCCCCCAGTGGGTTGGGGAGAGCGCGCTCTCGGCCTCGCTGGCCTTTGCCGGCGTACGTGGTCCGGAGCTGTCACTCCAGAGCCTGGCGGGTGCCTGGGTCGGGCCCGTGGCCCTGACGGTGGGCCCTCGTGCGTCCTGGGATCGGATCGCCTTCTCCGATGGCACGGACCTCGATGGCGGCCTGACCCTCGGCCCGGTGGCGAGCGTTGGGGTGGAGCTAGGTCCGGTGGCGTTGCAACTGGGGGCGGGGCCTTCTTGGCTCCTTGTCGGTGAGCGTGGCCCTGCCAGCTTGCCAGTTGGCGACGAGTGGCTGGGCCTGGCTGCCGTCGGGTTGGAGCTGGGCGTGTTGCGCTGGACGCTCCGTGGCCAGGCCCGCGAGACCGATGCGGGCACCCTGCTGGATGTCTCCCTCGGCCTGAACCTGGCCCTGGGAGAGTGACGCCATGTGGCTGTTGATCCTCCCCATCGCCGCAGCGGGCCCTCCCGCAACCGTGGATCTCGACGACGTTGCCCACTGGAACGCCCGGAACGATGCCCTGCTCGAGGGGCCCACCGGCTGCTGGGAGTTTTTGGGCGAAGCCCGGGTGCGTGTGGCGGTCTTCATCCCCGGGGGGCTGGTGGACAAACCCCAGCGGGTGGAGACCACCCTCGCCGGCCCGTTCACGGGTCGGATGGAGGACGGGCTGTGGACCCGGTTGGACCACGATCTCCATCCCGTGGCCAGCACGGGAAAGCTCGTCGTGACGGAGATCCCGGTACACCCCATGGTCGGGCGCCTGGCGCTGGACGGTGGAGAGGGCGGCGAGGATCCCGCCCAGGACGACGATGGAGGTGGCTCCATCTCGATAGGCATGAGCGGCGAGGGCGTCGTGGTTGGCGCCCAGGCCTGGAGCCAGGCCGCCAACCTGGTGGACGAGATCATCGAGGCCGTGGATCCGGATACCGTGCTGGTCTGGGCTGGCTGGGACGAGGAAAGGGCCAGCGTGCAGGTGGTGAAGACCATGCCCCTGGGGCGTCGAGCGGCCGCCGGGGAGGTGACGGTTCGTTCCTTGCATCCCCTGGACGGCTCAGCTGAGCGGCTGGACATGGACTTCCCCGCCCGCATCCGCTTCGGGGACTGGCCCACACGGGCCACGCTGCTCAATCCCCAGCTGCACCTGGTGTCGATACCCTCCGCCCATGGCCCGCTTCCGGCTCGCGAGAGTCTGTCCACCATCATCGGAATCCTGGGCTTCACCCTCGGCTACGAGCAAGACCTGGCCTATCACCAGGCTACGCCCTGCGACTGAGTTCGAGAAAAAAACGAAGAGGGGGTTCCCACTCTCCAGGGGCGGCGTGTTCACCAGACGCACGGACAAGGTCACGCACATTCCCCCGAGGAGACAACCATGAACCGCACTACGCTCACCGCTGCTTGCATCCTGATGCTCGGAACCACCGCCTGCCTGGACGCCACCCGCGGCATGGGCGAGATGGGCCACGTCCGCTACTCGCTCTACACCGAGTACGATCCTGGGTACGGAGAGATCACCGATACTCCGATCCTCACCAACCACGAGCAGAGCCTCTACCTGGCGCTCTCCGACCGCGGCGAGCGGGTTGCCAACGACCTCGGCTCCGTGAGCCACAGCGTCTCCCCGTCCGAGGGCGTCACCCTCGTCTACGACTACGACGACGACGAACTGGAAGAGCTCGACATCACGGTGACCCAGCCCGGTGTCTACACCATCACGACCGAGGTGGACGGCGCCGTCTTCGACTACATCACCCTCGAGTTCGAGGCGCCTACCAGCCTTGACGCGGTCACCTGGATTCGCTCCCCGGGCGAGGACGAGTTCGTGGAGCCCGCGGTGGCCCAGCCCACGGTGGACGAGGGCGCCCAGATCACCTTCGTGGGCATTCCGCTCAACGTCGACGGCGAGCGCATCGCCGGACGGTTCGACGTCAGCGTCAGCGCCGATCCCGAGGGCTCGGTGGTGGAGGCCTACGACGTCTGGGAGAGCTACGAGGACTACGTCTGGAGCAGCCCCACGGAGGCCTCGGTCTACTTCATCGAGACCGGCGAGATCACGCT
>CAZVHW010000003.1:0-15581 GCA_964626835.1 uncultured Enterobacterales bacterium
GCATCGTCTGGACCTTCAACCAGTTCAACATCATCTACCTGGTGAGCGCCGGCGAACCCGATGGCTCCACCGAGATCCTGATCACCGAAGCCTACCGCTGGGCCTTCACGCGCAACTACCGCTTCGGCTACGCCGCGGCCTACACCTTGCTCATCTTCGGCACCCTGCTCGTGTACAACTTCTTCGCCAACCGCCTGCGGGCGTCGGACTAGGCGGCGGAACATGCACAAGTCCCCCTCCTTCCTCCACCTCCTGGCCTTCCACGCCGTCTTGGTCGTCATGGGCATCGTGGCCATCTACCCGGTGCTGTGGGTGGTCAAGCTGGCCCTGACCCCAGACCAGGCCTTCGCCGCCGGCTTCAACCCCTTCCCCGTCGCCGTCAACCCCGAGACGGGCTCGCTGGAGATCGTCGCCAGCCTGCAGAACTTCGTGGACGTGGTCAGCACCACCGACTCCACGGGATCCTGGCTGTTTGGCCGGCAGCTGTTCAACTCGGTGGTCGTCTCCTTGCTCACGGCTGCGATCGGGCTCTCCTTGGCGGTCACCTCCGGCTACGCGATGAGCCGCTGGGCGTTCCCGGGCCGGGACAACGCCATGGGTTTTCTGCTCATCACGCAGATGTTCCCGGGCTTGGTCATGCTCATCCCGCTGTACATCCTGCTGCAGAGGCTGCACCTCCTCGACTCGCTGATGGGCCTGGCCCTGGTCTACTCCACCACCTCGGTCCCCTTCTGCGCCTGGAACATGAAGGGCTACTTCGACACCATCCCCAAGGATCTCGAAGAAGCCGCCATGCTCGACGGTGCCAGCCGCTGGCAGACCTTCTGGTTCGTGATCCTGCCCCTGGCCCGGCCCGCTCTCGCGGTCACCGCCTTGTTCTCCTTCATGACCGCCTGGAACGAGTTCATCTTGGCCGCCACGCTGATGGGTTCCGAGCGGGCCTACACCCTCCCCGTCGTCCTGCAGCAGTACGTAGGTGACTTCGGTGCGTCGTGGGGCCACTTCGCCGCGGGCGCCATCCTGGTCTCCATCCCGGTCATGCTGCTCTTCTTCGTCCTCCAACGCCACCTGGTCGAGGGCCTCACGGCCGGGTCCGTCAAGGGTTGATCCATGTCCCGTCTCCCCATTCTGTTCGCCATTCTGGCCGGCTGCGGCCACAACATCGAGCCGCGCTGGACCGACACCGCCAACAGCGAGGTCGAGGGTGATGCGGATACGGACGCCGACAGCGACGCCGATGCCGACGCCGACGCCGACGCCGACGCTGACACCGATCGCGCTCCCCCCTACTGCCACCTGCAGTGGCCCTGCAGCATGAGCCTCACCGTCGGGCAGGACTCCGAGACCATCTACGGTTGGATGTACTACGCAGGCTCCACGGACAGCGTCGGCCAAGGCGACGGCATCACGGGTGATGTCGGCTGGGGGCCCGACGGCACCACGCCCGATGACGACTGGACCTGGGCCGCCGCCAGCTACCTGTGCGACAAGGACGGCATGAGCGAAGGCGACAACGCCAACGACGAGTTCGGCGGCAGCTTCGCCGCTCCGAGCACCGCAGGCTCGTACGACTACGCCTACAGGTTCTCCGTAGACGGCGGCTCGACGTGGGCCTACTGCGATGCGGGTGGAGACGAAGGTGGGGGTTGTGAGGGATCGGGCAGCGACGATGGCTACGACGCTGACAACGCAGGCCAGCTGACGGTGGAGTGATTACCTCTCCCACATGGCGAAACACCGTCCCCCATCCTCCCGCATCGGCCGGCTGGCCCGGCTGGGCCGCCTGGGCGGACGAGTGGGTGGCTCCTATGTCAAGCAGAAGGTCACCGGCCTGTTCCAAGATCCCGCCAAACAGAAACGGGCCCTCGAGAGGCTCAACATAGACAACGCAGACCAGATCGTCGAGACACTGGGAACCCTGAAGGGCGCAGCGATGAAACTGGGTCAGGGCATGGCCAACGTCGCCTCGGGGCTCGACCTACCCGAGGAGGTCACCTCTCGGCTCGCAAAGCTCCACAAGGATGCCGAGCCCATCAGCTTCCGCATCATCAAGGAAGACATCGAGACTCAGCTGGAGCGTCCGCTCGAAGAAGCCTTCGCGAGCTTCGAGCCCCACGCCATCGGTACGGCCAGCCTGGGCCAGGCCCACGCCGCCACGCTGCACGACGGCACCGAAGTGGTGGTCAAGGTGCTCCATCGAGGCATCGACGGCTCGGTCAAGTCGGACCTGGCCGCCCTCCGTGCGGTGATGCTGACCGGCCGCTTCCTTCGCCGCAACCGCGGAGAAGTGGACGCGATCTTCGACGAAATCCGCGCCCGACTCGAAGAGGAACTGGACTACCTGCAGGAAGCAGCAAACATCCACCTCTTCTCCCAACTGCTGGCGGACACTCCCGGGGTACGCGTGCCCATGGTACACCCAGGATGGTCGACGGAGCGCGTGCTCACGATGGATCGGCTGCCCGGCGTCGGCATCGAGCGCTTTCTCGAAGAGAGCACGCCCCAAGCCCGCCAACACGCGGGCCACACCATCGCCGACCTCCTGTTCACCAGCATCTTCCGCAACCGCGCTTTGCATGCCGATCCCCACCCGGGCAACTACCTCTTCGAGGCCGATGGCACCGTCGGCTTGCTGGACTTCGGCTGCGTGAAGCACTTCGACGAGTTCTTCATCGCCCACTACGCGAGGGCCGGGTTGGCGGCGATGGAAGGCCGACGCGGCGACTGCCTGGAAGCCTGCAGAGACCTCGGCTCCCTGCACGGGGCTGACGCAGAAGCCGAGGAACTGCTCTGGCAGATGGTCAGCACCCTGCTCCAGCCCATGACAAAGGGTCGCTACACCGTGGGCGCCCACAACGACACCGTGCTCGAACGCATCGCGCCCATCGGCCACAAGCTGGTGCGCTACCCCCAGGTCCGCGCCCCCCGCGACCTGGTGTACCTGCACCGATCCCTGGCCGGGACCTACGTGCTCATGCGACGTCTGGTCGTCCGCGGCGACTGGGGCAGCATGCTCCGTGAGCATGGAGAGCGTGCCATCGCCCAGGCAGAAGGCAGGCTGTAGGCGACCGTGCGCCGCCCTCGGCAGCGAGGACACGAGGAGGAAGCGCGCGCTCTACCGACCGGCCCAGGCCGCCAGCCCCTCTATGTTGGCCTTGACCACGGGCTTGGCGGTCAGGTCGGCGCCGGTGGTCATGCCCTGCCACTTGGCCCATGACACGTCATCGCGAATGGGAGCGTTTGACAGCGCATAGCCGAGCATGCCGTTGCCCACGACCCAGGCACCATGGCTGTAGTCGCTGCGGGCGCCGAGATCCGTACTCAGGGCGTTGGTTTCGTCCTCGAGGATGTACCAATAGGCGTAGCGGTAGCCGTTGCGCGTACCGCCGTCGATGATCACCAACTCGTGCTGCACCGCGCCCAGCATGGGCACGTCCACGCGCTGATAGAAGCGTACCGACTGCGGTGGCGTGAACCGCCCGTCCGCGATGCTGCGGCACTCCGCGACGTAGTCGATGTTGCCGACGTAGTGGTCCACGTCCATGACCCGCGAGATGACCTTTTCGGCATCGAGGCCGCCTATCGGAAGGAGTCCGAAACCCTCGGATGTTGGCTTGCCGGCCCGTTCCCAAGACTGGAAGGTGTACTCGGACACCGTCTGTGCCGGAAGCCGCGCAAAGATGTCGTTCAAGAAGGACGTGACATCCGCAGGCGGACCCGCCACCGATGGCGATGCCAACAACGATGCGGCGAGGGCGAGCAGGCCCCCGAGTACCAACACGAACACGTCGCGAGTTCGGCGTTCCATGGCTCTCTCCTCCGAGTCTGGCGAGGAAACCCTCTAGCTGGTTGACAGCTTCCAGGCAGGCCCAACCGCCGGATCCGACTGGGACCGTGGGCCGGCCGCCCCCGGATTGAAGTGGACACAAGGCCGGTCCTCTCGCGAGCAGGAGAACCCAAACCACGGGTGACAATCTCCCCCCCTCCCGGTGTCCAACCCCTGCCACGACCTCCCGAGGACACCATGCGCCGCTCTCTGCTCCTTCTCTCCCTCCTCGCCCTTCCCTCCGTCGCCTCCGCCGAGACGACGGCCACATTGGAGCTCTCCGCCCTCGCATTCCCATGGGGCCCGGGAACGGCCCTGGGAGGCTCCGTCTCCTCGGACCACCTCTACGGCAACCTGGAAGCCCGGGGGGCCTGGGGCGGCTCCTGGTTCTCCCGTGTCACGGGTGGCGTGGACGCATTCTCGTCCGACAAGCTCGATCTCACGGCGGGAGCCTTCCTGGGCGGCGCCTCGTCTTGGCCGGAAGGGCTGGCATGGGGCTCACCCATGGTGGGCTTCGAGTTGGGTCTGGGCCTGGGTGCCGGTCCCGTCAAGGGCCGGTATCGCCACATCCACGGCCTGCGCCCCGCGTCCGATGCCCTGACCTGGGGCTGCGAGACTTGCCCCTCCGGCCCCTGGTACGAAGAGCAGTTCCGCCTGAGCGTAGACGTGATCTCGAAGCTGTCGCTCTTCGGGGAGCTGCTCCTACAGGATCCATGCCGCTACGACACGGACACGTACACGGCCTTCGGCCTGGGAGCCGTGGTGTCTTTGTAGACCGCTGCGTCCACAACATGCGCCAGATCAACCTCGATTCCTCGAAGTGGCACGGCACTTGCTGTGAAATGTCGCAATGTGCTTCCTGGTTGCCATCGACCTGTCCGCGCCCTCCCGCTTCGCCATCGAGGTGAGCGCGCTACTGGCGCGTTCCACGGGCCACGAACCCCTGCTACTGCATGTCTCGCCCGACCGGCCCTCCCTCCGTCAGTTGGCGGACCTCTACGCCTTGGCAGAACCCCTGCGCACCTTCGGCAGCACGCCGAGGCTACGCACGGCCCAGGGCGATCCCGCACGTACGATCTGCGAACAGGCGCGCGCTCGCGAAGCACGCTTCGTCGTAATGGGTACCCGCGGGCACCACGCACAGACCGGCAAGGGGACCGGCTCCGTAGCTCGACGCGTAATGGCCACTTGCCCCATCCCCGTCATCGCGGTCCGGCCCCAGGGCGCTGGATCGCCGGGCCCGGCACACCCCCGAGGCAGCCGCGTCGTGGCACTCATGGACGCCAACCACCCGGGCCGCACCGCACGTACCATCGCCCGCTTTCTGGTGGATGCCACCCACGGAAGCCTGCTCAACGTCCCTTCCAGGACCGACTGGCGCGAAGGGCTTGGCCCAGGTCACTCCGCTCAACGCTCGCCAGCCCACCTGGTCCTCTCCATCGATCCTTCCACGCCGACACCAGCATGGGTGGACCACCTGCTGCACGAAGAGACCACACCGATGGTGCTGGTCTCCCAACAACCTCTCGCGCCCGCTGTGTCAAATGGCACAGCGGGTGGGTGAACTCACCCCAGGCCGGCCCTGAGTGGGAGTCCCAGCCCTGTCGCCCATCCACGAACTGCTGACACGTCCTGGCATCTCGGCGGAGGACTCACGTCGCCTGGCCGAGCTGAACCTTCTGGCCAGGCCACGCCTATCGGGCATTGGCCGCCGCTTCCACGATGACGTCATGGGCTCAGACAGCGAGCAGCTGCTCCACCACGACGAGGAAGAAGTCCTGCGATTCCGCACCAAGCTACGCGCGTGGCCGGCCGAAATGTTGCGCTTCCCCCACGATGACTCGTACTGGAACAAGAGGCAGGAGATCGCCAAGGAATACGCACGGCTGGATCTTCCCCACTGGCAGATCTTCACCGCCGCCGCCCAGCTGCTCGACAGCCTCACCGCCGTGGTCTTCGAAGCCCAGGGTCGTGGCACGATTCACCCGCAGCGGGCCTGCGCGGTCCTCCAGGCCCTCAATCGGGTCATGTCCCTCGAGCAAGCCGTCTTCAACATCATCTACCACCGCACCCGCGAAGCGAGGAAGCTCCGAACGTTGCAGGACGTCATCGTCACCAACATGCCGGTCACGGTCCTCTGCCTCGACGCCGAGGGAACAGTCACGGCCGCCACCCGCCCAAGCGCCAGACTGTTCGGTGACAATGCCAAGGTCGGGCAGCGGTTCGACGCCTTCCTGCCGCCCGCACTTGTCGAAGCGGCCGACCTGCCCTCCCACATCGGCCGGGCGTTGGCCACCGGCGTCGAGGTCACCATCGCCCGCATCCAACTGGGACAGCCACCGGACACGCGACACCTGCGCATCAACATCGTGCCCCTCGAGCACCCCCTCGCCTACGTACTGCTGCACGTCGAAGAGCTCACCGACGCGCTGCAAGCGGAGTCGAGGGCCCAACAGGCGGAGGCCCTGGCGCGAATCGGTGCGCTGGCTGCCAACGTCGCCCACGAGATCAGAAACCCCCTCGCCGCGATCTCCCTCACCGTCCAGGTCATGGCCCGCACCTTCGACGAGAACGACCGTCGGCGAGCCATCATCGAAAAGGTGGAGGGCCAGGTCAGGCGCATGGACCGCCTGGTCACGGATCTGTTGGACTACGCGCGGCCCCCCGACCCCAAGGTCCAGTGCGTCGACCTCGCGCGAGTCGCCGCGGATTCCATCAGCAGCTCGTGCGTAGCCGCGCGCCTGGAACTCCGAGAACCCCAAGCAGCCCAAGCGGACCCGCAGCTGCTGCAAACGGCACTGGTCAACCTGCTTCAGAACGCCTCCGATGCAATCAAAGTGGGCGGCGACATCGAAGTGCGGGTCGGACCGGCCACGCAAATCACGGTCATGGACGACGGGCCAGGCATCGATCCGGAGATTCGAGACCGGCTGTTCACACCCTTCGTTACCACCAAGGCACGGGGTACGGGCCTGGGACTTGCCATCAGCCGCAAGCTGGTCGAGGCACAACGCGGCACGCTGTTGCTCATGGAAAAAGAAGGGCGCCCCGTGCAGGGTGCCAGCTTCCAGATCAGCCTGCCCGCGGCCCCAGCAGACCATGCTTCTCCAGGCGATAACGAAGGGCATAACGACTGATCCCCAGCAGACGGGAGGCTGCGCTCTGGTTGCCCTTGGTGCGGGTCATCGCCTGTTCCAGCAGGTGCCGCTCCAGCTCCTCGAGATCTATGCCCCGCGCGGGGAGACGGAAAGGATCTGCGTCACCCTCGGCGGGGAGGGAAGATGGAATCAGCCCCAGGTCACCTGGCAAGTGCATTCCCAGCAGCATCTCGTCCGCTTCCAGGATTACGGCCCGCTCGAGCACGTTGCGGAGCTCGCGCACGTTCCCCGGCCACTCGTATGCCTGCATGCGCATGAGTGCATCGTCCGACACGGACTGAACGTTGCGCCCGAACTTGGCATTGAAACGACCCAGGAAGTGCTGGACCAGGGTCGGGATGTCGTCTCTGCGCTCCCGCAGCGGAGGCACGTCGATCCGGATGACGTCGAGCCGGTAGTACAGATCACGACGAAAGCGGCCCAACTCGACCTCGCCCTCGAGATGCCGGTTGGTAGCGGCGATGATGCCGGCGTCCAGCGCGAGATCGGCCGTGCCGCCCACCCGCTTGAAGCGACGGCTCTCCAGTGCCCTCAGCAGCTTGGCCTGGGTACCGACGGAGGTCTCCGAGATCTCGTCGAGGAAGATGGTACCCCCGCGAGCCACCTCGAACAGGCCCCGCTTGGTCGTGCGGGCATCGGTGAAGGCACCGCGCTCGTGCCCGAACAGCTCCGACTCGATGAGCTGGTCGGGCAGGCTGGCACAGTCCACGTCCATCATGGGCCCGTCACGCCTGGGACCGTTTTCATGGATCGCATGGGCGATGAGGTCCTTGCCGGTGCCGGAGGCGCCCGTGATGAGCACGGTGGGAGCGTCCACTCGCTCGAGTCTGCGCAAGGTCTCGAAGAGCCGCTGCATGGGCAGTGAACTGCCCAGGATCTTCCCGTAGGCTCCTGCCTTTCGGCCGCGTAGATACCGAACCTCGTGCTCGAGTCGGTGGGCCTTGAGCACCTGGCTGATCGCCAAGCCCACCTCGCGGAGGTCGAAGGGCTTGCTCAAGTACGCTCCCGCACCGAGCCGCGTGGCCTGGAGCGCTAGTTCCACGGCCCCGTGGGCGGTGATCACGATGACCGGCAGATCCAGCTCCTCGGCTGCGAACTCTTGGAGCACCTGCATGCCCCCCATGCGCGGCATCTTGAGGTCGAGCACGACCAAATCCGGCGGCTGCGCTCGCACACGCTCGAGGCACTCGATGCCATCGGCGGCTTCGACGACGGAGTAGCCCTCGGCCTCGAGGTACTCCCGCAACGACCACCGGATGAGCACTTCGTCGTCGCAGACAAGGATGGTGGATGGCTCAGGCATGGCTGACGGGGGGTGGGAGGCTTGGCCCAGCTTTCTTGCGCGCCTGGGCCATATGGCACACCCTAACGCATCCGGCCTGGGAGCATGACCCAGCGCAGTTTCCTTGAAACCTACAAAAGGAACGAACGCGATGAATGTCACCGACTGGCACGGTCCTTGCTCGGTTACGGTTCCACTCCCAGAGGCGGTACACATGGACAAAATCAACAGCCGTTCCTGTCCCTGCAGTCATCCCTGCGACTCCGCGGATTTGAACCAGCTCCTGATGCACCAGGGTGAGTCCATCCGCTACAAGCGTGGCGAGGTCCTCTGGAAGCAGGACGACCCGGCCGACTGGATGGTGTCGGTCTGCACCGGCACCATCAAGCTCACCCGCGAGTGGCCTGGCGGGCGTGACGCCATCCTCGATCTGGTCCACCGCGGCCAGTTGGTAGGAGCCGGCGCTGCGCTACCCAACGCCAACCACAGCTCCACCTGCTCCGTGCTCGCGGCTGGCAAGGGTGTCCGGGTCCATCGGGCCAAGCTGCAGTCCTTGTTGACCCAACGCCCGGATCTTTCCACCGAGCTGCTAAAGCTGGCCCACACCCGCCTACAGTCCTTCGTCAAGCGCCTGGAAGAGATGGCCCACGGGCCCGTCGAGCAGCGCCTGGCACGGGTGCTGCTGCGCATCGGCGATGACGTCGGCCTACCAGACTCCCGCGGTGTCTTCGTGCCACTGCGACTCACCCGCGGTGACCTGGCCGGCATGGTGGGCTGCCGGGTCGAGACCACCATTCGCGTGCTCACCCGCTGGCAGAGAGAAGGCCTGGTAGAGACCCGGCGCGAAGGGCTGGTGATCCGCAACCGCGACCAGCTCAATTCCTACATGGAGCACCATAATTAGACCCAACTGCATCCTGGTCCGTCACGGGCGCACCCACGCCAACCAGCTGCGCAGGATCTCCGGCCAGGCACCGGACCGGCTGTCCTACGCAGGTCGCTGGCAAGCCGTCCGAGCCGGCCTGGACCTCCGGGGTGAGCCCTGCCCGGAGCTTTTACTCTGCAGCGATCTGAGCCGAGCCTTGCAGACCGCTCACGCGCTGACTGCGGCGGCCGGCTGGCCCAGGCCCGGCGACCACGGCCCGGACGGCACCCCCCGTTGGATCGTCAGCTCCGCGCTGAGGGAACGCAACCTGGGAGACTGGCAAGGGCGCTCCTACGACCGCCTGAAGTCCAAGGGGCTCACCCAACCCCTGGTGCGCTGGGACCAGGCTCCCCTGGGTGGCGAAAGCCTGGCGGACCTCGCCCAACGGTTGCTGGACTTCCTGTCGGGCCTCCCCTCGAGGCCCACCCTGCTGGTCAGCCATGCAGGTCCCATTCGCGTCCTTCTGGGCCTTCACGACGGCCTGGACCGAGCCGGGATCGGCACGTTGCGCGTGCCCAACGCATCGCCCATCCGCGTAGAGATGCCCGCTAGGGGTTGGGGGTCGCTGGGGATTCCTCGGTCGTAGGGGCCGGGGTAGACGGTTCCTCGGCGGGTTGGCCAACCTCGATGAGGGGCGCCATTGCCGCACTTGCCGCGGCGGACTCCCCGGCGGCACGGATGACCTGCGCCAGCTCGCCGCCCGTCATGCCCTGGGTGATCATCGAGGGCAGCCGCAGCGCAAGGTCGAAAACGACCACACCGGCCTCGAGCTCTTCCACGACCACGCCCAGGGCGTCCACGAGAAGGTCGAGAGAGACCCCCGCCCCCTGTGTGGTCTCGAGCAAGGCCAGCAGCTCGGTCTCCTCGACGTCCTGAGCCCGCAACCGCTCGGCGAGAACAGGAAGCCGTGCCACCGCAACCGGTGCTGGCGCTGGCGCGGGCTCAGCGTCATCCTGTGCCAAAGCGGCGATTGGGAAGAGCAGTGTGAGAAGAGCGATGGGTCTCATGGTTCACTCCCTGGCGCGGACTCGGATGACTCCTTTGTGAAGCAGGGCGTTGGCACCCACTCCATGGGTGGCTGGTATCCCGGCTGGTTCCAGCCTTCCTCCGGCTGCCAAGTGCCCTCGGCGGCCTCGAAGCAACCGTAGGGCACGTCGCGAGGCACGGTGCCTTCCATGGGGAAGCGATAGTGCCACCACTCCTTCGAGTAGTTGCGAAAGCCTCCAGCCTTCATCGCCGAGACCAACATCATGCGGTTGGCCAGCACCTCCCCCTCGGCGTTCGAAGTGTGGGCACGCTCGTCCAAGGTGTCAAAGGGGCAGCCCATGTCGACCGGATCCCCCGTCTCGAGTTCGTATAGGGACAGGTCCACGGTGTGGCCATGGTTGTGACCCGAGCGACGGGCGATGTAGCCGCTTAGCAGGTGCTCTTGGCCGCTGCGCTCGGCCCAAGCCACCATGGCCAGGGTACCCCGGATGGGCCGGTAGGCATCGAACACCACCAGGCCACGCCCCTCGGGGGCGAGGGACTTGTGGACCCGCATCAAGGCTTGTGCGGGCTCTCGCAGCATCCAGGCACCGGGGGCACCGTAGCCCGGCAGAGGCGATCCCACGAAGTTGTCCGTCCCGTGGTAGGCGATGTCACAAGGCATGTCGTCGGCCAGGGTACACATATCCACCATGCCGTCGGGCACGGGGTTTAGATAGTCCCTGGGATCAGCGGGCGGAGGGGGAGGGGGTGGTGGCGGCACCGGTACGGGCACGTCGACCGCCGGGGGTGGCGGGGTGGCCGGGGCTGGTGCGGGGGCCTGGTCCTGGCAACCGGTCAGGCCGAAGAACAGGACGAGTCGAGACAGCTTCATGGAGCAGGGCCTATCCCGGTACAACCACCGTGGCCGGAGCCCGCCCCGCGCATTAGCCGGCGCCCATGTCGGAGCTTCTCGACACAATCCGCAAGGCCCTCGCGGACGCCACCTGGTCCGCGGCGGTGCGCCTCTCCCGCCAGGGCTGCGTCCGGGTGGAGGAGCAGAACGACGAGGAGATCCGATTGGCGGTGCGCATCCCGGGCCAGCCGGTGCCTCACGAGGTGTTCCTGTGGCCAGCTGACACAGACTGGGGCTGCGACTGTGGCTCGAGGGCCGAGGCCTGTGTGCACGTGGCGACGGCGGCCATCACCTGGAAGCAACACGCCAAGGCGACCGGTGTGACCATTCCCACCCATGAAAAACCCAAACCCCTGCCCAGCGCCAGGCCCGCGACACCGGCCAGCCCGCGGCCGCGATACCGGTCCAGCGCCCCCACCCCCACGCCACCCCGGCGACCCAAGAGCGCGCGGGTGGTCCACGACCTGCAGCGTGAAGGACGACGCCTCGTCGTGACTCGACACCTCGAGGCACTCGACAGCCCCGGGCGCAAGCTGCCCATCCGCGGCAGCCTCGCACGAAGCGGTGCCTGGTGCAGTGCTGGGGACTTGGAGGTCGAGACGGCGCTGCACACCCGAACGGGCCGCCGTATTCCAGCCGTGCTATTGACGCTCGTGCTCCGAGGCCTGGCGGAAGCGACCGCCCTGACCCTCGACGGGACACCCATCAAGGCTTCCGGGAGAGGCCGATCCGGGGTGGTCCGGGTTCGCGACAAGGGCGACGGCTTCCACCTCCAGCTCGTGCGTGACAGCCGCATCGACGAGGTCTTCGAGGGCGTGGTGCGTTGCGGCGACACGCTGCACCCCGTCACCCGGAGCAAGCTCGAGCCCCATGAGCGCCAAGTGCTCCTTCGGGGGCTCACCTTCGGACCCCACGAGGTGGCAAGGCTCGTAGGCGAGTTCCTGCCCAGGGTCCGGATGCAGCTACCGCTGGACGTGCGCACCGATCGTCTACCCGAGGTCTCCCAAGACCCGCCCCACCTACACCTGGCCCTGTCCCCCAGGGGCGAGACCGAGCTCGAGGTGCTTCCCACGCTGGTCTACGGCGACCCACCAACGGCCCGTATCGATGGTGGGCGGCTCGTCCTGTTGGGCCGAGGCACCGTCCCCATCCGGGATCCGAAGCGCGAGGAGCGGCTGCGCAGGGAGTGTCTCGCGATGCTGGACACCCAGCCCGGACGGCGCGTCTCGCTACCAGCAGAAACCGCAATCCAGTTCGCCTCCCATGGCCTCCGCACCTTCAGGGGAACCGTCCAGGGCCGAGAGCACATCCGGCGCTTCCGTCACGTGGAGCGTGAAATACGCCCAGGCGTGGCGATGAGCGCCCATCCACGGGGTGGCTACCGGGTGGAGGTCGATGGAGACGGCGCAGATCCCGCCGCAATTCTCGAGGCCTGGCAGGGCGGCAGCTCCATGGTGCCCTTGCTGGATGGCGGCTTCGCACCCATACCCCGCGCCTGGCTCGAAGAGCATGGCTGGACACTCGCGGAGCTGATGGACGCCAAGGAAGACGACGGACGGGTCCCGGCCCACACGGCAGCAGCCCTGGCGTCCCTGGCCGAGCCCGACGCCCTTCCCGCCTCCCTCACACGCCTCCGCCAGCTCGCCGAGGACTTCCACGGCCTGCCCGCAACACAATTGCCCCAGGGCCTGCACGCCGAGCTTCGCCCCTACCAGCAGCGAGGGGTCGACTGGCTGGCATTCTTGCGCGAGGCCGAGCTGGGAGGTCTGCTCGCCGACGACATGGGCCTGGGCAAGACCATCCAGGCCCTGGTGGCTATCGCCACCGTTCCAGGCCCGAGCCTGGTGGTGGCCCCCACGTCGGTGCTTCGCAACTGGAAGGCCGAGTGCCAGCGCTTCCTGCCAGACCTGAGCGTCTGCCTCTACCACGGCCCCCAGCGCAAGCTGGACCTCGACGCCCGAATGGTCATCACCAGCTATGCACTGCTACGGCGCGACATCGACAAGCTGGCCGCGGTGTCCTGGACGTACGCCGTGCTGGACGAAGCGCAAGCCATCAAGAATCCGGACAGCCAGGTGGCCCGCGCCTCCCGGCGCATCGATGCCCGACACCGCCTGGCGCTGACGGGCACACCGGTGGAGAACCGACTCGAAGAGCTCTGGAGCCTGTTCGCCTTTGCTCTTCCCGGCTTCCTGGGCCGACGCGAGACCTTCGCCCAGCGAGTGTCGGACGCCTTGGGGGGGCCAGAACAGCACCAGGCCCTGGCTTGGCTGCGCCGCAGGGTGCGTCCCTTCGTGCTCCGTCGCCTCAAGAGCGAGGTCGCACCAGAGCTGCCAGCGCGCACCGAGATGGTGCTGAGCTGCGAGCTGACCAGCGACGAACGCAACACCTACGAAGCGCTGCGGCAGTCTGCGCTCCGCGAGGTCCGAGACGCTATCGGCGCCAAGCGCACCCTGGGGGTGCTCGAGGCCCTGCTGCGCCTGCGCCAAGCCGCCTGCCACCCGGGCCTGCTCCCCGGTCGGGCCGACACGAGCAGCAGCAAGCAGGAGGTGCTGGTGGAGCGCGTCACCACCTTGGCAGCCGAAGGCCACCGCGCCTTGGTGTTCAGCCAGTGGACCTCGTTCCTGGACCTGGTGGAGCCAGCGCTGGCCGCCGCTGGCGTCGACAGCTGCCGCCTGGACGGCTCCACCCGCGACCGGCAGGCGGTGGTGGACCGCTTCCAGTCTCCCGAGGGTCCCTCCGTCTTTCTGCTCTCACTCAAGGCTGGCGGCACGGGGCTCAACCTCACGGCTGCGGACTATGTCTTCCACCTCGACCCATGGTGGAATCCCGCAGTCGAGGACCAGGCCGTCGACCGTGCCCATCGCATCGGCCAGACCCGTCCCGTGTTCTCCGTCCGCCTCGTCTCCGTGGGTACGGTCGAGGAGCGCATCGTGGCCCTGCAGCACAGCAAGCGTGAGCTGGCCCGAGCGGCAATCGGAGACGAGGGCCTCTTGGCCGCCGGCTTGAGCTCGGACGAGCTGCTGGCGCTGTTCGAGTAGCGGTCTCTGGTCCGACCCACGACTCTCACCGAATCACGCTACGCTGGTATCGCCTCCGAGGATCACCCATGCCCGCACCCATCCCCAGCATGCTCATTGCTGGCGCACTCGCTCTGGGTTCCTGCACGCCCGATGACACCGCCGGACTGGCGGACACCACCGACAGCTCCTCTCCATGCGACACCGACGAAGACACCGCACAGGACACATCGCCCGATGTCAACGGACGCCTCGAGACGGTAGACGGGCGCGACGTACTGCACCTCTGGGGCACCCGCTACGAGATGGGCTACGCCGAAGGCTCCCTCATGTGCGGCCGGCTCACCCAGGTCTTCGAGGACTACATCCTGAACTACCTGGTGGCGAACGTAGGCTACGACTGGGACACGATCACGGCGCTGGCCCTGTCCATGATCGACATCCCCGAGGAGTTCGAGAACGAGCTTCACGGCATCGCCGACGGCATGCGCGAGAACTGCCCGGCAGAAGACCTCATCGTCACCTCCGACCACCTGGGCCTGGGCGAGGGGGGCAGCCGCGAAGTGGAGCTGAACGACCTGCTGGTGGCCAACGCAGTGGGGGACTGGGCCTGCTCGGGCGTCACCGCCTGGGGTGAAGCCACCGCCACGGGCGCCATGTTGCAGGCTCGCAACTTCGACTACTCCGTCGACCCGGGCGGCACCTTCCTCGACCAGCACCTCATCAAGGTCTACCACTCCGCCGAAGAAGGCGATGCGGAGTACGTGTCCGTGTCCACACCCGGCCTGGTCGGCTGCATCTCCTGCTTCACCTCCGAAGGCACCGCCTTCACCATGCACAACATCGTCGGGCTAGACTCGAGCAGCGGCTACAGCTACACCCCGCGAATGTTGGCGATGCGCCAAGCGATCGTGGCGACCATCGGCGCCGACGATCCCGCGGGCGTCGTAGAAGATCTTCTCGAGGACGCGGCCCAATACCGGGGAAACGGCCTGCACCTCGGCTGGGCGGCCACCGGGCAGCACGAAGCGGGCGGGGCGGTCTTCGAATACGACGGCAACGAAGAACACCAGGACGCTCAGACCACGGTGCGTGTGCCAGGTGACTTCCAGGGCATCCTCGAGACCCTGGACGCCACGGTGCTGACCAACCACTACATGCAGCGCACCGAACCCCCGACCGGTGGCGACTCCATGAACCGCTACGACACCCTCGCGCGAGGCGTCGACGAGGCCGTGCCCGATGGTGGGCTGGATGCGGACCAGGCTTTCGAGCTCATCTCTCAGGTGGCTCGCGACTGGACGGCCCACACCACCATCCTGGATACCAGCGACCACAGCCTGCGGGTATGGATCGCCGAGCGGGATGGACAACCCGCGGTAGATGCGAGCCCGGTGACCCTCGACCTGGAAACGCTCTGGGACTGACCCCAACACCGCGCCCATGCCCAGCTACTTCGTCCTCAACAAGCCCCCGGGTTGCATCACC
>CAZVHW010000003.1:15591-29858 GCA_964626835.1 uncultured Enterobacterales bacterium
TAGAAGCGACCCCGACGGGCGCAGCACGGTCTACGACCACGTCCCGCCGCACTACCCTCCCCTGCCCCACGCGGGACGGCTAGACTACAACACGGAAGGCCTGCTGCTATTCACCGACGACGGCCACTTGACACGCGCGCTGCTCGACCCTGCTTCCCGTGAAGGCCGCAGCGTCGAGAAGGTCTACCACGTCAAGCTACGACCTCTCATGGATCCCGCGGACCCACGCATCGCCGCACTGGAGAACCCCCTCCGGCATCCATCCGGACACCTCACCCGCCCCGCCCGCGCCCGCTGGATCGCACCCCGCGCTCGGTCGAGCTGGATCGAAATCGTGCTGACCGAAGGCCGACACCGCCAGATCCGCATCCTCTGTGCCCGCGAGGGTCTCCAGATCGTCAAGCTCCGACGCGTCGCCTTGGGCCCACTCCGGCTCGGCGATCTCCGATTGCGCTGGTGCCGACCCCTGGATGCAACCGAGGTCAAGGCTTGCTACGCCCTGGCCTTGCCCGGCAAAACGGCGCCAACCATCACGCCCATTCCCACACCGGAGGCCCCTTGAAGTCCCACACCACCGTCCTCACCTTCCACGTTCCCACACGCATGGACTTCGTGCACATCACGCCCCAAGTGCAGGAAGAGCTCCACGAGAGTGGCATCCAGGAGGGGCTGTGTCTGGTCAACTCCATGCACATCACGTCATCGGTCTTCATCAACGACAACGAGTCTGGCCTACACCAGGACTACAAACGTTGGCTCGAGAAGCTGGCCCCCTTCGACGCGAGCCCGAGCGTCTACCACCACAACCGCACGGGTGAGGACAACGGCGACGCCCATCACAAGCGGCAGATCATGGGTCGCGAGGTGGTGGTGGCGGTGACCCAGGGGCGGCTACACCTGGGCACCTGGGAACGAATATTCTACGGCGAGTTCGACGGCCGGCGAACCAAGCGCGTGCTCGTGAAGATCATCGGCGAGTAGCCCGGGCCCGGCCCCGAAACGCCGCGTTACAGGCACCCGCAGGAGGTTGCACCATGCTCGAAAGCGAGAACCTGCAGGACCTGTTCATCGGTATCGCCGGTCTCATCGGCGCAGGCAAGTCCACCTTGGCCACCGCCCTGGGTGAACACCTCGGCCTGCCCGTGTACTACGAGCCCGTCGCCGACAACGAGTACCTGTCGGACTTCTACGAGGACACGCGTCGCTATGCCTTCGCTACCCAAATCTACCTCCTCAACCGCCGCTTCCAGCAGCACCAAGAGGTCATCTGGCGCGGGGGCGGAGGCGTCCAGGATCGCACCATCTACGAGGACTCGGTCTTCGCCAAGACCCTGGTAGATCTGAACCTGATGGACAAGCGCGACTACCGCACCTACCTCAACCTGTTCAAGCACATGTCCAACTTCATGTGCCGGCCCAACGTCATTGTCTTCCTGGACCTCTCTCCCGAGAGCTCCATGGCCCGCATCCAGGAGCGCGCTCGCGGCGTCGAGACCGGCATCACGGTCGAATACCTCACCGCGCTAAACGCCAACTACCAGGCCTTCATCCGCACCATCTCCCGCACCGTTCCGGTCATAAAGGTCTCCTGGGAGCAATACCGGTCCCCTGCGGAGATGGCCGAGGTGATCCACGACGAGTACCTGCGGGGGAGCTTCCTGCGAGAGGTGCAGTGGAATCCCATCGTCGGGGTCTAGCCCATGGACTGGATTCAGACCTGGACCGGCAAGGCCTTCAGGCCCCTCCGACCCGACCCGGCCAGTATCGACATCCGCGACATTGCCCACTCCCTGAGCCTGCTGTGTCGCTTCAACGGGCACTGCCACCGGTTCTACTCGGTGGCCCAACATTCCGTCATCGTCTCCCATGTCGTGCCCCCCGAGCATGCTCTGTGGGGCCTGCTACACGACGCGGCCGAGGCATACGTCTCGGACCTGCCCCGCCCGGTGAAGCGACAGGTCCCCGACTTCGTGAGCTTCGAGGACCGTCTGCTCGAAGTCATCATGCATCGCTTCGAGCTGCCCTGGCCCATGCCGCCCGCGGTCAAGCGGGCCGACGACATCCTGCTGGCCACCGAGCAGCGCGACCTGATGGTCGACCCGCCCCAGCCCTGGGGGCTTCCGGCAGATCCCCTCCCTGCGCCCATCCTTCCCCTGCCCGCCCCCGAAGCCGAAGCGGCCTTCCTCGCCCGTTTTCATCAGCTTGTTGCGGACAGGGGGTAGACTGTACGAGCTGCCTGGAGCCGCCCATGAGTATTCGCATCCACGACCTGATGAACATGGCCTACAAAAACGGGGCCTCGGACATCCACGTCAGCGCGGGTGAGAAGCCCGCGCTGCGGATCGACGGCGAGGTCCGGAGGCTCGATTCACCCATATTGACACCTGACGAGGCGCGGCGCCTGGCGTACTCCGTCATGAGCGAAAAACAAAAGACCATCTACGAGAAGGAATGGGAGCTCGACTTCTCCATCGGCATCAAGGGGCTGTGCCGCTTTCGTGTCAACGTCTTCACACAGGCCAGGGGTGTGGGTCTGGTCATGCGCCAGATCCCGAGCAAAGTGCTCACCCTCGAAGACCTCAAGATGCCACCGGTGTTCAACCACATCTCCAACTACCGGCGGGGTATCGTCCTGGTCACGGGCCCGACCGGCAGCGGCAAGTCCACCACGCTGGCCGCCGTCATCGACTTCATCAACAAAAACCGAGCCGAGCACGTCCTCACCATCGAGGACCCCATCGAGTTCGTGCACAAACCACACAAGTGCATCATCAACCAGCGCGAGGTGGGCACTCACACCGCGAGCTTCTCGGCTGCCTTGCGATCGGCCTTGCGCGAGGACCCCGACGTCATCCTCGTCGGCGAGCTGCGCGACCTCGAGACCGTCAGCCTGGCTCTGACTGCGGCCGAAACGGGCCACCTGGTCTTCGGCACCCTGCATACAAACTCCGCCCCCGAGACCATCGACCGTCTCATCGACGCCTACCCCCACGAGCAGCAGTCACAGGTGCGCACCATGGTGTCCACCGCTCTGCAGGCAGTGGTGTCGCAGATGCTCCTCAAGGGCGCAAAGGGCGGACGCTGCGCCGCCATGGAGATCATGATCTGCAACCCCGCCATCCGGAACCTCATCCGGGAGAACAAGCTCTTCCAGATCCCTTCCATCATGCAGACCGGAATGGGCGCGGGCATGCAGCTGATGGAGAACGCCGTCAAGGAGCTCGCCCACGCGGGCAAGATCACACGCCAGACCGCCATCGAGGCCCTGAACAAGCCCGACCTGTTCGAGGAAAAGCGAGTGCTCGGAAGCAACACCGACGACAAGCGGCGGGGCCGCCGACGCTAACAGGCTACCGGGCTACGGGCAGCAGGCTACGGGGTTGTAGGGCTGCGACGGGTGGCGCCAACCAGCAACGATGCTGCAGGCAGAAACGCCGCCCGACAGTCGACGACGCCGCGCCCAGGCACCCCCGTAGCCTGTAGCCCGAGACCCGTGGCCTGCTAGTAGTCCTCGAGCTCCTTGGGCTTGTGGCGAGCCAGGATCACCAGGATGCCAAAGAAGGCCATGAAGACCAGCACCACTGGCCCGATGAAGGCCGGGTTGGTGGGGCGATAGCGGATGGAGTAGATGACCCAGCCGCCCAAGCCACCGATGGGCTGTTCACCACCCTCGGGGCCGGTGAAACGCGTTCCGTTCAGCACGGCGGCGAAGTCTTCCTCGACGGAGCTGCCGGCCTGACCGGCCCGAGCCCAGCCCACCAGCACCTTGTTCGACTCGTACGCCGCCACGGCCATCAGGGTTTCGCTGCCCCGAGCGGGCGGATGGTACATGAAGCCCAGGCGTCCGCCCACGACGACCTTGTCGGCTGGCTCGACCTCGATGCTGGTGCCACCGAAGAACTTGTCCCTGACGATCGGCTCGATGCCGTCCCAGGAGTACTGATCGACCTTGTCGAGGAGCAGCTCGCCCTCACAGAAGACCATGAAGTCGGGGTCGATGTCACCGGCGGTAGGCTCGAAAGCGGCCCAGCACAGGTCCTTGTCCAGCTTGTTCTGGCCGGTCTTCTTCACGAGCTCGGCGACCGCGCCGACTTCCGACTTGGAGTACACGCGCCAGCCATCCGGCAGGATGTGCTCGAAGTTCGGTCTGCCGTCTACCCTGCCGTACATGCCGGGGACACCCTCGCCGTAGAGCTCGGTCACGTCCTCGGCTTCCTTGTGCACGTCGAGGTTCTCGAGGAAGAAGTCCAACGCCGTCTTCGCCTTGCCGGCGTTCTTTTGGTTGGACATCATCGCGATGTGGATGACCTTGGCATAGGCCGGGAAAGCCACCGCTTGGTAGACACCCAGTGGGCCGTCGCCGTCGAAGCGGAAGGTGAGGTCCATCTCGGCCGTGGTGCGGCCGTGACGCTCCGTGATTTCCATCCGGGTGCTGTTGACATCACCCGCCTCGTGTTTTTTCAGACGCAGCGTGTGCATCTTGATCCAGCCCAGCGCCTGCTGCTCGGTGGGCTCGACCTGGAAGTCGTCGTACCACAAGCGCATCTCGACGAAGCCGTCCTTGGACTTGCACTTGAAGTCCCAATCGGACCAGCCACCGGGGGGTACTTCCCACTTGTCGGGCAGGTGTACGGTGGCCCTCACGTCGTTCATGACGTATTCGTCGGGCACTTCCTCCTCCTCTGCCCAAGCGGTCAAGGGCACGATGAGCAGGAGGCAAACGAAAAGAGCAGCGAAGAGCATGTCCAGGCGCTTCATGAATCCTCCGGAGAGATCGCGGGGAGGCCTCGAATGGCTGCCACGCCTCACGGTCGGTCCCGCATATCCCGGAGGAGAGCCTACCCGAGGGGCTCGTGCTAGGTCCTCACAATCCCCTTGCGAACCTCGAGCCCTCCGTACGCTCATCCACTGGTTGACCGGCTGCCCCAGGGAGGAATCCGGCGTGCCACCCAACAGGTCTCCATCACGCGCGCTCGCTGCGGTCGCCGCGGCTGCGCTGCTGGCACCGGTGGTCTTCCTGTTGCTGCACCTGCGGCTGCCGCTGTACGAGGACGGGCTGTTCTGGTGGGTACCCCGGGCTCTCTGGCTGGTGGAACAGGGTCCGTCCTGGGTGGCAGCGGGAGACCTGCCCACAGCGTGCGACGCGGCGATGCCTCTGCCTCCGCAGTGGACGGGGGGATTGCCTGACTACGGCCACCCGCCCCTTTGGTTTCACTACCTGGCGCTCTGGATGCGGCTGCTGGGCTCCCACGCTTGGGTGGTCCACGCCTCCTGTCTGCCAGTCGCTGCGGCCATCGGCTGGGGGGCGTTGGCCCTCTGCCGCCGGCTGGCCGGACCGGCCTCGGCACCGCTGGCTCTGGTGGCGCTGTTGGCACCACCGCTACTGGGGCAGCTGCTCCGCCCCGACACCGACCTTCCCCTGCTCGCGGCCTGCCTCTGGGCCCTCGTCGCATTGGCCGACGGAAAGCCCTGGCGCTTCGCCGCTATCGCCGTCCTCGCCGTATGGCTCAAAGAACCTGCTGTCCTGCTCGCTGTCCCGGCCCTGGTGGTGGCTCTGGCGGAGCGCCGGACGCGCTTCCTGCTGGCGTCCCTCGCCGCACCCATCGCGCTGGCAGCATGGGCGTTGGTGCACCTGCAGGTCACCGGCTGGGCTCTCTCCGGGGCCGAGCACCTACCAGCAAGTCCGACCGCCTACCTCGGCGACCTCGCCGCGGTTACCTGGCTGACCGTAGGGGCCACCGGGCGCTGGCTCGGCTGGTGCGCCCTGTCGCTCTCGGGCTTGGCGTGGCTCCTGAACCGTCCCGCCAGTGGTCCCACGCCACCCTCGTCGGTCCGTGCTCGTCGCGCCGCACTGGCGATGGCCAGCTTCGTGGCGGTCCAACTGTTGTTCTTCGGCGGGCTCAACTTTCTCGGCGGCCGAGACCTCCAGGACGCGTACACTCACGTACGCTACCTGCTCCCCGCACTGTCCGTGGGTACCTTGCTCGCCGTGGGCCTGACCTTCCGCGGCCTGCTCGCCGCCCTACCAACCTGCCGGCGTCTCCCCCTGGCCACCGCCGCCGCTCTCTCGCTCCCACTCATGGCCGCCACGCTACCCAGCGTTCGCACCCTGCACCCACGGGGCCCCGAAGCCAACCTCTACGGGCGCGACCAAGCACGAGCCTGGATGGAAGCGGCCAGAGCCATCACCGAAGGCACCGACACCCAGGGCCGGGTCTGGGTGGAGAGCCACCTCTACACGGCCCTCACACGGCCATACGCCGGCCTGGTCAGCAGCCCAATCCCCGACCTCGAGCCCTACGGACCCGCCACACGCCCAGATCACCTCACACCCGGGGACCTCATCCTCTACGCCAACTACGGAGAGCCGCTAGGGCGCCTCGGTGAGCTCGTCCTCGATCCAGTCGCGACGTTCACGACCGGATCTGCCTGGGTGAAGCTGGCTCGAGTCCGGCCGGGACGTTCCGCACCGCCGCCCATGCAAGGCGGTCAACAATCTGGAAATGAAAACCAGGCGGAACGTTAACGCGCGGCCATCTGCAGCCACCGGTATACTGGGTGCGCTACATCCGATCCCCGGCTGCCGCAACACCCAGAACCAGAAGGAGGAGCCATGCTCCGTCGCATGATGATAGTCGCACTCCTGCTGGGCGTCCCCTCCGCACTGGCGGACGGTATTGCCGTCTCCCCGTCGGTGGGCGTCGCCGCGACGCAGGCGACCCCTATGCTCAACGCCGCAATGCAAGGCCGGACGGCCGCTCGCCTGTCGGGCAGCTACCTATACAAGGCCATGCTGGTCTCGCGGACGACCAAGGGTCCCCAGCCAGCAGAAGAAGGCGACATCACGTTCTAGCAAGAACGTTCGTGCACTGGTCGTGCCTGGGGCCGTCAGCTAACGCTGGCGGTCCCTCGGTCCGTGCCCGGCTGCGAATGATGCCCACCGCTGCTCGCGGGCTTCGCGCCGCCGGGGACGACCGCAGCCGATGAGCACGAGCAGCGCGATTAGGGGCCCCCGGCGCTAGGCGGCATGGCCCCGAGACGCGGCCCTTGTTCGAGGGGCATGAGCACGTTGATGCCAGCTACCGGCCAATTGGCGTAGCTCTGGAGATGCTCGACATACCAGGCCAGCGAGTCGTCCCTCACTCCCCCCTCTCCCATCCGCGTCGCGTGTCGCATGGTGGCGTGCTCACCGGGTACGGTGAAGCCCACGTGAGTCACCACGATGGGCACGTGGTCCAGGGGGATTCGAACCGTGACGATGATGGCCCCTGGCGGAATGTCATCCACGACCTCGAGCGCGGTCTCCAACGGGAGCACGGGAATCCTCAGCGTGCCAGTAGGCAACCGCTCGTCGGCCAATTGAAACCACGATCGCCGTCGCCAGGACTGCCAAGTCAGTGGCGTGATCTGTTTCTCCAGCCAGGTAACGGCACCCAACGACTCGGTGATGTCCTCGACGAAGCCAGCCTCTACGTTGTGCTGCACCCATTCCATCACGAAAAAGTGATTGCGGGAGTCGTAGCTGGGCTCCCCCTCGTGGAAACGCAGCTGCGTACGGTACCAGCCGGCCCACGCAGGATCGGAAGCGAGGCTCAAGGCCAACACCTCCTCGAGGAAGGTGACGCAATCGAACACGTCGTAGCGTGCCGGGGGATCCGGATCATGACCCTCGCCCTCGCCGGAGCAACCGTCTTGGTAGGGGCGGTCCAGGAAGATCTCGCTGATGGCACCCATACGATCGGCGAGGGGCAAGACCTTGCTGTCTTGGACCACTCGGACAACCTCGGCAGGGAGAGCGCCGGGATCCGCACGCCAGGGTGCCGGCCGCTGGACTCCGAGCGCCTGCTCGACTTCTTCCGGACCGTCAGCGGGTCGTTCCGCCAGTGCGAGGAGAATCCCAGCCAGGCCGAAAAAAAACGAGCAAATCACAGCCCAAGGCGCATCTGGTAGCCCGCGATGCCCTCCAGCATGTCCTCGAACCGTTCCTCGCTGATGCGCTCGACCGCAAGGGTAAATCCCCGCTCAATGATGTCCCTCATGGCGCGGTTGAGCAGCCGCCGGCGCTCCTGATCTGGGCGCTTTTCGATGTTGAGGATCATCCGCTCCGTCCGCAGGGCGCCGTCGCGGGCAGCTTCGAGACGGTCGAAGAGAGGGACGAAGTCGGTGCGGGCGCTCTCGACCAGCAACTGAATCGATGCCTGGCCGGTGCCAGAACCCAGCTCTTCGTCCAGCGCAAGACAGATCTGTCGCAGAACCTCGTTGGTGACCTCAATCTTGGTGATGGCTTCTTCGGAGGTCAGGGGAGGACTGCCGAAGCTCAGGGTGACCGCACCCGACACGGCATCCTGATCCCCCTCCTCCATCTCCAGGATGAGCTCATCCTCGGGGGGCTCGTGATCCAGGAGCGAGAGACCAGACAGGTCTACGGTATCGAGAAGATCGCGAGAGACCGTGAACTGACCATCTCCACTGCGGCCACGCGCAAACTCGTTGTCGGCGAACATGGTCATTTCTTCGTCCACGATCACCGGACCATCCACGACCATTGGTTCTTCCACGGGCTCGGCGGGCGTGGGGCTGTCCTCGACGACCGGGATCTTCTCGGTCTTGTCGGACAGATCGTCGAGGGAGCTGAATTCCTCGAGCGCGCCTAGCTCGAGCAACTCCTCGATGCACACCAGGGTGAAGATGGGCTCGAACGGGCTGACTTCCACCCAGTCCGCCACGACTCCGCTGCTGGGCAACGCCTCGAGCAGCCGAGCCTGCTGGGCGGTGGCCGGGGGCTCTTCTCCCAGCGAGAGCAGGATGGACAGGTCCGGCTGCATCAGGTACCGCACGCGCTCGAGGATCGCGCCGAGCTGCGACAGTAGCTCGTAAGAGTCGTGACCGACCTGTACGTTCTCTACGTGGATGCTTTCTTTTTCCACAAACTCGGGCACAGCATCGGAGAGCATGAAGCGCGCCAGGTTTTCCTGGAAGCGGCAGGCGTATAGCTCCATGACCACGTCGTCGGGAACGGTGCCAAAAAGAACGTCTCCGACCTGGGCGGCGTGCCCAAGCCGTCGAACCAGCTCAACTCCCTTTTCGGAAGAGACATGGTGCCCATTGACGAGTCGTTTCACGAGCCCCGCGCCGTCCCACACTGACTCCGCAGAGAGTATCTCGCCTTGCATAAGGAAAACCGAGATATAGGCACCATCGGTGTCCACGATGCTCAAGGCACCGGTCGATCCCAACTCCATGTGGTGGCGTAGGGCTTCCGAGGGACGCATCCGTACCGATCCCGAGGCGAAGATCTGGGTGCCACCAAGCGCGGCTTCCCGGCCGAACATCCTATCCGGTCCACGCTCGCCAGGTCAAAGGCGCCCCTCCGGCCTCTCGAGCTCGAGGAAGTACGCGAGCACCACCAAGCGCACCGTTCAGGGGGAGTTCACCAAGCGAAGTGCCGCGTCGATCTGCAGGTCAGGAGGCGGTGCCGGCGGAGGAAAGAGCTGAGGGCTGTTCACTGCGTCGACGACAACATCAGGGACGACGCCCACGCGACCCCAGGTGGTGCCGTCGGCCAGTGAGAGGCGCGTCCCCGGTAGCTGAAGCACGTACTCCGACCCCAGATCGACCCAGATGGGTAGGGCATCGATCCCCGCGGTAGGCGTCCCCACGAGCGAGAGCCCGGTGTTGGCGCGTTGGATCATGGCAGCGAAGAGTTCCGCCACGCCCTGGGTGCCAGCGTTGATCAGGATGGCCAACGGTTGCTCCCAACGAAGCGTCAGGGGCACCTCGAGAGGCTCGGGATCTCCGCTGCCCGAGCCCTGAAAACAAGCGGTAGTCTCGTCGCCCAGAAAAGGAGCGGCTGCCCCAACCGCTTCGACCAGCAGCCCGTCACGTACGTCGCGCAGATCGATCACGAGCTCGTGGCCCTCGGGGGCGAGCTCGATGGCCCGCCAGAGCTGCTCCGCCGCACCCGGGCCAAAGTGGTGCAGGCGGACGATGCGGTGGTCTTCTCCATCCGACACCGAGATGGGTGGTGCGTCGTAGCGCTCGGGTGTGAGCTGAACGCTGCGTGCCTGCCCTTGGCGATCCACGAGCTCGAGGAGCAGGTACTCACCCTCGCGGGCAGCCAGCAGTTCGGCCACTTCGAGGATGGGACGGTTCTCGACGGTGTTCCCGTCCACGGCCACGATCACGTCACCCGACACCAGGCCCGCGTGATCGGCGGGGGTGTCCGTGAACACCTCGAGGATGCGGATGCCGTAGCCCGGCACCAACAGGACTCCGATTCCAACACCAAAGCGCTCGCCTCGAGCATGGGCCATACGGAGGTCATACTGCCGTCGCGTGAGGACCTGAAGGTGCTCGGCACCGTCGTGGCGTTCGAGCCAAAGCAGCAAGCCCTCGACCGCCGCCTGGCGGAGCTCCTCCTCGGCGGGATGGTCCACGTGTGCAGCCGACACGCTCCGCAGCAGCACATCGACGGAGCCCAGCTCTTCCTGGGCCAAGGACAGGCCGGCAAAGAGAGGCAGCAGAAGTGGCAGGCTGGCGAACATCATGGCCCGTGACCAACGCGGAGACGGTAACACGGCGCCCTCCCCCAGCCTTCCGCGACGACGACTCGAGCAGAGCGGTCCTCAGGCTGTCGCCCCGGCCGTGTCCGCCCTGGGCTGCCGGCGACCACGCGAGAAACGCTCAGAACGTCTGCTGGACCGGAGCATAGGAGGCCTTCTCGAGTCGCTGGGACCGCCGAGAAGGCGGAGTGGGCTCATGCGGCGCGGCGGTGGGCTCTTCGCCTTCGAGCGCAGCGGTCTGAACATCGGTTGTTGCGGTAGGCGTGCCGACTCCGCCCAGCAGGTGCCAAGCGAAGGCCAAGCCCAGCAAGGCCAGGTAGGCCAGCACGACGCCGCGGGAGAGACGCACCTCGGCCCGCAGCCAGTCGACGAACCTACGGCGGGATCCCACAGGGCGCTCGGCTTCTTCGGACAGGGCCTTGTCCATGGCTTCCCAGAAGGCGGGATCGCGCGGCGCTTGCGCCGGCGTGGGCCGCACCGGGACCGTGGCGAGCTTCTCCACCAATGCCATGCAGTCTGGGCAGTTCTCGAGGTGCTGGCTGGCTTCGGCGAGTCGTTCGGCCTCGAGCTCACCGTCGAGCAGCGGAGCCACGCATTCCCTAAGCTGCCTGCATTCCATCAGCGCCGTCTATCGCTCTCCAGCACTTCGACAACAACTGGATGGTCCGGGCCCATGAGCTCGCCTAGCCGGGCCCTCGCCCGGGACAGGCGGGACATGACCGTGCCCAACTTGACGTCGAGCACCTCGGCGATCTCGGCGTAGCTCAAGTCGTGGTAGTAGCGCAGGACGAGGATCTCGCGGTGATTTCGGCCGAGCTTTCCCATGGTGGTCAGTATTTCGTCGCGGCGCTGCCCACGCTGCACCCTCTCCATTTGATTGGCCTGGGTGCGATCCGGGCGGCCCAAGGACTCGAGAATGCCTCCACGACGGCGACGGTCGCGAACGATGTTGTAGCAGAGATTGCTGGTGACGCGAAACAGCCAGGCCTTCATCCGGAACTGCTCGTCGAAGAAGCGCGTCTCGCGCATGGCCTTGATGAAGACCTCCTGCACGGCGTCGTATGCTTCCTGGCTGTCCTTGACGATGAAGAAAGCGTGCTGAAACAGCCTCGCCCTGAAGTCGCGAACGACCATGTCCATGGCCATTCGCCGGTCTTGTCGAGCTACCTGCTTGTAGCCTTCTTCGCCACTGGGGACCGCCTGGGTCCTGTTGAGTTTCATCGCTTGCATGGTTCCGCCTGTTCTATATCGCGCACGGGAACGGGTTGGGGGCTTGGCTCCCGTCCTGGAAGCCATAGACACCGCAGAGTGTCGATACGTTCCCCCGTCTCGAATTCTTTCACGACGAGGGCACGTCCGCCCGGACGGTCCGGCTGGCGAGCTATTCGAAGGAAAAACCAGAGCCCCCTTGACGTGGACGGCCCGAGGGAGAATCCTGAAGGACGGAGGTCTCGTCCCGACCTTCGATATCTGGCTTGCGAAATAGGAAACAGGAGGTTGCGGTGGCTAGCGCGGAGAACAAGGCAGGCGGCCAGGCCGAGAAAACCCAGGAACTGGTAGGCGTTCGCGAACTCGTCGAGACGATCGTCAAGGCCCTGGTGGACTACCCAGAGCAGGTCCGTTGCTACCAGGTCGAGGGAACCCACTCCTGCGTGCTCGAGCTCGAGGTCGCGAAGGAAGACGTCGGAAAGGTCATTGGCAAGCGCGGGATCCACGCCGACGCAATTCGGCGCATCGTCAACGCCGTCGGTGGCAAGAACAAGAAGCGCTACGTGTTGGAGATCCTGGAGGATCGATAACGACTAGCCCTGGTCCGCCGTAGTCGGCTCCTCGGCTTCGGCCTCGGCGGGCTTGGCCATGCGCGTGGTGGTCCAATCCGCCATGTCCTCTAAGTCCTCGAGCTGGGCTAGGTGACCGTCCACCTCGTCTTGCCGCACCCGACCGGCGGAAAGATTGCGTCCGAGGGTGCGGACGTCGAAGAGGGATTCCTTCTGGTTCGTAGGCATCGTGGGATCCTCGCTGGACTATTCGTCGGCTTCGGGTGGGAGTTCATCGGGGACGGGGGGAACGGCCAACGGACCGGCCAACGACTCGACGTTGGCGTTTTCATCGAAACCGGTCAGGTCAGGCAGGACCTTGCCCGCCGCGATCTCTCGCAGGGCAGTGACCACTTCCTTGTTGTCGCGGTAGTCTTCGATGAGGACGGACTCGCCCTTGAGAATCTGCTTGGTGCGCTCGGCAGCGAGCAGCACCAGGGAGAAACGATTGGGCACGTTCTCGAGGCAATCTTCGACGGTGATGCGGGCCATGATGGCTCCCTCGTTCGGCACCGCAGCCACCACCCGGACGGGTGGACAGGGGCGGAACCGGCCACTCGTACCGTGAATGTCGAGGCCCGTCAAGCTGCACGATCCAGCCTGCCCCCCTTGACACACACGCGCGCGTGCCTAGTGTTGCCCCCTTCGTGGAGCCTCGGCCAAAGGCCATCTGCACCGCCAGCAAGCCAGACGGCGAGGATTCACCCCGAGACCTCTCGACCCACCATGGCCCACGTGACATCGGAGAAAGGCATGAAGATCCGTCCACTCAACAACCGCGTCCTCGTCAAGCGCATCGAAGAACTGTCCCGCACGCCCGGCGGTCTCTTCCTCCCCGACTCCGCAAAGGAGAAGCCGGTTGAAGGCGAAGTCCTGGCCGTTGGCGAGGGCCGTGTAGACGACGGCGGCAAGTTGGTTCCCATGGCAGTCCAGGTGGGCGACCGCGTGGTGTTCTCCAAGTACAGCGGCACCGAGATCAAGCTCGAAGGCGAAGAGTACCTGCTCATGCGCGAGGACGACGTCCTCGGCATCGTCGAGCGCTAGCGTTTCCAACAAAAACCGAGGAGTTGACATGACCGCCAAGCAGATCCTGTTTGACAGCGACGCCAGAGCCAAAATGCTGATAGGCGTCGACACACTCGCCGATGCCGTGAAGGTCACGCTGGGCCCCAAGGGCCGAAACGTGGTCATCGAAAAGTCCTGGGGCGCCCCCGTGGTGACCAAGGACGGCGTCACCGTGGCGAAGGAAGTCGAACTCGAAGACAAGTTCGAGAACATGGGCGCACAGATGGTCAAGGAGGTCGCCTCCAAGACCTCCGACGTGGCCGGAGACGGCACCACGACTGCGACCGTCATCGCCCAAGCCATCTACCGCCACGGCATGAAGCTCGTGGCCGCTGGCCACAACCCCATGGAGCTCAAGCGCGGCATCGACAAGGCCGTCAACATCGTGGTGGCCTCCATCAAGGCACAGTCCAATCCCATCAAGGACAACGTCGAGATCGCCCAGGTGGGCACGGTCTCCGCCAATGGCGACTCCGCCATCGGCGATATCATCGCCTCCGCCATGGACAAGGTCGGCAAAAAGGGCGTCATCACGGTCGAAGAGGCCAAGGGCCTCGAGACCACCCTCAAGACGGTTGAGGGCATGCAGTTCGACCGCGGCTACATCTCCCCATACTTCATCACCGACACCGACAACATGGAGACCGTGCTCGAGGAACCCTACATCCTCATCCACGAAAAGAAGCTCTCCTCCGTCAGCGACCTGATGAAGGTGCTCGAGAAGATCGCACAGGCCAACAAGCCCATCCTGCTGCTCGCGGAAGACATCGAGGGTCAGGCGCTCACCGCTCTGGTGGTCAACAAGCTTCACGGCGTCCTCAAC
>CAZVHW010000003.1:29868-46576 GCA_964626835.1 uncultured Enterobacterales bacterium
ACTGTGCCGCTGTCAAGGCCCCCGGATTCGGCGACCGCCGCAAGGCCATGCTCGAAGACATCGCAGCCCTCACTGGCGGCCGCATGATCGCCGAGGAGCTCGGTATTCAGCTCGACAGCCTCGAGCTCACGGACCTGGGCAGTGCCCGCAAGGTCGTCCTCACCAAGGATCACACCACCATCGTCGATGGCGCCGGCAGCTTGGATGCCATCCAAGCCCGCATCAAGCAGATCGAAGCCCAGATCGAAAACACCACCTCCGACTACGACCGCGAGAAGCTCGAAGAGCGCCTCGCCAAGCTCTCGGGCGGTGTTGCCGTCATCCGGGTCGGTGCCGCAACCGAAATCGAGATGAAAGAGAAGAAGGCCCGCGTCGAAGACGCCCTACACTCCACCCGTGCGGCGGTGGAAGAAGGCGTGCTGCCCGGCGGTGGCGTGGCTCTCATCCGCGCCATGAACGCGCTGGACGACATCGGCGTCGAAGGCGAGCAGCGCTTCGGCGTGCAGATCGTCAAGGCCGCCATCCAAGAGCCTCTGCGCCAGATCGTGGCCAACGGCGGCGGCGAGCCCAGCATCGTGCTGCAGAACGTACGTCAGAGCGCGGGCGGCCACGGCTTCAACGCAGCCACCGAGGTCTACGAAGATCTCATGGCCGCTGGCGTCATCGACCCCACCAAGGTCGTTCGCTCTGCACTGCAGAACGCCGCTTCCGTAGCTGGCCTCCTGCTCACCACGGAAGCCATGGTAGCCGACGAAGCGGACGACGAGAGCTAGGCCGCATCGCAGCGGCTGTTCTCCCATTACCGCAGGAGCCGCCCCAAGGGCGGCTCCGCTGCCTAAGGGGCGACCACCTCCGGCTCCTGCTCGTCGGGGGGGCGCGTGCGCTCCAGGCGGCTCTTCAGATAGACCCGCACACCCAAGGCCGCGTCGAAGTCGAATCGCGTGGCTGGGTAGAGTCCGAGCACTGGGACCAGCTCCAGAAACCCTTCGACGGGCGCTTGTGTGCCCCGGATACCCAAACCCATCGGTATACGTAGCGCCAGGAGTGAGCTCTTGCCCGTGTCGAATCCCTGCCCATCACCCAGGTGAATTCGTGGGCCCAGGCCCAAGTAGATAGGGAACTCCACCACGGGCGCTGCGGGGTCACGGAAGCTGGCGATCGTGTAGAGGTAGTCCGCGTGGAGATGGAGCTTCTCCTCGGGGACGCTCCAAGCCACGGCTGCATCGAAGTACGAAGGACCAGCCGGCCGAAACGAGGCGGACAGCCCGGTGGGCTCACCCAAGACGATGCCGAGACCGATGCCGCTGGCGTCCTCCGCCAAGCTCACGATCGGTTCCGCCGCTGCGGACGCACTGAACGCCGAAACCAACAAGCAGAGCACGAACGCAGCACCCCTGGCGGGAAGGCAACGGGTCGTCGTCGATGATGAAAGGCGTACGTTCATGGGCGTGGCTCTGCTGCCTCGAAGGCCTCTAGGAGCCGCTCGTCGGAGTAGACGGTGACTAGCCGCCGGATCACGTCTCGAAGCTCTGGATCGCGGTAGTAGCCCACCCAGTTGGCGTCGCCCACTACCACGCGGAAGCTGAAGCCGGAGGCCAACGCCAAGCGGAGCTGCTCCTCGAAGTGGGCAGGCTGACCTCGCCGCGCTGCAATCTCGGCAAGGCGAAAAGACCCCGCCCAGTGGTCGGGACGCGTTTCCGCAGCTCGCTGGAAGGCATGCTCGGCCTGGTCCAGATCGCCACCCAACAGCAGTAGCTCGCCCAGGTCGTACCACGCGGCAGCATGATCGGGGTCCTTCTCGACCGCTCGGCGGAAGTGTCGCTTGGCGCGCTCGCGCTCGCCGAGCGCGTTCCAAGCATACGCAATTTCGTACTCGATGTCGGCGGCGCCCAGGACCTGATCCTGGAAGTCACAGCCCCACTGCACCGCGTCCGCGTGGCGGCCCTGGTCGTTCATCGCCTCGAGCCTGGCCGCAGCCTCCCACACGAGCTGCTGCCCATAGTCGGGCGGTGGGCGGTCCGCGAGCGCAGACGCCAAGAGGAGAATGATGGGCAGCACGCGCTTCCTCTCTCAGGAGGCATACAAGCGGTCTCATTCTACAATCAACCGGACCCGCGGGAAACCACGAAACGCTTGGTCTCTCGCCTTCGCAGCCCGAGCAACCCCAGCAGACCGAGCAGCCAAGGCGCAGCGACCGATGCGCTGGCCGGGGCGGAGCAGCCACAAGACGGCTCGTCCACGCCAGGCCCATCGTCGTCATTCCAGGTGTCGGGTGTGCCCAGGTCCGCGTTGAAGCCTTCGTAGCCGCCCCGGGTCCATGTCCCTTCCGTGTCGGCGGCGAAGACTGCGTAGTAGCCTGGCTCCGATGGGGCGTCACTGAGGGTGTAGCTGGCAGACTCGCCCGGGACAGCCGTGTCCACGTGCAGCACCACCGTGCCCAACTCGTCCTCGTGGCCCGTTGGAAACGCATCGGTCCGGTACACCACCTGCAGCTCGCTGAGCTCCGAGTAGTCAGGGTTGGTCCATTCGAGCACCAGGCCACGCTCGCCCTCGGAGGCCGAGAAGTCCATGACGGTCATCAGGTTGCGCGGCGTGGGCGGCGCGTACACCGCCACGTCGTCGATGTTCCAACCGGCGAAGTACAGCCCCGCGTCGGAGACAATCTGCCAGGACACGGAAACCTGCCCATCGAGATCGGGATCGTCGGCCATCACGGAGGCCAGCGCCCACTGCTCGTCGAGGTGATGCTCGTCGCCAACGTCACGACCGGTGGCGTGGTTGGTCCAGACTAGCTCGTCGTCGACCCGCACGTTGGCCTGGTCGTAGTAGCCGTCCTCGACCTGTAGCCAGCGCTGGAACTGCACGAGCAGTTCGTTGTAGGGCGCCACGTCGATGACGGGAGCCACGAGCTGGTTGGTCTTGTCGTTCTGGTACTGGCCGTTGAACTCACCGCCCCCCAGATCGTTGCCCCAGATCATGTCGCCGCTCCAAGCCTGGTCCGGGTCGCCGCCAGCGCCGATGGGAGAACCCCACACCCAATCGTCCGCCCCTTCGGTCACTTCACCCTGCAGCAGCTCGTGGGTGAAGCTGCCGTCGTCGTCCTCGAAGTCCTCGGTGAACAGCTCCGTGAGCTCACCCACGGCGAAAGAGAAAGGATTGATGTCGCGCCCCGAGGGTACAGAGACCTCACCGCCATCATCACCGTCGACATCGATGTAGTACAGAACGATCGAGCCGTCCTCCTGGACGGGAATGGTGCCCTCGAGGGCACCGTCCACGACACTCAAGGAGGTGAATTCCCAGGTCTGGCCGTCATTGACCGAGTACCAAAGGCGCCCACTCTCGAAGTCAACGTCGAAGCAGTCTCCGCTCACCTGGTCGGCGCTCACCGAGACCGCGTACCCGTCGGCACTCTCGAGCTGGTTGCCGAGAGGGTCGTGGGCCAGGGTGATGAGCGAGGTGCCGCTGCTGGGTCCGAGACCGTGCATGGTGAATGCTTCCACCAGCTGGCAGTAGTGGGGAGTGCCGTTGGAGAGATCGCCATCATCGTCGTCCACAGCGACGAACTCGTCGAAGGCCGAGGTGATCGTGAAACCCGACGGTACGGCATCGACGAGCAGCTGGCTTGCGATACGCCAACCCTCTTCCTCGCCGTAGTCCTCGAAAAGAATGCCCTGCAAATCCCAGAAGGCACCGCCGAAGATCACTCCGTCCTCGTGACTCTCGTTGACCACGTCGTCCGGGTAGACATGTAGCTCTGCAAGGTCGCGAATGCCCTGGGTGTAGCCGATGTAGAAGTAGGGACCGATGACCGAGTCACCTGTCTGCAGCGTGGCGATGCAGTCCGCGATGCCTTCGCTGGCCGTGCTGTCGAAGTAGCCCGACTGCAGCGCATAGTAGTGATAGCCGTGGCCCCACTCGTGGTAGTTCACGTCTGCGATACGGGCGGTGGAGTTGCAGCCGTAGTCGGTGTCCTCGGGCCCAAAGTGGAGATTGCCGTCAAACCAGGCATTGCAGGTGGCATCGCTGACGTTGACATAGGACTCGAGCTGTCTGCGGTTGATGGAGTGCTCGGGGGAAAACTCGAGCGACCAGTCCCGCACGTGGTGCAAGAACACGTAGGTGTCGATCTCGCTCTGGTCGGCCGCATCCGCGGTCCAGGTACCTTCCATGCCGGTAAATGACAGCTCGCCCTCGTCACCGCCTCGGTTGATGACCGTGAAGTACTCCCCTGACAGCTCGGTGGTGAAGCTGTCTCCATCCAGGTCCACAACGCCGTCCACATCGGCATAGGCTGCCGTTCCGTCGTCACTCCATACCGGGACATGGGGCATCGGAGAGGTCTCGTAGGAGCCCGTGATGGTCCGCACGTCGTGCGTACCGTACACGACCCGCTCGGTGCGGAGCAGCTCGTCCTGAACGGCGAGCAACTCGCCTGAGTGGGCGTCCACCCAGCTGACCCACCTGGCACGAGGGGCGATGGTTTCCGAGCGGACTTCCCAGGCCAGCGCGTAGTCCAGCCCGCTGCCGGAGTGGAAGGGCATCACGACCAAGTGGGCAGCTCCGGCATCGTGGACGGCGTGCGGAGCGGGCCCCAGCTCCGTCGCCACCTCACGAGCGGTCTCGACCGCCAATTGAGCTGTTCCCATGGTGGGCAGGTCTGGGTAGGTGCGCACACCGATCATGATGAGCTTGCCGAAACGAACCCGTACCTCGATGGATGCCCGATAGACCGCGTGACCCTGATGGCGCTGATCCAAGCGCAGGTACCAAGTGTCCGTTCGTTCGACTCGACCGGAACGCCCCAGAACGAGAGCGTCAGGATTCACACCCAGCAGGCCTGGATGCGCACGCAGAATCTCCATGACCCG
This sequence comes from uncultured Enterobacterales bacterium, assembly GCA_964626835.1. Classification (GTDB taxonomy): domain Bacteria; phylum Myxococcota_A; class UBA796; order UBA796; family JAFGLY01; genus CALDOK01. The sequence continues at coordinate 34,740 of CAZVHW010000003.1, forward strand.
GGAGTACACGGTCTCGATGTCCGTCTCGTCGCCGAGACCGAGGGAGATCCCAGGTCCCCACGCCGTATACGGCAACCCGGTGCGCTGATCGAAGCGCGCTCTCCAGCCAGCACCCACGCCATGTCGGAAGCTCGTCCATGCGGTCTGCTTGGCCAAGCGTGCCTGCACGCCGGGCTGAAAGCGCCGTGCACGCTGCGGCACCTGCTGGCGGGCCGCCATGACACCGAGCTCGACGATATCCTGCTCCGCCGGTAGGAACGCGACGGCGGGAGCAAGTGAGAGAGCGAGCAGCGCGAGCGACGGGATGGCCATGGGGTTCCCCGAGGGCAACGATTGCGGTCCTACGGATGCAGGAAGGAAACTTGCCCGGGGATCGCGAGGTGGGCAACGTACACCTTCACCAGCTACAGGATTCTTACAATTCCACCTCCAGCCCTGGTGTTCATGTTCGCGCATCGCTCACGCCAACAGTATCGCCTGCGGATCAGTCACTGGCTCGCTGCGCTGCTTTCGGTCGCGGCTTGCGACGGAAGCCCTGCCCCCCCACCGGCCGACGGGGTCCTCCCTCCGCTCCCTCCACAGGTCGTGGCCAAGCTCCCGGCCCCGGGTCCGGAGCGCCCCACCCACGACCTCGCCCTGGCACTGGTGGGAGAGGTCCGCGGCGAGATCGATCCATGCGGCTGCCCGACGCTTCCAATGGGAGGATTCGAACGCCGCAAGGGCCTGCTGGACGAGTTGCGGGCGGAGGGGCGCCCCGTGTTCCATCTGGATGCGGGCAACATGCTGGTCGAGGGCTACGCTACCGGCGGACGAGGCGACACCCGCGACCGCGCTCGGCTCATGATCGAGCTTAGCGCGATGGTGGGACTCGACGTACTCTGCCCAGGACCGGCCGACCTGTTGGCCCTCGAGCCGAAGCGCCTCCAGGCAACCCTCTCCCAGAGGGACGTGGCACTGGTCTCCTCGACCTGGCTCGAAAAGGGGGGTGGCCCATTGTTCGAGCCCAGCGTGGTAATCGAGCGCGACGGTGTTCGATTGGGCGTCGTGGGGCTCTCTGCGCGGCCTGGCGATCCGGCTTGGCGCGAGCGCATTCACTACCGGGACGCCGTAGCCTCCGCTCGCTCCGCCATCGAGACGCTCCCGGATGACTTGGACTTGGTGGTAGCCCTGTCAAACCTGGATGACGACGAAGCCAACCGCGTGGCGAGACAGGTGCCTGGGCTGGCGGCGGTATTGTCGGTCGCCAACGACGCCATGGACTCCCCCAGGAACAAGGGCCGAGGTCTCGTTATCGAGGTACCGAGCCGCGGTCGCTACGTCACCCTGGTCCGAGTGCGAAGTGCCACGAATCCAGGAGCGGCACTCGATCTGGACAGCACGGAGTTCCTCGACCTGGAGACTCGCGACAACATCGCGGACAAGAAGCGTCGCCTCGAGCGACGTGGCGAGCTTCTACCCGAACGCGACATACAGGTTCTCGCCGACCACGAATCTCGGCTGACCAAGGAAGCGGCCGGTCGCAACCTCGCCTACGTGGTCGACTATCCGATGGGCACGAGGTACCGAGGTGATCCTGGCACCACGGCGGCCATCGACTCGTTCAAGGACCGCGTGATCGCGCGAGCAATCGAGGACTTGGAGGAGGAGCAGCGACGACCGGACGGTCCTCCCCGCTACGTCTCGAGTTCCCCATGCTTCCCGTGCCACGCAGAACAGTACGGTCGGTGGGCGCTCACGTCCCATACCCGAGCCCTCGAGGTCCTGATCCCTCGCGGTGAGCACGAGAATCCGGAATGCCTCAGCTGCCACACCACGGGATTCGCCGTGGAAGGCGGCTGGGCCACGATCGATGCGGAGAACATCCGAAAGTTCAAGGCGGTGCAATGCGAAGCGTGCCACGGCCCCCTCGAGGGACACCCCGAGGACGAGGAGGTCCAACCGACGATCCCGACCCGAACGACGTGCGAGCGCTGCCACGATCCCCCCAACAGCCCAGCATTCGACTACACCACCTACCTGCAAATGGCTAGCTGCACCGCTGCTCCCTATGAGCCGCCCAACGAGCCACTGGAGGCCGATCCCCTGCTCGTGCCCCCGATGGAGCTCCCCGCCCAGGAGCCGAATCCATGACCTCCCTTCAACGCCTTCCGTACCTGAACTGGGCTCGCGCCAACCAAGGCCGCCAGCGACTGTGCATCAGGGGCTCCGGCATGCCAAACCGCCCGTGGGCCGAGCTCCTGCACGCCCTGGAGTTACCCCTGGCCCCCCCCGGCCAGGACGATCTCTGGCACGAACGCCAGATCGCCGCAGCCATCGCGGAACGCCAGGGCACCACTCCCGACAGGATCTTCGTGACGCTGGGTACAAGCGGAGCCAACTCTGCCGTGCTCTCCTACCTGCTGGCCGAAGGCGGTGGGATGGTCTGCGAGCGCCCGGCCTACGACCCCCTCTGGCGTGCTGGCAAGGCTCTGGGTGCAGACGTGCGGTTCTTCGCGCGCCGCCCTGTCGACGGGTGGCGAGTCGACCCACTTGCCCTCGAGGCTGAGCTCGAGCATGACACCCGCGTCATCATCCTGGCCCGTCCCCACAACCCCTCCGGAAACGCCATCCCAGAGACGGAACTCCGGGCGATCGGCGAGATGGCCGAAGCCCACGACGTCCACGTGGTGGTGGACGAGGTCTACCTCGACTTCCTACCGGGTGCTCGGCCCGCTCACCTGCTCCATCCCCGCCTGATCGGCACGGCCTCGCTCACCAAGGTCTACGGCTTGGGTGAGCTCCGCATTGGCTGGGTGAGCGCCCCCCCCGATATCGTCGCCTCTCTCATTCAGCGCCGCCTGCACGCCGAGGCCTTGCTCCCCACCCCACCCCTGGCCATGGCCATGGCCCTGTGGGACCGCCTGGATGGTTGGCTCGTCGAGGCTCGCGCCCAAGCTGCCCAAGGTGCGGCCATCTTCCAGCGTGCACTGGGCGACCTCGACGGTGTCTGCCTGTCGCTGGACGGCGGAACCCCCTTCGGCATGGCCTGGTGGGGGGGCGACGAACATCAGCTCGTGACGGCTCTCGAAGAGCGTGAGGTGGGCGTGGTGCCCGGCAACTTGTTCGATGCTCCTGGCGCCATTCGCATCGGCTGGACACGGCGGGAAGAGCAGCTGAAGGAAGCAGCCGGAATCCTACGAGATGTGCTGAAAGAGCGGGCTTAGGGACCGCACTCCGCCAGGGTTGACCCTCTACGCCGCTTAGGCTACGACTGAATGATTATTCATTCACCTCTCGTCTCGGTCTAGGGAGTCCTCATGAGCGCCACGGATTACGCAGTCGATCTCCGCGATGTGAAGTTCATTCTCTTCGAGCAGCTACGCATCCAGGAGTCCCTGGCCGACGCTCCCCAGTTTGCTGACTTTGACATGGACTTCTACGATGCCATTGTCGAAGAGGCCACCAAGCTGGCGGTCGAGGTTCTCGCTCCCACCAACCAAGAGGGCGACTCGATCGGCGCGAAGTTCGAGGGTGGAACGGTCACGTGTCCGCCCAGCTTCAAGCAGGCCTACGATCTCGAGGCCCAGGGTGGATGGTTCGCCATCTCCGCCTCCACGGATCACGGGGGCATGGGCTTGCCCGACGTCATCGGCATGTCGGTCACCGAGATCCAGACCGGCGCCAACATGGCCCTGTCCATCTACACCGGGCTCACCAAGGGCGTAGGCAACCTGTTGGTCGAGTTCGGCAGTGACTGGATTAACGAAGTCATCACGCCCATGTTGTTCACGGGAGAGTGGGCCGGCACCATGCTGCTCACCGAGGCCGGGGCCGGCTCCGACGTTGGCGAGAACCGCTGCAAGGCAGTCGAGACGGACGAAGATGGCGTCTACCTGCTCGAGGGCGAGAAGATCTTCATCTCCGGCGGCGATCAGGACCTCACCGAGAACATCATCCACGTGGTCCTGGCCCGCACCCCCGATGCCGATCCGGGAACACGCGGTCTGTCCATCTTCATGGTTCCCAAGAAGGACATCGACGAAGAGGGCAACATCGTCGGTCCCAACGACATCATCTGCGCCGGCATCGAAGAGAAGATGGGCATCCATGGATCCGCGACCTGCACGATGGCCTTGGGCACCAACGGCCCTTGCAAGGGGTGGATCCTCGGTGAAGAAGGTCAGGGCATGAAGATCATGTTCCACCTCATGAACGAAGCGCGCATCTTCGCCGGCTTGCAAGGAGTAGCCGTAGCAGCACCGGCCTACCTCAACTCCCTCGCCTACGCCAAGGAGCGCCTGCAGGGTCCCGACATCAACAGCTTCCGAGATCCCGAGGCACCGCGCGTAGCCATCGTGATCCACCCGGACATTCGCCGCATGCTCATGACCCAGAAGGTCATGGTGGAGACCATGCGCTCGTTCCTGTACTCCACCGCCTTCAAGTCCGACTTCATCAAGGCCACCGAGGATCCTGTCCAACAGCAGGCCCTCCGGGACGACGTCGAGCTGTACACCCCCATCTGCAAGTCCCACTGCACCGACGTGTCCTTTCAGATGACCAGCCTCGCGGTGCAGGTACTGGGCGGCTACGGCTACTGCTCGGAGTACCCGGTCGAGCAGTACCTACGGGACTGCCGCATCACGGCCATCTACGAGGGCGCCAACGGCATCCAGGCCATGGATCTGATGGGCCGCAAGCTCCCCATGCGCAACGGCATGCTCTTCATGCAGTGGTTGCAGCGCATCACGGCGCAGCTGAACGACTGGGAGGGCGGCGACTTCGACGAGGAGGTCGAGGCCCTGGCAGATGTCCGAGACCTGGTCAGCGCCAGCGGCATGCACCTGTTCCAGTATGCCCTGGGGGGCAGGCTCTCGAACGCCATGCTGGAGTCCTCCAACCTGCTCACCCTCTTTGGCGTCTTCCTACTGGGAATGGCCGCAATGGAGCAGGCGGTCATCGCCCAGACCGCACTGGACGAAGGATGCGAGGAGTCCGACGAAGCCTTCTACCAGGGCAAGGTGCTCAACCTCAAGTTCTATGTCAGCCACGTGCTGCCCCAGGCCCAGGCGCTCGCAGTCACCATCCAGTCCGGCGATGACAGCGCCCTGGACGAGGTCCTCTTCGCCCTGGACGACTAGCAGCCTCCCTCGCCGACGCCGGCCTCCTCGACCCGCGGGTACCGAGCCAGCCACTCCTGTCGCGGAACCATGCACCCCTCCGCGACGTCGGCTACTAGTGCAGCTGACCCAGGCCCCTCATGCGTCGCTACCTGCTGTCCTTCCTGCTTGTCTTCGGTGTCTTCGTCGGCTTCACGCTAGCGGGCTCACTGTGCACCTTGTCGGCCTATGCAGCCGGCAGGGAAGCCTACGCGGCATGGGACACCCTCGCCCGCGCCTATCACGAAGTTCGAGGTCGTTATGTCGAAGAACTCGACAGCACGGAGCTGGTATATGCAGCCATCGAGGGCATGGTTCGAGTCCTGGATCCCCACAGCGCCTTCCTCGACCCCGACACCTACCGCAACATGCAGCGCCAGGAGCAGGACCGGTACTTCGGCATCGGCGTCCGTGTGACCCCCCACGACAGGGGCCTCGAGGTCATCGAGGTACTGCCCGACAGCCCCGCCAAGCACAACGCCATCCAGACGGGCGACATCATCACCACCATCGACGACCACCCGCTGGCGGACGAACCCTTCATCCAAGCATCCGAACGCATCTCGGGTCCTCGCGGGGGGCTAGTTCAGCTCATCATCCAACGCGACGATCGGCACATCGAGCTGGCCATCGCCAGGGACGTGGTGCACGTCCCGGCCGTGTGGTCGGAGTTGGTCCAGCCCGGTGTGGGCTACGCGGCCCTGGTGCACTTCCAAGAAGGCAGCGCCGCTGAGCTCGAAGCGGCGACGCGCCAGCTACAGGCCGACAACGGCGCCCCCCTGCAACAGCTCATCCTCGACCTGCGCAACAATCCGGGCGGCTTGCTCAGCGAAGCTGTCGCGGTGGTCGATCAGTTCGTGGGAGAGGAGATCATCGTCTCCACCCGAGGCCGTGACGATCGAGAAGACCAGACCTACCGCGGCAGCGCCTCCCCTACCGACCTACAGCTCTCCCCCATCATCTTGGTCAACGGCGGCTCGGCGTCCGCGAGCGAGATCGTGGCCGGTTCACTTCGCATGCAGGGCCGCGCCTCCCTGGTCGGCACGCCCACCTACGGCAAGGGCTCGGTACAGGCCATCTGGGCATTCGAGGACGAGTCGGCCCTCAAGCTCACCATCAGCCGCTACCACCTCCCTGACGACAGCCCCATCGACCACCGAGACGGCCTGCAACCCGACGTTCTGGTGCGCACGCCGGAACGGGAGCGGCTGCTCGCATTCCTCGCGGCTGTCCAGGAACAGGTACGGGAACAGGAAGACTCTCTACGGTCCGTAGACCGGGAAGCTCTACTCGACGCATTGGCCGAGGTGGAAACGTCCCAACCGGATCCGAGTCCTCGGCGCCTCTGGGACGTCCCGGTTCGCGAACGCCTGGAGCACGATCCCCAGCTCGCCCGGGCCTTGGCCCTCGCCACGACCGGAACCCCCGCCGACTGATGGTCGCCCCCAAGCGCAAACAGCCGCTGCTGCTGGCCATGTTTGCCATCTGCCTCGGTCTGCTGTGGTGGCGCGCGCCCGACCTGGTCGGACTGCTGATCTTCAACGAACCCGAGATCGAAGTCTCGGCGCCGAGCCAAGTGGCCGACGTGGGGAACCTGCAACGCACCGTGGCCGCCGCGCTCCCAGCGCTGGGGGTGAGGGAGGACCAACGACTCGAGGTCGTCACGAGCGAGCAAGAAGACCGAGCGGGTAGCTGGGCAGCCGTCGAAGAACGCTGGCAACTGTCGTCCGATGCCGACCCACTTGCCCTCGCCCGGCGACTCGAGTCCCTGGTGTCGGCCGAAGACTCGGAGGCCGAAGTCTACGTCGTGGAGTTGGACTCACAGCAGGTCCAGATCCGCTTCTACGCAGGTTCTCGACTGGCCACGGTGCTACGCTTCGAGCCCAGCCTCGAGTCCTGGCCGAGCCTGTCCCGGGACAGGCAGCCCTGGCTGGCACTCGTGGTCTACGGTGTGGACCAAGACCCCCATGGCGTGCGTCAACTCATGGAGGCCGACCTGCCCCTGGCGGTGGCCCTGTCCCCTCACTCCCCCTTCACGCTGCGGTTCTCCCGGGATGCCCTGCTGAACCACACCGAGGTGCTCGCCACCTCGGAACCGGATGTCAGCCTCACCGAAGCTCTCGAGGCCGTACCCCACGCATCTGGGCTACTGGTGACCTGCCCCCCCGGAGGAGATCCGGGGCAACAGGCTCGAGCCCTACATCTAGCCGACATGTACGTCCTGGACGCTGTCGATGGAGGTCTGGGGGGCCGCTGGCTCAGGGCCTTCCAGGACGCGGAGGTCCCCTATGTCAGGGCACAGAACCTCGATCCGGGAGCAACGGATCTGGGGCGCCGCAGATTCCTGCACGCCGCCGCCAAGAACGGCGCAGCGGTGCTCGTAGTCCACGCGGCGATGGGTGCGGCGGCCGAAGAGGTCGAACAGCTTCGCATCGCCCTGCTACGCGGCTACCGAGCGGCTTTCCCAGCCGAAGTGGTGGAGAGAACGAGGAAGTAGTGGAGAGAACGAGGAAGTAGTGGAGAGAACGAGGAAGTAGTGGAGAGAACGAGAAAGTAGTGGAGAGAACGAGAAAGTAGAGCCGAGCCCTAGCCGTCGTCGGGGGAGATGCGGAAGTGCCAGGGGTCGCTCTCGCCCTCTTCGGGCATCTGTGTCTCGTTCTCGCGAGTATCCATGGCGTAGATGTAGTAGTACATGCCACCGGTCATGACGTCCGAGCCGGGGATGTCGCCCTCGAAGAGACCGTCTCCGTCGAGGTCCAGCAACACCACGTCCTCCCACATGCTCGAGGTCTCCTGACGGTAGAAAACCTGCACGACGAAGACGCCGCTCTCGTCATCGGTGACCGTAGCCAGCAGATCCACGTCTTGACCCAAGGTCTGCGCAGCCTCCACGGGCGAATGTTCGATGACCGGCGGGACCGTGTCGCCCTGGTCCATCGTGTCCTTGGGGCCGTATACCACGCCTGGATCATCGTAGATGGCGCACGCCGCCATCGTCAGGACAAGAATGGTGGAGCCGGGTCGAAGCATGGAGTCTCCCGAAGTGAGCCCTTGACCTTCAGATGCACACTATACGCAACTGCCCGCCCTTCGTCACCAAGGCTCACAAGCACGGTTGGAAGGATGTCAGACGATCTCTGCGGCCAGATCGACCTCGTCACCCCCGGTGACCTCGGCCTGGTAGACCTCCCCAGCCTTGGCGCCAGCGGGAGGCGCCCCCAGGTGGACCACGCCGTCGATCTCGGGCGCCTGACCGCGGTGGCGGCCTTCCAGAAGCAGTTCGTGTTCCACTGACGGCCCATCCACCAGCACCTCGATTCGACGCCCGACCAACCGCTGGTGGTAGGCGGTCGAGACGGACGCCTGGGCGTCCACCAGCACATCGAGCCGCTCCTGTTGAACGCCGAGCGCCACTTGTTCCGCCATGGTGGCAGCCCGTGTCCCGTCTTCGGCGAAGTAGCGGAAGACTCCAGCCCGCTCGAATCCCTGGTCCCGCACAAAGCCCCGCAGTTCGTCGAAGTCCTCCTCGGTTTCGCCCGGAAAGCCGACCATGAAGGTCGAACGGAGCACGACGCCTGGAACTCTCTGACGGATGCGCGCGACCAGCCGCTCGAGAGCAGGACGATCCATGCCCCTTCCCATGGCTCGCAGCACCGAAGCCGAGACATGCTGCAGCGGCAAGTCGAGATAGCTGCAGACACGCTCATGGCCGGCGATGGTGTCCAACAGCCGATCGTCGACACCTCCGGGGTGGGCATAGAGAACGCGGATCCAGCGCAGCTCTCGAACCCCGGCCAAGGCCTCGATCAACGCGGCCAAGGATGGCCTACCGGGAAGATCCTGCCCCCAAGCCGTGGTGTCCTGGCCGACAACGCAGATCTCCCGCACACCACGGGCGGCGAGGGCGCTGGCCTCAACCACCAAGGGGTCGAGCTCACGGCTGCGCAGCGTGCCCCTCAGAGACGGGATGATGCAATAGCTACAACGCCGATGGCATCCTTCCGTGATCTTCAGGTAGGCACTGTGGGGTCGCCAGAGGCCGGCCCTATGTCCCGATTCTTGCTCGAGGTAACCCGCAGCGCCCACGTGGAAGACCGGTGCCTGGCCCTCTAGCATGGAGGGCAGCCGGTGCAGGTCCCCGGTGCCCAGGAAGATGTCCACCTCGGGTAGTTCCTCGAGCAACCGTTGCCCATAGCGCTGCACCATGCAGCCAGTGACAACAAGACGCTGGCCAGGCCGGCGCTGGTTGGCCAGCGCTAGCACGGTCTCGATGCTCTCTTCGGTGGCGGGCTGGATGAAGGAGCAGGTATTCACCATCAACACGTCGGCCTGCGCAGCTTCGCCCGTAATCTGCCAACCGCGCTCCACCAAGCTCCCGGTCATGCCCTCGCTGTCTACGCGGTTCTTGGGACAACCCAAGCTGACCACGTGCACCCGGGGAGGCTGCTTCTTTGTTGGTGACATGGCTTCGTTTCCGCCCGGTCAGAAACCCTCGGGCGTGATGACCTCGGCACCCGCCGGGACTTGGAACACGAAGCTGTCAGCGTCAACCTTGGCGTCGAGCTTGACCTGAGTGAAGGTCAGGTCCGTGACGTTGTCGAATTGGTCCGTGAGCTGGACGCGCTCGACCAGAAGCTTGCGCTTGGAGAACGTTATGCGCAGCTGCTTGAACGAGCCGGCATCGCTGGCCTTGGGCGTGAGATCGAGTACGTACGAGCGGCCGGCACCCTCGGCTTCGACAAGTTGGACCTCGAACAGCTCGTCGAGCTTGTTGAGGTCGGACAGGAGCCCGGTGACGTCAGAACCGTTCGAGGAGAAGTCCTTGTAGACGATGACCTGGTTGTCGGCCGGAGACCAGATCCACATCGTCTCGCCGTCCGTGAGGAACAGCTTGCGGTCTGGGGCGGTGAACTCCCAACGCATCTTGCGCGGTCGCTTGACCACGACGTTGCCCTTCTGGCGCTGCTCGTCGCCCAGCGCAGCAGAACGCGAGACCTGCACGAAGTCGGCCTGCAGGGCGTCCACATCGCCGTAGACACCCTCGACGGCTTGGACGATGTCCTGGACCGTCGCGAGGTTACCGTAGTCCTGTGCGGTCGCGGGTGCGCAGAGCAGCGCACTGGCCACGAGCAGCGTGAGCAGGTTTCGAAGCAGGCGCATTCAACACCATCCTGTCTGGAGGATCGGACCCCGAGGGGCCGCCGCAGTTTTAACGGAGTAGGTGAACACGCTCCACGGGGGAGACGATTCCACCGAGCCCTGGACGCCCAGCACTAGCAGCACATTCACGCCCGCCTCAGCCCATCGGCGGTGGCACCAGGACCTCCCGGGGCCGGGAACCGTCTGCGGGGCCGACCACCCCTTCTCGCTCCATCGTCTCGATGATGCGAGCGGCCCGATTGTATCCGATCTTGAGGTGGCGCTGGATCATGGACGTGCTGGCCTTTCTCGCCTCGGTCACGATGCGTACGGCCATGTCGTAGTACTCGTCGTAGTCGTCGTCGCCAAACTCGTCGACGCCCGAATCCTCTTCCACACGGATCTTCGCATCGTAGCGCGGCACGCCCTGTGAGCGGAGGTGGTCGCAGATGCGCCGCACCTCGTCGTCGGTGACAAAAGCGCCGTGTACGCGCTCCAACGAGCTCACGCCTGGGGGCAAGTAGAGCATGTCCCCAAGGCCCAGCAGGGTCTCGGCGCCGTTTTGGTCGAGAATGGTGCGTCCGTCGGTGCGGGCCCGAACTTGGAAGGCCACCCTGGAGGGGAAGTTGGCCTTGATGAGACCCGTCACTACGTCCACGCTGGGGCGCTGGGTAGCGACGATGAGGTGGATACCCGCCGCGCGCGCCTTCTGGGCTAGACGGACGACCTGCTCTTCGACCTCCTTGCCAACCTGCTTCATGAGGTCGGCAAGCTCGTCGATGACGATGACGATGTAGGGGAGCTTCTCGGGCCTGGGAAGCGGTCCGTCCTCTTCTTTCCACCCCGGGGGGGCGAGACGACGAGCCTTCCTGGGATTCCAGTCCTCGAGCTCTGCCTGGACCCGCTCGTTGTAGCCACGGATGTTGCGGGTCCCCCACCGCGCCAACAGGCGATACCTACGCTCCATCTCCTCGACGGCCCAACGAAGGGCCGCGTTGGCCAGCTTCGCCTCGGTGACCACGGGGTGGAGCAAGTGTGGAATGTCCTTGTACGGCTCGAACTCCAGGATCTTGGGATCGACCATGATCATGCGGAGCTCTTCCGGCGTGCGCGTGTAGAGCATGGACGTGAGCATGGCATTGATGCCAACGCTCTTGCCGGTACCGGTCGCCCCACCGATGAGTAGGTGGGGCATCTTGGCCAAGTCGGCCACGACGGGCTTGCCCTCGACACTCTTGCCCAAGATGAGAGGCAGGGCCTGCTTGCCCTTGCGGAAGGCGTCGCTGGCGAGCACGTCCCGGATGTAGACGATCTGTCGATCCGCCGATGGGATCTCGATACCCACCACGCCCTTGCCGGGGATAGGAGCCACGATGCGCACACGAATCGCGCGCATCGCCATGGCGATGTCGTCCTGAAGACTCGCGATCTTGGAGATCTTCACGCCGGGAGCGGGAAGGTACTCGAAGATGGTGATGACAGGCCCGGGCCGGATGGCGGTGACGGTCCCCTTGATCCCGAACGAGGCCAGCTTCTCCTCGAGGGAACTCGCCAGATGGC
>CAZVHW010000004.1:0-43594 GCA_964626835.1 uncultured Enterobacterales bacterium
GCCTGGGCCTGTTCATCGTGCCACGCACCGTGGATGGCGAGCCCAACGGCTTCCGCATGCGCCGGCTCAAGGACAAGCTCGGCACCCGCAGCATGTGCAGCGCCGAGATGGACTTCGAGGGCGCCCGCGCCGAGCTGCTGGGGCCCATCGAGCGCGGCTTCCCCAACCTGATGGAGCTGGTCATCGACACCAGCCGGCTCTACAACGCCTTCGGATGTGCAGGGCTGGCCCACCGGGCGTGGCTGGTAGCCAGGGGCTACGCCGAGCACCGCCGAGCGTTCGGTGAACCCATCGCGAACTACCCCCTCGTTCGAGAGACCCTGGCGCTGGCGCTCGCCAACGCCGAGGCCAGCCTTGCCGGCTCGTTCCAGTTGGCCACGTTGCAGCAGGCGGCCGACGCGGGGACCGCAAGCGAACAGCAGCTCGCCTTCCTGCGCATGGGGCTCAACCTCAACAAGGTGCGCACCGCCATCCTGGCCCACGACGCCGTCAACCGCTGCCTCGAGGTGTTGGGCGGCAACGGCACCATCGAGACCTTCTCGGTCATCCCACGCCTGCTGCGGGACAACGTGGTCTTCGAGAACTGGGAGGGCACCCACCACACCCTGCGCATGCAGGTGTTGAGGGACGCTCACCGCCTGGGCCTGCACGAGGGCTTCTTCGCGGAGCTGGAGGCACGGCTGGGACCCGAGGTGCTGGCCGCGGACCGTGCGGCATTCCAGCAGGTGCTGGACACAGGAGACACGCTGCTCCTTCGCCGGGTCTGCGACCGGCTGGGTTCCTGGCTGCACCAAGCAGCGTTGAGGGACGTGGCGATCCCTGGTGTGCGGGCACGGGCCGAGCTCTCCCGACGCGTGCACCTATCAGGGAGCCCAACCATGGACGGATACGGGGATCTGATAGACTCGTGTCATAGCCCATGACCTGGAGTCACCCGTGAAACACGCCCTTCCTCTAGCCCTCCTGGCCTTCCTGCCCTGGGCCGCGGCCTGCGAAGGCAGCGACTCACCCTGCCCCACGGACACCCAGCAGGAATCGGATGTCGACACCGACACCGACACCGACACCGACACCGACACCGATACAGACGCCGACACGGACGTGAACACGCCCCCCAGCGTCCTCGCGGCCCGGATCCAGGGCCCCGGCTGCGAGATGTCCGTCACCTCGGACATGGAGCTCACCTGCTTCGTCACGGGCGCATCCGAGGATCTCGATGGAGACCCGACCTACTACCGCTTCCACTGGCTGGTCGAGGACGAGGACGCCGAGGTCGGCATCCCCGTCCTGGACTCCGCCCACACTTCCCCCGGCGAGCTGTGGACCTGCGTCATCACGCCCTTCGACGGCATCGAGGAGGGTGAACCCATCACGGCCAGCATCGAGATCCTGGGTTGCAGCTCCCTTTACTACTCAGGCGGCGACGACGGGGTCGTGGTCCCGGAGATCGCGAGCTTCGACCTGGGTGCGGAGCTGACCATCGAAGCCTGGGTGCGCTGGGACGGGAGCACGGATGCCCACTGGCACACCATCGCCGCCCAGGGTCAGGGAGACGATGGCGGGATCGGAGGCTGGGGGTTCGCCCTCTCATCGGTCCCCGAGTCGGACTGTTCGGGGCTTGTCACCCAACCCGGCCAGGTGGTGGCCTGGGCGCAGGACGGACCCTGCTCTGCAAGCTCCGGAACGATCCCCATCGGAGAGTGGACCCACATCGCCGCCGTGCTCGACAGCGGCACCTGGTCCATCTGGATCGACGGGCGCGACGACTACAGCCCGGGCGTGACCTCGCTGGTGAGCGTGATGTCGGACCAGCCCATGCGCATCGGCACCACCCCCTACGGAGACAATCCCTGGGGCTTCAAAGGCAACATCGACGAGATGCGGCTGATGACCACCATCCACTACGCCGAGAGCTTCTCCCCGAGCGCCCACCCCATCCCCGAGACCGGCACGGTGGGGCTGTGGCACTTCGACGAAGGCGAAGGGACGACCGCCGAGGACGACACGGTGGACGGGCTCGATGCGGACATCGAAGGCGCCACCTGGTCCTCGGCGTCGACCTGCGACGCCGAGGGGTAGGGCCGAGACCATGGGAGGGTGGCGGAAGGACCGAGATGACACCGGACCAGACCCGGTGACAGATGCCGCTACCAATACCCTTCGGTGGGCGTCAGACGCAGCTCCCTGAATTGCTCGTTGCTGATGTGGGTTGGGGGAGCGCCCAGCCCAGTGCGGATCTCGATCAGTGCTTCCCTGAGGGTGCTCGTGTCCGCAGCCAGGGCGTTCTCCTGCATCGGATCCTCCAAGATGTCGTGCAAGGAGTAGGTGCTGTCTTTCCCTGGTTCGAGCAGAATTTCGGTGAGATCGGGATCCAGAGACGTGCAGTGGTGGAGCATGGCACGAAAGGTGAACAAGTGCTCGCCTTGCCGAATCGCGAGCATGTCGCCGAACTCCATGAAGGCCAGCTCGTCCTCCGCGGACCGGGCCGGGCCACCCAGCGCGGCACCGGGCAGCCCGTGGGGCACGATCACGTCGGCGCTGGAGAGCAGCGTCGGCATGATGTCGGCCAGCTCGACGGGATGTTCGATCAGCTCGGTCTCGGAAGGGCTGGGGCCGAGGAAGACCAGCGGCACGTGAACGGTCCTGTCCAATACCAGGTTGGACCAAGCAAACCCATGGGGCAGCACCGTGGTCCCGCTGTGCTCGCCCATGCTGATGCCATTGGTGGAGGACAGCAGCACGATGCGTTCGCGTTGGGAGGGGTCCAGGCGGGCCAGCAGCCTGTCGACCTGTCTTCCGACCTCTGCGGCACCGCCGGCGTAGGTGTCCAGCACGGTCTGGTGATCCAGGTCTCGCCAGTGTTCGGTTGGATGGCCGGGTTTCGCGCCTCTGCCGTGGTGGCGAGGGGAGCCTCCCGCCCTGGGTCGTTGGCCATCCGTGGGGCTCGCTTGGCGTCTGCCCGATTGGTCGCCAAGCCCATCGATGCTGGACAGCTGGCCCGATTCTCGAAGCTCGTCCAAGACCGAGGGCCGGAGATCTCGGCGCAGCGCCGCCTCGCGTCGATCGGGTAGGCCGGGAAGCCCCATGGCCTCCCGCAGGTCGGGCCGGTGCTGCGCTTGCATGTCCGGCAGCATCAGCACCAACAAGCGTGGATGATCCGAGTTCTTCGACCACCAGGCGGTCGCTTCGTCTTCGAGGCGCTCCCACGGAGTTTCCCAGGAAGTCCAGCTCTCGGTGAGGTCCACGTAGTGCTGGAAGGTTTGCCCGAGCTGTGCGCCTCCAGCCAGGTTGGACTGAAACATCGCGGTGCGAAATCCGTACAGGCCCAAGACCCCGGGCAAGGTCTCGCGATTCTGGGGCATGGTGTAGCACCATGGCTGCTCGATCTGGGTCTCCGGATCCTCCACGATGGCGCCACAGAGGGGGATGGCGCTGGGGTAGCGGCCCGTGAGCAGCGAGCCGAGGCTGACCCGAGGTACGGGGGACTGGGCATAGGCCGCGGTGGCGCGCAAGGAAATGCGGCCCTGGAAAGGGGCCAGAAAGGCCCGCTCGGCACCAGGGCTGTCGGGGGGATCGGCGCGGAGACCGGCGACCAGCACCAAGACCATGTCCGGAGCGGAGTCGTTTTCGGGGGGGGCGTCTTGTTGGCTTCCGCAAGCCCCCGCGGTGGCCAGCAGAGAGAGGAGCACCCAGTGTCGCCGCGCACTCCCGGGGTTGCAGGACGGTGCCATGGGAGGGGTTGGCGACATCGGGAACGCATCCTGGCGGTAGAGATTGCCCGGACCAGTGTGCATGGCAGAAAGATAGCGGTGGGTCGGCGCGCTCGCCAGACGGGGATGGTTGCGGTCTATACCGTTCGTCCCCGCAACATGGCCAGCGCGTCGTCCAGATCACGATCCTGCTCTTCGAGCTGCTGCAGAGCCTGCTCGGCTTCTTCCTCCACCCCGGCCAGCTCGAAGTGTTTCAGCGACATCACCCAGCCAAGGCGACGGGCCAGGGCAAAGCGCTGCCGACGCCGCTCGGGCCAGTCGAGGAAATCGTCCAGCAGAGCGAGGAGCGCCGGGCGGTCCTTGGGCAGATCGCCCCGGAGCTCCATGAGCAGGTTGAGCACGTGGTCGCTCTCGAGGCGGGTCTGCAGATCGCCGACGCCTGCGAGAAGGCGGCGCAGCTCGCGGACCATCCCCTCCTCCGTAGGAGGCTGCCACGACCCCTGCAGCTGCAGCGCGTGCAGGGGCGTGCCCGGTAGGGCGACGGTGGTGCGGATCCGGACGAAGTGGGGCTCGATGGCCACCAAGGCGGAGGCCGTGTCGTCGGCGTGGACCTCGGACAGCTCGACCCCACCGAGACCGGGCATGAAGTAGAGGGAGAGCTCGAAGCCAGCTTCCTTGGCACGGCGCCCGCCTGCTATCTGCTCGGCACGGGTAGTGCCCTTGTCCACCAGAGCCAGCACGGCGTCGCAGCCGGACTCGAGGCCCACGTGCACGCGGTCCAGGCCCGCGGAGCGAAGACGGGCCAGGTCGCCCTCGGAGCGGCGAGCGAGGGTACGGGAGCGAGCGTACGCGGTGACTCGGCGCACCGAGGGGAAGCGCTCGCGGAGCCCCTCGAGGATGGGGACGACGGTGTCGGGCTTCGCGGCCAGCGGGTCGGCATCCTGCAGGAAGGCCGTACGATAGCTGTCGCCGAAGCGGGCCTCCACGGCATCGAGATCCGCGAGCACCTCGGCGCTCGTCCGCCGGGAGAACCGCGCGCCCTTGTACACCGGGCAGAAGGCGCAGCGGTTCCACGGGCAGTTGCGGTTGACCCGCACCAGCAGGCTGCGGGCTTCGGAAGGCGGACGGATGGGACCTTGTTCGTAGGGCATGACGGCGGGAGAATAGCCGAATCTGGAGACGGTTCGAAAAAAGGTGCCCCGAAAACGAACTCGCTCACGTTTCGCACGTGGAAGCCCGACTCGCCCGTCACTCCCCGTGCGTCAGGAAACAACATGCGAACCATCACCTCTCTCACCGCCCTCGCACTGCTCGTGGGCTGCCCCGGCCCTAGCGGCGACGACACAGCCGGCAACGGACCCGCCGTCGACGCCGACGAGGACCTGGACCAGTTCTTCTCCCTGCAGCGCATCCACCAGCTGGACATCGAGCTGGACGAGGATTCCTGGAACGATCTGCTCGACGAACCCACCGACTACGTGAGCGGCGACATCTCGCTGGATGGCATCGACTACGCCGACGTAGCGGTGCGCATCAAGGGGGGAGCCGGCAGCTTCATCGCGCTGGACGAGGACTACCCCGAGGCCTCCGGAGACGGCAACGGCAACCCGGGCAAGTCCGCCTTCATCCTCAACCTGGACAAGTACGTGGACGACCAGAACCACCTGGGGCTCGAGAAGCTCACGGTGAACAACCTGGTGCAGGACGACTCCTGCATCCACGAGACCGCCGGCTACGCCCTGTTCCGACAAGGCGACGTACCCGCCCCCCGCACGGCCTACGCCAGCCTGTCCCTGAACGGCGAGGAAAAAGGCCTGTACCTGCTGGTGGAGTCCCAGGACAACAGCGAGTTTCTGGACGACTGGTACGACACCGACGACGGCAACCTCTACGAAGGCGCGTACGGGCAGGACCTGCGAGAGGAGCACGTCGAAGAGCTGGACCAGGACAACGGCGACGACGAAAGCCGCGAGGACCTGCAGCAGCTGGCGAGCCTACTGAACGAGGCCGAGGAGATCGGGGGAGACGAGGGCTACAGCCTCATGACCGAGCTCATCGACATGGAGGAGTACCTGACCTTCGCCGCCACCGAGGTCTACCTGGGCCACTGGGACGGCTACACCCCCAGCGCCAACAACTACAAGGTCCACCACCATCCCGACACGGACCGCTGGACCTTCCTGCCCTGGGGAGCCGACCAGCTCTTCGAGGACAGCTTCGGCGAATACGGCGGCGTAATGATGGAGCCGGGCCCCAGCTGGCACGGTGGACGCATCCACGAGCTCTGCTTCCAGTCAGAGGCCTGCCAGCGCGACCTGTTGAGCGCGTTCCAGCAGGTCTTGGCCCAGGTGGATGACATGGACCTGGCGGAGCTGACCGAGAAAGCGCAGGCCCTGGTAGAGGACGCCGTGCTGGCCGAATCCACGGCGCACGGCGATCCGGAGATGACACGACAGGCCTGGGAACAAGTGGAGAACTTCATGGACGAGCGCCCCGAGCAGCTCGAGGACTGGCTGGGCTGCCTGGCCGGCGAACAGCTGGACCACGACGGCGACGGCTGGGACGGCTGCACCGAGGATCCCGAGGACTGGAACCCGGAGGTGGGGCCCTAGGGCGGGCGCACTCTGCTCCCGGAACGAGCGATCGCGTTGTTCACGCCCGGGGGCGGGCCTGCCGTCTCGGGGCCAGCCGGCATTGGCCCCGCGAGGGCTCAGTCGTCCCAGTCCACGTCGAACTCCTGGTGGAGGTCCTTCAGTTCCTCGAGCTCTTCGAGGTCTCTCTGGATGTCTTCCATGTCCGTGGTGCTGAACTCGCACTCCGGGCGAAACGAGGTGGCCTGGTTGCACGCGACCATGGACTGGCCCAGGCTCCCGCAGAGGGCCGTGTTGTGTTCCTCCTCGATGGTCTCCAACTCCTCGGGCTTCCAGTACCTGCCGACGCGTCCTTGCCGAGTCCGTGCGCGCTTCCGCAGCGCGAACCCACCGGTGATGAACACCGGACCGACGTACATCGACGACAGACCTATGGCTAAGCTCGCATCCGAGCCGGACCCGGCCATGGCGGCCCACAGCCCAAAGATGCCGACCGGCACCATGACGATGCCCAGCAATCCCATGCCCAGGCCGACCCCCCGGTTGGCGGCCACGCGCGCTTCGTACCTCCGCCGCATGTCGACGTCGTGGGTGAGATCGATGAGGAGGGGCGTGGTCAGGTCGACGCCGGCACCGGACGTCATGACCTCGGTTTCGACGGGCTTGGGTTCGGTGGTGAACAGGAACACCGAGTATGGAAGGTGGTAGATGACCAACGGAAATACGGGACCCAAGACCTCGGAGGTGGTCCGTTCGCGCATGATGGTGGCGAAGGACAGGTGTTCCAGGCAGTAGGTTTCCATGGGATTCCGTTGTTCCGACGACTCGTTGGTCGGTGCCGGTGACGGGTCGTCAGCCAACACCGGCACTTGTGCCCCGGGAGGTGGTGTATGAAGGCCTCAGGTCCTCGTAGTCATGGGTCTCCGGATCTGGGGGGGTCGCAGGGGGGAGTATCCCCCCTCTAAGTCAGCGGGAGGGTCTGGGAGGGGCTCTGCCCTTCCCAGGTAGCATCACCAGTGTATCGGGGGAGAGGGACCATCATCTACCACCAAGGAGCGGGGGCGTAGCGCCGGACAGGGTCAGCTTCGCCATGGAGCTCATGGAGAAGTACCTCCGCCCCACGGCCCACTCGTCGTTCTGCTCGACGAGCAGCATGGTCACGAGGCGCAGTAGTGCGGCATCGTTGGGGAAGATGCCGACGACATTGGTCCTGCGGCGGATCTCCTTGTTCAGCCGCTCGAGGGGGTTGGAGGACTTGATCTGTCTCCAGTGCTCCCTTGGGAAAGACATGTAGGCCAGGACGTCGTCCTCGGCCTCTCGGACGACCTCGGCGGCGGCTGGGTACTTGGGCTCCAACAGCTCCAGGGCCTTGCCCAATGCCTCCTTGGCGGCTTGCTGGGTCTGCTGGTGGAAGATGTTCTTCACGGCTGCTGCAGCGAGGGTTTGTGCCTTCCTGGGCAGATGGGAGAGGACGTTGCGCAGGAAGTGCACCGTACAGCGCTGCCAACTGGTCGCGTTGAGCACCTTGCGAATGGCGGCCCGAAGACCGGAGTGGGCGTCGGAGATCACCAGCTTCACGCCGCTGATGCCACGTCGGACCAGGTCTTCCAGGAAGCTCTTCCAGGACTGCTCCATCTCGTTCACAGCAACGTCCACGCCGAGCACCTCACGCTCGCCGTGCTCGTTCACACCGTAGGCCACCAGCACGGCCTTGGAGACCACGTGGCCGTTCTCGCGAACTTTGATGTACAGGGCGTCCAGCCAGACGTACGGCCACTCCACGCCGTCCAGGCGGCGCTCACGGAAGGCCTGCACCTGCTCGTCCAGCTCGGTGGCCATGCGCGACACCTCGCTTTTGGACATGCCCTTCGCACCCATCGCCTCGACCAGCGACTCGACCTTTCGCGTAGAGACGCCCAGCACGTAGGCCTCGCTGACCACGTTGACGAAGGCCTTTTCCCAGCGGCGGCGCGGGTTGACGAACGACGGCAGGTAGCTGCCCTTGCGGAGCTTCGGGATCTGCAGGTCCAGGCCGCCCAGTCGAGTCTCGAACGGGCATTCGCGGTAGCCGTTGCGCGAGTTCTGCCTCTCGTCCGTGCGGGCCCGGTAGTCGGCGTGGCACAGCTCGGTGGCTTCGGCATTCATGATCTGTTGCAGCGCGGTCAGCAGGATCGCCAGGAGTTCGTCCTTGTGCACTTCCTGAAGGACCTTGCCCAGCACGGCGTTGATGTCTACACTTCCAGCGGTCATCGGGGTTCTCCTCGTAGGATGGTTGTTTTGGTCAATTTCCATCTACGAGGACCCGATGACCTCCGCCAATCATCGGGGTGGCAAGCCGATCAGCCCGCCGGGGATGCTTCGTACACCAACTCTCGGGGCTTCACCCTGGTCGGGCCTCGCCAATGCGGCAAGACCACGCTGCTCCGCACCCTGCCGGCGCCTTGGAAGATCCACGACCTGGAGCTGGCGGCCGATCACCTGGCGGTCGCCTCCGACCCGGACCTCTTCCTGCGCCTGAATCCCGGCTTCGTCGCCATCGACGAGGCCCAGGAACTCCCCGCGCTGTTTCCGGCGCTGAGGGTGGCCATCGACGAGCAGCGCGACCGCAAGGGGCGCTTCGTGATCACCGGATCCAGCTCTCCCGACCTGCTCGGCTCCATCTCCGAGAGGCTGGCGGGGCGCGTGGCCATCGTCGAGATGGCGCCGCTGTCCTGGGCGGAAGTCGCGGCCGAGGTGCGGGCGGAGTCGGGCACGATGGGCCCGATGGTCTCCAGGCTCGCCCAGGCGGACACCCAGGCCGAGGACCTCCTGGGCCTGACCCCCAGGGGCACCATCGCCGAGGTGCACGACTACTGGTTCCAGGGCGGGTTCCCAGAGCCTTGGTTGCATGCGAGCCCGCGCTTCCGGCACCTCTGGATGGAGAACTACCAGCGCACCTACCTCTTTCGAGACGTGGCGCGGCTCTTCCCAGGCCTGAACCGGGATCGTTTCCGGATCTTCGTCCAGATGCTGGCCGGGCTCTCCGGCACCATCCTCAACTACTCCGAGGTGGCGCGCGCGCTGGGGGTGTCCCAGCCCACCGCCCGGGACTACTTCCAGATCGCCCACGGCACGTTCTTGTGGCGGCAGATGCCCTCCTACCAGCGCAACGCGGTCAAGCGCGTCGTGAAGCACCCCAGGGGTCACCTGCGCGACAGCGGCCTGCTGCACCACCTGCTGCGGCTCCCCGACCGCAGCGCGCTGCTGACCCATCCCCAGATCGGCCGCTCGTGGGAGGGCATGGTCATCGAGGAGATCATCCGGCAGCTGGGCTGTGGAGGCGTCGGCTTCGAGGCCTACTACTACCGCACGTCGGCGGGCGCAGAGGTGGACCTCGTGCTGGAGGGAGCCTTCGGCCTGCTGCCCATCGAGATCAAACACACCCAGACGGTCGACCCTCGCGGTCTGCGGTCCCTCCGGCGCTTCGTGCAGGAACGAGGCTGTGCACTGGGGGTCGTCGTCAACAACGACCGAGCGCCCCGGCTCTACGCGCCAGACATCGTGGGAGTACCGTTCGCCTGCCTCTGATCCTCGGCTCCAGCGTAGCCGCGGCACCCCGTCGGAACGCGGAGCTCCGCTCTCGGACACCACGATCGCCGCTCACTGCAGATGACGTTCACCCTCGGTGTGTACGGTCCCAGTCGGGTAGCATGGGCAGGTCCCCGCCTTTCCCCGGAGTAGCCATGCACCTACTGGCCGGCACCCTGCTCGCCGCCCTCGTGGCCTGTCACGGTAGCAGCGTGCATCCAGCGGACACGACCTGCTGCGCGGACAGCGACCCCGACACACCGGGGGAGTCCGCCCCGCCCGACTCCGAGCCCCCGGGCGAGACGGATGCGCCCGACACCGACGTGCCGGTGGAGCGCGCCCCCTTCTCCATCGTGGTGCTGCCCGACACCCAGGAGTACGCCGCTTCCTACCCCGAGATCTTCCTCGCCCAGGCGAGCTGGGTCATCGAGCAAGGGGACATCGCCTTCGTGCTGCACGTGGGCGACATGACCGACGACAACAGCCCGGAACAATGGCGCGTGGCGGAGCAGGCCATGGGCATGATGGACGGGCAGGTGCCCTACCTGCTGAACCTGGGCAACCACGACATGGGCACCGGCGGCAACGCCGAGGACCGCTTCACCCGGGTCGACGACTACTTCCCCCCCGCCCGCTTCGATGCCGAGCCTTGGTACGGGGGAAACCAGGATGGCACCAGCGCCAACTACCACGTCGTCTTCGAGGCAGCGGGGATGTCCTTCCTGGTGTTGTCCCTCGAGTTCGGTCCTTCGGACGAAACCCTGGCCTGGGCCTCGGGGGTCATCGAGGAGCACCCGAACCACCGCGTCATCCTGGTCACCCACTGCTACCTGATGGACGACGACACCCTCGTAGGCCCCACCAGCGGCTTCAGCCCCCACAACTACGGCATCGACGCCCTGGGCGTGAACGACGGCGAGGAGATCTGGGACGAGTTCGCCTCGCGCCACGAGAACCTGTTCCTGGTGCTGTGTGGGCACGTCACCGGGGATGGCTCCGGGCACCTCGCCAGCCAGGGCGTGGCAGGCAACACGGTTCACCAGGTGCTGGCCAATCACCAGCACGAGGCCTTCGGCGGCAACGGCTGGCTGCGCATCCTGGCCTTCCAACCCGAAGAAGACCTGGTGGCCGTCACCACCTACTCCCCGGTCGTGGCCGCCCAAGAGGGTGAGGACGAGGCCTATCGCCTGGATCCCGAGTACAGCTTCGACCTCGACTACGACATGAGCCTGGACTGAGGGGCGGGTAGGGCCCTAGGCGCGAGGCTGCTTCAGGGCGCTCCACCCTCCAACCCCGCCAACATCTCCGCTGCTTCCGGGTCGTGGGGGAAGTTGGCGACAGACTTTTCCAACAAACGCCGGGCCTCGTCCAGGTCTCCCTCGGCGATGTGGATGCGGGCAAGCTCGTTGTACTTGCGGTACTCGATGTTCGGGTTGATCTCGATGGCCTTTTCGAAGGCGGCCTTGGCGTCGTCGGTGCGGCCCTGGCGGAGCATGACCAGGCCCAGGCCCTCGTGGGGGCAGGTGTAGTTGGTGGGCTCGACCTCGAGGGCGGACTCGAAGGCTTGCTCCGCACCGTTGTCGTCACCACGAGCCAGGAGCACCGTGCCCAATTCGGCGTGGGCGTAGGGGTTGTCGGGCTGCAGCTGCAGGACGTGGCGCAGCTCGTGCTCGGCTTCTTCCAGGCGCCCCAACGCGTTGAGCGAGTTGCCTTTGCCCACCAGGGCGATGACGGACTTGGAGTGGTAGTCGAGCACGGCATCGAAGTGCAACAGGGCCAGCTCGTGGTTGGTGTCGTTGGCGTGGCTCCAGCCCATGCCCAGCTGGGCCATGGCGTAGACGATCCAGTCGTAGCCTTCTGGGATCTGGGTGACGCCGGTGACCTGGGAGCGCAGGTCCTCGAGCAGCGGCGCCAGCAGCTGGCGGGTGCGCTCGTTCTCGCCGCTGGCGAGCGCGACATGGGCCAGGCCCACCGTGGCGCCCCGGTTGTCGGATTCTTGCCTGGCGGCGGCGGCGAAGACCTGACGGGCGCCGTCGTAGTCGTGCTGCAGCACCAGCATGA
Source organism: uncultured Enterobacterales bacterium (assembly GCA_964626835.1). Classification (GTDB taxonomy): domain Bacteria; phylum Myxococcota_A; class UBA796; order UBA796; family JAFGLY01; genus CALDOK01. Next base: position 11,930 of record CAZVHW010000004.1, read on the forward strand.
AGCCCTCGAGCACCCGCGCCTGGGTGGTGGTGTCCCGCTCGAGGGCCCGGCTGGTCAGCTCGTGGGCCAGCACGAAGTCCATGGCCTCGAGGGCCCGGCCGGCCTTGACGAGCAGGGCATCCACGGGGATGGCACCGTCCGTGCCGTCCGCGGCCTGGCGATACTTCGCGACGCGGGCCTCGAGGCTGCGGTAGGAAGGCAGGTCCTCGAGGGCGATGGCGCGCTGGATGTAGGTGGCGGCTTGCTCGTGCTTGCCGTTGAAGTAGAGCTGCCGGGCCGCGTGGTACTGGGCGATGGACTTCTCTGGCTCGAGGTCGGCGGCCTGCACCAGGTAGCGGGCGGCATCCTCGTCGCGGCCCTGGTTGCGGAACAGCTCGCCCAGCGCCATGTGGGTGCAGGCGAAGTTGGGCTCGTTCGAGGCGCCCGCTCGGTCCGTGGCCTGATCGGACGCCGCGCGCAGCATCCGCTCGGCTTCCTCGTTCTTGCCCTGGAAGGCCAGGGCCGTGGCCAGGTAGGCGATGGCGTCCTGGCGGTTCTGGCGGGCCGAGGACAGCTCTTCGCCCTCGAGCTCGTCGATCACGGACCGCAGGACACGCTCGGCCTCGGCGTACTCGCCCATGCGGATGAGCAGCTTTCCGAGCGCCGTGCGCAGCACGTAGAAGGTGGGGTTGAGCTCGGCCGCGCTCTCCATGCACCGCCGAGCCAAGTCCAGCTCCCCCTGCAGCTCGTAGTCGCGCCCCAGGACGAACAGCGCGCCCGAGTTGTAGGGATCGGCCACCAGCGCTTCACGCAGCAGGTCGCGGCCTTCGCTCGAGGCGGGGGGAAGGGGCTCGCCGTGTCTCTGGGCCAGGATGCGCTCCTGCACGAGGGTCCAGCCGAGGTTCATCTGCGCCTGGGGATCGTCGGGCGAAGCCTCGAGCGCGACCCGAAGCTCGTCGACGGGCCGGATCTCGGTGGGGATTTTCAGGAGCGAAGGCCGAGGCCCCACCGCTGCCGAGGGCGGGGGACCAGGGACAGGCTCGTGGGCTGCCAAGGGTGGATTGCCAGGCTCCACCGCTTCCTGGTCGCAGCCTGCCAAGCTGAGCAGGCCGAGCACGGCGAAGAGGGACGGGGCGTTCATGGCGTCATCGCGGGAACGGGAGGGGAAACCGGGTCCGACGAAGGGTATCACGGGCCCCGCGGTGCCGGTCCTCGGCTCTGGTAGGATGGCTGCCCATGTCGCAGCCCTCCGAGCAACGCGCGAAGCCCTGGTTAGTGGCGATGGCGATCCCGCTACTGCTGCTGGCCGTGCTGCTCCTACAGAACGCCTGGGTGGTGGACGACGCCTACATCAGCTTCCGCGCGGCCGAGAACCTGGTGACGGGTCACGGCCTGACCTGGAATCCGTCCGAGCGGGTTCAGGTCTTCACCAATCCACTCTGGACCTTGCTGGTGGCCGGGGGACGCGCCCTCACGGGGGAGCTCTTCTTCACCTCCATCGGCCTGTCGTTGCTCTGCGGGCTCGGAGCGATCGGTGCGACGATCTGGACAGCCACCCACGGCCTACGCGAGCAGTCCTGGAAGCCATGGCTCCTGCTCGCGGGCCTGGCAGCCTCGAAGGCCGTCCTCGACTTCGCCGGCTCCGGCCTCGAGAGCCCTCTCTCCTACCTTCTGCTGGCGCTGTTCTTCGGGCCCCTGCTGGCTAGGGAGCGCAGCGACGAGCTGACGCCCACGGAGCTGACAACGAGCTTTCTGCTGGCGGCGCTGGCCTTCGTCAACCGACAGGACACCCTGCTGCTCTACGCCCCGGCCTTGTTGCTGCTCCTCCTGCGCCAGCGCACCCTGTCGTGGCCACGTAGGCTGCAAGTCGTCACCCTGGCCACCCTGCCCGCCAGCCTGTGGATGGCCTTCTCCCTGGTCTACTACGGCTACCCCTTCCCCAACACGGCCTACGCCAAGCTGCTGACGGTGGGGCTTCCCTGGTCCTGGCGCATCTCCCGTGGCGGTGCCTACCTGGTGGACAGCCTGCGCTGGGACATGGCCGGCTGGCTCGTGCTCGTCATCGTCGTCTGGTGGGGGCTGCGGTACCGACATGCCGCTCGCCGCACCGCCGTCGCTGGTGCGCTCCTATATGCCGTCTGGGCCGTCACCTCCGGAGCCTCGGCCACCCACATGGGCGGACGCTTCTTCGCGCTGCCGCTGTTCGTGGCCCTACTGGTCTTCATCCACGCCCGGCTCGGCAAGCAGCTCGTCCGCACCATCGTGGCGATCTTCCTGCTCTTCGCCCTGCTCAGCCCCCGCTCGGCGCTGCGCTTCGGCACACCCGCGTACAACCCACGCACACAACCCGAGAGCCGCATCGACACCAAACACTCGGCCTTCGAGCGGGGCTCGGCCTTGCTGAACTGGCGGCCCGGCAAGACCATGCCGGGCGACGAGTGGTACCGGTTCGGGCTCGGCCTGCGGCAACGGGGGCCGCTGGTCCACCTGGGTGGCGCCTTCGGTGGCCAAGCGGTGGGATACGCCGCCTACGCCGCCGGCCCACAGGTGCACGTCGTGGACTACCTGGGCCTGGGCGACCCCTTCCTCGCCCGGTTGCCCGCTCGGCTGCCACCCACGATGGAAGGCTGGAAGTCAGGGCACTACCCGCGCCCTATCCCCGACGGCTACCTGGAGTCGGTCGAAACAGGCGAGAACCTGGTACGAGATCCGTCCCTACGCCTCTACTACGAGCACATCCGCACCATCACCCGCGGCCCACTGTGGAGCGTGGACCGGCTGGAGGTCGTCATCGGCATGAACCTCGGACGCTGGGACGGGCTGCTGGAGTCAGCTGGAGAGCCGCCCTAGGGCTCCTTGGGCAGCCAGATGGTGTCGGGACGGGAGAACATGCCGCTGGGCAGCAGGAAGACCTCGGGGTCCTCGAAGATCGGCCCTCCGAACTCACAGTGAGCCATGGTGGAGGACTCCACGGCCCCCTTGTCGGTAATGTCCAACACCACCGCGTCCCAGGTCCCCCTGCGGAAGCTGTTTTCGACCTGGGCGAGCAAGCCGTCCTCGACCTCGGGCCTGGCCTTGTACGCCCGGGAGGGCATGGTGAGGTCCAGCAGGCCCTGGTAGTGGAAACAGGTCTGCTTGCCCGCCTGGTGGAGGTAATGGCCGTGGAAGGGCAGCAGCACCCGCGGGCCGAGACCGTCGAGGACCTGCATGAACCGCTCTCCGGCCTCGCGGTCCGCCTGGGTCGGGAGGGCATCGCGGGGATCCCAGAGCCACAGGCCCAGCTGCAGCCCGAGCAGGCAGGGCAATGCCACCCGTGCCCACGGTCGAGCCACGCGCCACGGCACCCCCGCCACGAACACCACAAAGAACGCAAACATGGGGATGAGCACGTTCTCGGCCCCGCCGAAGTGCAGGCGGCTGGTCACGGAGAAGACCACGGCCGCACCCAGGAACCACGGCACGGGATCCGCCTTGTGCCAAGCCAGCCAGGAGCCTCGGGCCCGCATGTACAGCCAGGCGGACGGGATCACCAGCAGGGCGACCCCTGGGATGCGCCAGAGCAAGTCGTCGCCCAGCGTGTTCAGGGCGTACCAATGCATGCCGTGGCTCGAGGGGATCTCGAACAGGTAGTAGCCAACCCAGCCATCGCTCTCGATCCAGAGCCATGCCGACCCGGCGACCAACGGAGGCAACGCAACGGCCGCGAACAGCAGCGCCTGTCGCCAACTGCGCAGGAGCAGGAAGACCCCGCCCGCACCCAGGAACAGCAGGGCGTTCTGCTTGGTGAAGCAGGCGGCCACCAACAGCAGCGCCGCGACGACCACACCCCAGGCCCGGCTCCGCGCCAGGGCCGCACAGGCCCCCAAGACCAAGACCAACAGGAGCGTGTCCACGCGCACCAGGTCGAACCAATAGCCGGTGACGGGGTACAGACCTGCCAGGCAACCAGCGGCCAACAAGCCCTGCACCCGCCGCTCCGACGTCCGCGCAGCCATCCAGGCCACCAACAGCGCCGAGCCCAGCGTCGCAACCACCGAGATCGCCCGCCCCACCAGGAAGCCGTGCCCGACCACCAAGCCGGCCATCCACACGACGTAGTGGTACAGGGGCGGGTAGACGTAGGGGATGAAGTCGAGGCTCGGGGGACCGTACAGAGGCAGGCCGTGCCGCAAGCGCAGCACGTGATCGAGCATCCCGCCTTCCATCCACTCGAGCTCGAAGGGGTAGCCCAGACGCAGCGCCATCACGACGGCCACCACCCCCAGGTGCCACAGGGCAAGGAGCGCCACCAGACGTGGCAACCAGCAGGCGGCGCGCCCCACCGGCGGGTGCGCGGAGGTATCGGAAGAGGCGGCAGCGGCGGCGGAAGGAGGGCTCATTGGATCGCGGCAACCTATCATGGAGCGAGGGTCGTCCAGCGCCTCGAGATAGGATGCCGTGCGAGCCCCACCCTCCGGAGCCCACGCTGACCAGCCCCGCCCCCGATCTTGCCAGCGCTTGGTCCGACCGCGGGTTGGTGGCCCTCACCGTGGCCCTGTTCGCCCTGCCCCCCCTGGCGGACCTGCTGTACAGCGGCTCGAGCCAGCTCTTCGCATACCTGGCCGCGGACAGCTTCTACTATCTGGCCGTGGCCCGCAGCTTCGCCGAGCAGGGCACGCTGTCCTTCGACCAGGTGAACCCCACCAACGGCTTCCACCCAGCCTGGCAGCTGACCCTGGCAGCCATGTTCGAGCTCCTTTCCGCCGCCCAGATCTCCGACGAGAGCAGGCTGGCGACCGTCCTCGCTCTCCAGGGAGCTTGCATGGCTGGGGCCCTCGGGCTGCTGGCCAACTCTGTCGGACGCGCCCGCAGCCGCGTTCCGGGCACCGTGGTCCTGTTGCCATTGGGGCTCTACACCCTGCTGACAGCCTGGATCGCCCCATGGCAGGGCTCCTGGTGGGGGTACCTCAACGGCATGGAGAGCGGCTTTCTGCTGCTGGCCTGGGCCATCCTGCTGCGCCAGTTCCTCTCCCCCGGCTTCCTGGTCACCCAGCGCTCGGCCATCGGCACGGGCCTGGCCATGGGTGCCATGGGGCTGGCTCGTCTGGACCACTTCGTCGCCCTGCCCGCCCTCGCCCTGATCCTGGCCCCTCGCCTGCTGGTCTCCCGAGATCGCACCACCTGGCGCTGGACCGGCCTGGCCATGGGCATCGCCGCGACCCTGCTCGCCACCTGCATGCTCTTCGCTCGCGTCGTGGGCGGCAGCTGGCTGCCCGTGAGCGGAGGCATCAAGTCGACCTTCCCGATCCCGTCTGCGCTGGCCGATACACTCACGGACCTCGGGCCCCTGCTCTCGGACGCCGCCCGCCACCCCGAGCTCTGGCGGCACGCGCAGCTGCTGATCCCTGCCGCCGTGGCCGCGCCCCTCCTGCTCTTCCTCCTGCTCCGCTCACGACGCGGCTCCCTCGCCCCCTGGGACCTCGCCCTGGCCTTCTCCGCCACTCTCACCCTCCTGCTGACCACCTACGACGCCTGCTTCGTGCCGCGCATGGAACAGGGCCACTGGTACCTCCCGGTCTGCACGACGCTGGTGACCCTCGCCGCCATCCGCGGCCTTGACGCCTGGGGTCCCGGTCGCCGGCTGCAGTCGTCCCCATGGTCGGCCCTGCCCATCGCATTGCTGCTACCCATGTTCTTCGCCGCGGCGCACTGGGGCTCCGACCGCAACGTTCGCTATGCGGAGTTTTCCGAGGTCGAGGGCCCCCTGGCTCGGGAGCACTACGGCGAGACCCCACCCTCCCTGGTAGAGCTGGACGACGGGATCATCACTTGGGCCACGGGCTTCCCCGCCCTGTCGGGCATCGGCTACACCCTGGACCGCGAGGCAGCGGAACACTTCGCGGCCGGCACGCTCCTCGACCTGGCCCACCAGCGCGGCTTCGACCGGCTTGCCCTGTGGACCTATTCCCTCAACCCCGGCGAGTTCGGCCCGGACAGCCCCTCCAGCGCCATCCAGGAGCGGCTTGGCCAGAGCTTCTTCCTCTCGCCAACTCGAGTGGCTCCCTTCCGCTGGACCGTGGACTACCGCTCTCCCACCGGACGCTTCTCCATCTACCGCTTCGAGCCGCGCTAGGTGACCGCAGACCCCATGCTCCTCACCAACCCCAGCCCCTTCTCCACCCTCGAGCTGGCGCTCCGGCTGCTGGGCCAGCTGGCGGTCCCCCTGCTGCTGGTCCTGGGGGGCTGCATGTTGGCGAGCGCGCTGGTACGCGAGGGCACACGGGGAGAACGGCTGCTGGCTGCCCTGCTGCTGACGGTCGCCGGTGGAAGCCTGTCCACGGTCCTCCTCGGCTCCATGGGGATCCTCGGTCCCGCGACGATCGTCGCCACGGCCTTGCTCTGGGTGGTCGTCACCTACGCCGCCCAACGACGTGCGGGCCCCCCGGTAAAGCTGCCCCCCCTGCTCGTGGGCACCCCCTGGGTGACGCGCCTGGCCCTGGCAGGCCTGCTCGCACTGGCGCTGCCCTACGCGTGGCGGGCCCTGGGCGTGGTCATCGTGGACTGGGACGGTCTGAACTACCACGCCTACAAGTACGCGCGCTGGCTGCAAGAGGGCTCCATCGTGCGCATCGAGGCGCCCAATCCCTACGACTGGACCGCCAGCTACCCGGCGGCCCACGAAGCCTTCGTCGCACAGCTCACGGGGGTCCTGAGCAACGACATGCTGGCCAAGACCCTCAACATGCCGCTGCTGGCGGGGCTGGTGGCCGCCATCACCGCCCTGGGCACCCGCCTGCGTCTCCCGGCTGGGATCTCTCTGGCCGGCGCGCTCATGGTCGTAGGTACGCCGGCGCTGTTCGGCTGGGCTGCCACCACCTACGTGGACCACCTGCTGGTCCTGGGCCTCGTCGCAGCCCTGCTGTTCAGCTTGCGGGCGGACCACGATCAGGGCGATTCTCTGCCCTGGAGAGACCATGTTCTAGCGGGGGTGGCCATGGGGCTGGCCTTGGGGGCCAAGTACAGCGCCCTGCCCATCGCCTTGCTGCTGGCGGCCGTCCACGTGGGTATCGGTCTGCGGAGGGTGAACAAGCTGCGCTTCGCCATCGGAGCCTTGGGCCTGTTCGCGGGCACGGCGGCGCTGGTGGGGGGCTTCTGGTACCTGCAGAACTGGTGGGTCACCGGCAGCCCCGTCTGGCCGGTCCCCATCGGGCCCTTCGAAGGCGCCATGGATCCCAAGCGCAGCTGGGAGGGCTCCAGCATCCTCGGCAGCCTTCCCTGGCTCTGGGAAACCCAGCGCCTCTACCATGCGCTGACGGGCCACGGCGCCCAGGGCTGGAACCACATCGGCCTGGGCCGTAAGTGGCCCCTGCTGGTCGGCCTGGTGGGCCTGGGCCTGCCCACCATGTTCGCTGCGGGGCTACGCGACCTCTGGAACCGCCGCCCAGCCTGGGAACGCGGCTGGCTGCTCGTGGCCCTCGTGGCGGCCACCATGCTGCTCACGTGGCTACGCCTTCCCTACTGGAACGATGACGGCGCCCTGCTCTCCAACACCCGCTTCGCCATGCCCGGCATCTGCGTTGCGGCGCTGGGGGGCGCGGCGCTGTTGCACTGGTTGCGGCTGCCCGGTTGGGTCCTGGGCCTGGTGGCGCTGGTAGCGCTGGGCCTGGACGCCTCCGTGCTGGACCTGCACCTTCCCGGCATCGACCGCTGGCGCTGGTGGGTGCTGGGCGGCGTCGGAGGGCTGGCGGTCGCACTGTCGTTCCCAGATCGCTGGCTCCGACCGGCTCTGGCACCAGCCCTGGGGCTGGCCGCCCTGGCTGCCCTGCTGGGAGCCTGGCCGCTGTTGTCCTGGCGTGAGAGCCAACGAACCGACCAATACCTCACCGAATCCGAAGCTCATGGCACCCGCATCGCCGACTACGTGCCGTGCCTCGAGGCCCTGGACGAGCACGGCCCGTTCCACACCGCAGCGCTCACGGCCGACACCTTCCCCAGCTACTTCTACCCCTTCCTCGGCCCCTTCTGGCAGCGCCGCGCCCTGTTCGTGCCCGTGCGGCCCGGGCTACCCGGAAACACCTACCTGGGAGGCCGCCCCTCGCAGGCACCCTTCGATCCCGACCTCTGGGCCGCCAACCTGGACCGCGAAGCTGTCGACGTGTTGGTGGTCAGCCGCCTCGAGTCCAACATGCGCTGGGCGCGGGAAGCCAAGGAAGCCGCCGCCATGGACTGGCCCCGGCGCTACCAGGACCGTACCTGCCGGATCTACGAGCGTGCGCCATGATCCCCGTCACGCTCCACCAGATGCAGGACGCCTGCCCAACCTGGGCCGAGGTGCGGAGCATCGACGAGGACATCGACCTGGCCTTCGAGCCCGATCCCACCGCCGACGAACCTCCGGTCTGCGGCCGCGGAGGCCCCAGCCTCACCCCCCTCGAGGCCTACGCCTACCGCCACCTGCTCATGGCCCGCGCCATCGACTTCGACCGCCCACTGCCCTGGACCGAGCTGTCCCTCTACGACTGGATCGTGCAGACCGCGGACGGCATCCGCTACCGACCCGACATCGACAAGCCCTTCTGCTGCGACCCGCCTCGGGTCGTGAACCTGACATCATGCGACGGAGGCTGCCCTCGATACCACGTGCCGTCACCAGACGAGATCGTCCGCCAGAGCTGGGCGCCGGGCGTGCACCTGGGCCTGCTGGTCCACGAGATCCGCCACATCGAGGTCGGAGCCCACACCTCAGACACCATCTCCGACCAGAGCTGGGCCGACCTGAACGGCTACGGCGCCAGCGCCGCCCTGTACTGGTGGATGGCGGAGTTCGCTCCCCACGCTCTCCTGGAGACCCCAAACGTTCAGCACGGCCACTATCGCAACGTCTACCGCTTTGGGACGCGTCAGCTGCTGGACGTTCGCATCGTCGACGAGGTGGACCTCGAGCAGGCGATCGTCACCTATGGCTGGACGCCGGACCCACGCCGGCCCGCCGAGAAGGTCTCCCGGACGGCTCGCCCGCTCCCGCAGCTGCTCACCTCCTGTCCGAGCATCGCCGAGGTCCGCGCCATCGACAGCCACCTCGAGATCCACGTCGATGCCATGGCGCTGGGTGGGCGCGGCTGCTCCCGGGATGACGGCTCCGTCAACCTCGATCGACTGAACGAGCGCAGCTACCAGGCCCTCAGGGTCATGTCCCAGGTAGGGGAACCGGGGCAGCTTCCGTGGACCGGCGCCAGCCTGTGGGACTGGTTCGCGGACGTGGTCACCATCCTGCATGTCGACCTGGGGAACCGGGGAGCGAGCGCATCCCACGAACGGGGCACCGTCCGAGTTCAGATCCCGACCCACTGGTACCCAGGCCTGCGCGAAGACGACCTGGAGGGCCTGGCCCCCCTGCTGCTGGAGATGATCCGCCAAGCCCGGGCCACGGAGATCGCAGACGGCTCCACTGGGGGCACCACGCCCGACCAGGCCCATGCCGTCGTGCGACGCTTGCTGGGCGATCGCTTGGGCGCCGATCTGGCTTCCCCTGCACCCGAAGCAACCAGCCAAGGTGAGCTGCACTTCTACAAACCATCGGACGATCCAACCATGGACGGCTACGAGATTCGCATGGTGGACGGTGTGTTGACCATCAGCAACGTGCCGCCGGTGCAGGACGGAGACCAGGTGGAGCGTGCCGAGGACGAATGACGGCAAACCCGCCGTTGGACCTACCTCCCTGCCGCGATATCCTGCGCTGTCTCCCCTACCCGGAGCCCAGCACCATGCTCCTGGCATCCGCCGCCCTGCTGCTCGCGACCCTGTCCCCCCCCGCCCACGCGGACTCCGATCCCGTGCTCGACGCACTGAGCGACGAGTTGGAGCGCGCCATGGTCGCCCTGGCCGACCAGGACTTCCCGCCGTACCATGTCTCCGCCGAGCTCACGGACATACGGGGCGTGGACATCTCCGCCGAAGAAGGAGCGCTACAGGGCTACTGCCCAGTGCACCAGCGCCACCTCGACGTGGACCTGCGAATCGGTACCCCCGCGCTGGACTCCAGCCACGCCCTGCGCTCCGGCGGCAACGATCGACCACGACGCCACGGCCGCCCGGTCCCGATCGGAGACGACCCGCTCCTGATCCAACGGGCAGCCTGGCGCGAGATCGAGCGGCGCTACGCCGAGGCCCGCGAGCGCTGGGCCAAGGTGGAGAGCGACCGGCAGGTGCTCGTGGAGGAAGAGCCCTCGCCCGACCTCGCCCCCGTGACCGCACTTCGCGATCTGAAGCCAGCGATCCCCTTCGCGCCCGATCTGGAGAGCTGGGAAGAGACCCTACGTCAGACCTCCGCCGTGCTCGCCCACAGCACAGTGGTTCACGACGGCGCCGTGCGCTTCACTGGCCAGACCGAGACCCACTGGTTCGCCTCCTCGGAAGGCGCACGGCTTCGTCACCCCGTGGCGCGCTACTCGGTCATGGTCCAGGTCAACACCGTGGCGGATGACGGAGCAGCCCTTCACCTGCTGCGCAGCTGGAGCGCACAAGCCCCCGACCGTCTCCCCACCCGCGACGAGCTGTTGGCCCAGACCCGCCAGCTCGAGGGGCTCATCGCCGATCTGCGAGAGGCCCCGGAGCAGGAGCCCTACACGGGCCCGACCCTGCTCTCTGACCAAGCGGCGGCGGTATTCTTCCACGAGATCCTCGGGCATCGTCTCGAGGGCCACCGCCTCAAGAAGATGGACGACGCCCAGACCCTTCGCAGCATGGTGGGGGAGCAGATCATGCCGCCCTTCCTGTCGCTCTACGACGACCCGACCCGCCAGCGCCACGGGGGCACGGACCTCAACGGTTTCTACGCCTACGACAACCAAGGGGTCCCGGCACAGCGTGTTCCGCTGGTCGAGCAAGGCGTGTTGATGGGCTTCCTCGAGAGCCGCTCGCCGTCGGCCCAGGGCCTGACCAGCAACGGTCACGGCCGCCGTCAGCAGGGCTACGACCCGGTGACCCGACAGGGCAACCTGATCGTCGAGGCTTCCACGGCCGTGACCGACGCGGAGCTGAAGGCCGAGCTGCTGGAGCTGGCGCGCGCCCAGGGCCTCGAGTACGCCCTGCTCATCGACAGCATCCAGGGCGGCGTCACCTTCACGTCGCGCAGCACACCCAACGCCTTCAGCGTGGACGTGCTGCTCGCGTGGCGTGTCTACACGGACGGACGGCCCGACGAGCTGGTGCGGGGCGTGGACCTCATCGGAACGCCGCTGGTCACCCTGTCGCGCATCGTGCGGGCGGGCGAGGTGCACCAGGTCTTCAATGGCATCTGTGGCGCGGAGAGCGGCGGGGTCCCCGTCTCGGCGATCTCGCCCGCCCTGCTCATCTCCCAGATGGAGACCCAGCGAAAGGCCAAGGGCCAGAGCATGCCGCCCCTTCTGCCAGCACCGGGCACGGTCCAGGAGGTGCAGCCGTGATCCGCACCCTCATCGTCACCCTGGCTCTCGCGTCGTCCACCGCACACGCCCAACCCGAAGCCGACCTGCTGCAGGACAGCCTGAACCGATGGGCGCTGCGCTCTCGAGACGACCTGGCCATCGCCGGGGGCCCGCCACCCACACGCACCGTGTTCGCCGCGGTCGATCTCGACTTCTACCAAGCCCGCGCCGAATACGGCGTCATCGTGTCCGAGGCCTCCCACCGCCGCAGACCTGGAAGGGTCGAGGTCGTGGTGGGCGACGACACCCTGGACTCCAGCCGCTTCCAACACGCCGACGCCTCGCTGCGGGTGATCGCGCGCCCATCCCTGGTGATCGAGGACGTACCCCTGGCCCTCGAGCGTGACCTGTGGCTCACCGCCGATCACGTCTACAAGGCGGCGGTCGTACAGCATCAGGTCAAGCAGGCCGCCCTGGCGGCGCTGGGGGGCGAACCCCCACCCCCGGACTGGTCCCCGGCCCCCCAGCTCCGGGCGGTCGACGACACGCCCGTCCCCGAGGTGGACGACGATGCGCTGCGCACCATCGCGCTCGCGGCCTCGGCGCGCTTCCGCGACCACCCACGACTGCGAACAGGGCGGGTGGAAGTGCACGCCTGGAGCGGGGCCTACCACCTGGCCACCTCCGAAGGCGCCGAGCTGGTCCAGCCCGAGGGCTTCGCCGTGGTCTTCGCCCAGGCCAACATGCTGCGTCCCGACGGCGTGCGCGTCTCGGACCAACGCCAGTGGGTAGCCGACACCGTCGCCGATCTCCCCACCGTCGCCACCATCACGGCCGAGATCGATGCCTTGGCCGCCTCCCTCGAGGCCCGCGCGGACGCCAGGGTGGTGGACTACTACGAAGGCCCCGTGGTCTTCGAGGGTCGCGCCGCGGCCGAGCTTCTTCGCTACCTGCTCCCACCCGAGCTCGCGGGGACCCCCCCCGAGCCCAGCGCCAACCAGACCTACCAGCAGCTCATCCGCAGCGGCCCCCGCCTGGGCCGGCGCCTGCTGCCCCAGGGTTGGTCGGTCGTGGACGATCCCACCCGCGACACGCCGGGCTTGGCAGGCGGCTACGCCCACGACCGCGAGGGCGTCCCCTCCGAGCAAGTGGAGCTGGTGAGGGACGGCTACGTGCGCGACCTGCTGATGTCCCGTATCCCCCGTCACGACCTGCAGCGCTCCAACGGCCACGCCAGGGGCGGCGTCCAGGGTCAGTGGGCGGCGAGGCTGTTCGTGTGGGAAGTCACGCCACCCCGAAACATCGGCGACCGAGCCTTCAACCGCCAGGTGGCTCGCGCCTGGAAGGGCTCCGGCCAAGACCGCATGCTCGTGGTGCGAGGGCTGGGCCTCGGCCGACCGGGCACCCTCCCCCGCCCCACCGACGCCGTCTGGCGCTACACCGACGGCCACGAAGAGCCCGTGGTCAGCCTGCAGTTCCAGCGGGTAGACCGCCGCGTGCTCCGCGACATCCAGTCTGCTGGCGGCGGCACCCAACGTCACGCCTACCTGGCCCCCTGGACCCTGAGATCCCACTGCGACGGCGACAGCGGCCTTCCCACCGTCCTCGACGCCCCCCGCAGGCTGCTGGTGGCGGAGCTCGAGGCCGTGTTCCCGGGAGCAGACGAGCGGCCCCACGCGTACCGGATGCCCGGTCTGGACGACTAGGGCCTAGGAGCTTCCGTGGAGATCGACTGGATCCTGCTGGGCGTGTTGGGCCTGTTCTTCGCCGGAATGCTGGTCATCGGCGCCTGGGCCTCGCGGCTACAAAAGACGGCGGCCGACTTCTACGTGGGCGGGCGCCGCTTCGGCACCCTGACCGTCACCGCCACCCAGATGGCCTCCGCGTTCGGAGGCGGCATGATGGTCGCCCACGTGGGCCTCGGCTACGCCTACGGCATGGCGGAGATGGTCTACCTGCTGGCCCTCTCCGCCGGGGTGGTGCTGCTGGCGGTGCTCGTGGCCGGGTGGCTGAGGCGCCAGGACTTCTTCACCACCACCGACTGGATGGTGGCCCAATACGGTGACTCGCGGCTGCTAAGGGGCACAACCTCGGCCGTGTCCATGCTGGTCACCATGGGCTGGTGGGTCTCCCAGCCCATCGCGGCGGGCAAGGTGCTCGAGGCGCTGACCGGCCTGCCGATGGAATTGGGGATCGTGCTCAGCGCCGTGGTCGTGGTGATCTACACCATGTGGGGCGGAATCATCGCCGTCGCCTGGACCGACGTGGCCCAGCTCGGCCTGATGCTCTTCGGCATGCTCGTCCTGCTCCCCCTGGCCCTGGGGGAAGCCGGTGGAATCAACGCCGTCATCGAAGCCGCGCCGCCGGAGAACCTAGGCCCCTGGGCGCCCGGGAAGACCGTGGTCTGGGGCTGGGTGCTGGCCGTGTTGCCCGGCCAGATGGTGCTGCAGGTCTACCACCAGCGCATCTACGCCTCGCAGTCCGTCGCGGTGGCAAAGCGGGGCCTGTACATCCTCGCCGCCGGCTGCCTGCTGGCAGGGGCGTGGGCCACCGCCCTGGGCATGTCCATCCACACCATCGCGCCCGACCTGGCGGACAAGGACGCAGCCATGACCTGGGCGGTGGTGAACCTGCTGCCCAAGGGCGTGGCGGTGCTGGTGCTGGGGGCCATCGTCGCCGCCATCGTCTCCACCGCCGACTCCGCCCTGCACTCCACGGCGTCCAGCATCACCCGCGACCTGTACCACGGTATCTTCCGACCTCGGGCCACCGACGCGGACATCCTGCGCTTCTCGAAGCGCTGTATCGCCGTCTTGGGGGTCCTGGGCATCCTGATCGCGCTGTGGTTGCCCTTCATCATCCAGGTGCTGGTGCTGGGCTACACCCTCACCGCGGCGGGCCTGCTCTTCCCCCTCTACCTGGGTCGCTTCTGGCGACGGGCCAGCCGCGCAGGGGCGATCGCTGGCATGTTCGCTGGCGTGGCGGTGGCCGCGCTCTTCTCCTTCCCACCGCTGTCCGGTGGACCGATGCCAGCGGTTCTCCCCGGCCTGGCAGCATCCCTGTTGGCGACCGTGATCGTCAGCCTGGGCTACCCGCCAAAGTGCGATTGAAGCCACGCCAGGGTGGACTGGGGCCCGCTGGTGGGCAAAGATGGAGCGACAAGATCCGGAGGCCGGAATGCAGAAGTCACGGAAAGCGCGGGGTGCCGCTGACACCGCCGCGAGCGACTCCTCCCGCGCAGCCCCGAGCAAGGGCGGTTGGTCCAGCAAGCACGGCACCCAGCAATGGGCCTCCGGCCAGCAAGACAGCCAGGGCAACCAATCCGTGCTGGGCATGATCGGCTCCACGACGGATGCCGAGGAGATCGCCGCCGGCCGACCCATCGGCCGCATGGTCGAGTGGGTCCCAAAACGCAACGGCGCCATGAAGTGCCGGGCCGTATTCGCCCCGGGCACCAAGGTGAACGTGGGCGACGTGGGCACCATCGCCGACAAGTGGGGCTACCGGGTCGAGCGCTGGGAAGAGATCAACGACAACATCCACGTCGAGTTCGTGACCATGGCGCCCCAGGACCAGTTCGCCTGGGGCAACGAGGTCATCCTCGGCCAGCCCCCACCCGAGACCAAGCTCGAAGAGGTCCAAAAAGACGAATCCGAAGGCAAGGGCCTGCTGGCCGCGGCCTCGGGCGCATTGGCGGCGACGCTCCTGGCCCCACCCACGCAACAACAGCCCGGCGCCCCAGCGGCCGCCACCGAACAACCGGGCCTGCTTCCCACCGTGGGCCCCCAAGCAACCACGGGGGCCGCCGCCGGTACCACCGGCTTGGCCGCCGGCATCATGGCCGCCGCCCTGGGCAGCTCCCCGGCCGCATCCACGGCTCCCGGCTCGGCGCCCGGCCTCGCTCCCACCCCCGCGGCGCCCACCAACGTCGAAGGCAAGGCGAAGGTCCTGGAAGAGCAGGTCGAGGGCAAGCAAGCCCAGTCCGCCAAGGCCAACCCCGACGAGCAGGTCCAGCAGAGCGTCCGGGCCTTCGTTCGCGAAGCGGGCGCGGCCAGCCCATCGCTGGCGGCTCTGCAGCGCATCGCCACCTCGGTCCAAGGCACCCGCTTGTGGGAGCTGTTGGGCCGCGACCTGGGCGAAAACGAGATCGAAAACCTCGTCCGCACCTGTCAGCAGAGCAACCCCGGTCTGCTCGCCCTGTTCGAGGAACAGCTCTACCCCATGCTCGGCGGCGGAGCCCAGTCCGCCTGGGACGAAGTGATCGACGAAGAAGTCGTCCAGCAGGCCAGCCGGGTGGAGTCGGGCAACGAAGGGCCAGCAAAGGGCTGACCCCCCCCCCGCCCACCGCTAGGCCTCCACGTCCCACACGAGGTGGAGCAGCAGAGGCTCGTCGGAGCTGGACTCGAAGGACAGCGGTACCGCGATCACGCCGTCTTTGCTCAGCCGGAAGCCGTGGGCCTCGATGAAGCGCCCCTGGGTGAGCACCAGCCTGAGGCCCGAGTCGGACTCGCCATCGTCTTCCTCGTCGGCACCCGAGGGCTCCTCCGGCTCGATCTGTACCCGGAGGATGCGCAGGCTGCCCTCCTCCTCGTAGCTGACCTCCCAGTCCTCGTCGGACTCGGCGAGCATCGCGGAGACCAGGTCGCCGACGTCGGCGAACTGCGCTTCCACCATCACCGTGTAGGGCCGCTCCCGACGGATCAGCCGCACCCGGGTGGACTCGGAACCGTAGCCGTCCAACAGCTCGCTCCAGCCCTCCTCGTCGCTGTCCAGGGTGGCGAGGAACTCAGCCTCCTCGCCCTCGCGATCCCACGGATCGTCCTCGTCGGACCGGATCACGTCGCGGAGTACGCGCCACGTGACGCTCCCGTCTGGAGCCAGGTACAGGGTGTGGCTGTCCTCTTCGAGCAGGCAGCCCGTGAGGCAGAACAGGGTCAGGCCGAGCAGCAAGGTGACAGTCTTGCGGAACATCTGGGTCTCTCCTTTCCGGGGTCCTTCGTGGGCCCTCACTTCCGAAGACGACTTCCACCCCCGAGACCGAACGCGTCGCGATAGGATTTCTGCATTCTCCCTCCCCGAGCCCGCAATGGAGGTGGCGCATCGCCGACTTCGACGCCTTGTTGCTGCACGCCCGCCAAGGGTCCCCCGAGGCCATGGAGGCCTTGCTGGCCGAGCACGCCCCGCGCCTGCTCGCCACCATCCGGCTCCGCCTCGGGCCGGCCCTGCGGTCCAGGGTCGAGTCTCGCGACCTGCTCCAAGACAGCCTGCTCAAGGCCTTCCGCTCCTTCGCAGGCTTCGAGGGCCAGGACGAGCGCAGCTTCACCGCCTGGCTGGCGCGCATCGCTGCCAACGAGATCGCGGACCAAGCCGTCTACCACGGACGCCAGCGTCGAAACGCCGCGCTGGACGCTCGGTATAGCGACGGCATGCTCTCCCCTCGGCAGCGCGCCCGATCCCTGTCCAGCCGCGTCGCCCTGGGTGAGCAGGCCAGGCGCCTGGAAACCGCCCTCGAGACCCTGCCTTCCCACTACAGGGACGTCATCGTGCTGCGCCGCCTGGAAGAGCGCAGCTTCGAGGAGGTCGGTACCCGCCTGGATCGAAGCGCCGACGCCAGCCGCATGCTCTTCGCCCGCGCCATGGCCGCCCTGACCGCGAAGCTGGGAGAACCCGCGTGAGCACCCGCGCCCAGGAGCTACTGCAGCGCTACATCGAGCAGCTGGTGCGCACGGGCGAGCGAGCGCCCCTCGAGGAACTCTGTGGGGGTGAACCAGAGCTGCTCGAGCCCCTGCGCACGCTGGTCGCGCGCTACGAAGCCATCGAGCAGGAGCTGAAGGCCAAGCGGGCGACCACGAACGGGAACGCCGCGACCCGGCCGCCTCCCGAGATCGAGGGCTTCCGCACCATCGAGCGCTTGGGCCGCGGAGGCATGGGCGAGGTCTACAAGCTCGAGGACCTGACCCTCGGGCGCACGGTCGCTGGCAAGGTCCTGCGACACGATCCCACGGTCGCCCAGGGGGTGGCGGGGTTCATCCGCGAGGCCGCCACGCTGGCCCTGTTCGAGGACCCACGCATCGTCCGCATCTACGAGCTGCGCCAGGACACGACACCGCCCATGATCATCATGGAGCACGTGGAAGGCTTCGAGCTGGGCGCGGTCGCACCCTCCCTCGAGCACGCGCAGCGCGCTCGGATCCTGGCCGAGGTAGCCGAGGCCATCCACAAGGCCCACGGCCTGGGGGTCCAGCACCGCGACCTCAAGCCCTCGAACATCATGCTCGATCCGCAGCTGCGGCCCAAGATCCTGGACTTCGGGCTCGCGGGCTGGGATCCGCGGCAAGGACACGGCCTGGGCACCCCTCCCTACATGGCACCGGAGCAGCTCGATCCCGACCAACCCATCGACCTCCGCGCGGACGTATACGCCCTCGGTGCCATCTTCTACGAGCTGCTCTGCGGGGTCCCACCGTACTCGTGCAGCGACACCGAACAGCTCCACGCGGCGGTGCTACGCGGCGAGCCGCGGCTTCCGCTGGAGATCGATCCCGCGGTCCCCGAGCCGCTGCAGGCCATCGCGCTCAAGGCCATGGAGCCACGGCCGGCGGACCGCTACGCGACGGCTGGCGAGATGGCCCTCGAGCTGCGCCGCTACCTCGAGGGCCGCCCCGTCCTGGCCCGGCCGAGCCTGTACAACACCGCGCTGGGGCGACGCATCCTGCCCCACCTCGAAGACATCGAGGAGTGGCTGCGCTTGAAGCTGGTATATGGGCACGAGGCGGCACGCCTGCGCGCGGTCTACCGCCGCTTGGAGCTGCGGGACGACGACTGGATCGTGCAGAGCCGCCAGCTGTCCCTGTCTCGCATCTCGCTGTACCTGGGATCCTTCGTGTTGGCGTGCGGAGCGTTCCTCTACCTGGCGGCCCACCGCTTCTTCGCCGTCGAGACAGGCTGGCTCGAACCCCTGGCGGTGCTGGGGCTGCCCTTCGTGATCCTCAACGTCGCTGCCCACCTGCTGTACAAAAAACAGCACCAGGCGGTGGCCGTGGCCTTCGGCCTGGCGTCGGTCGCGCTCCTGCCACTGCTTCTGCTGGTCCTATGCGCCGAGTGGGGGCTGTTCGCCGTCCTGCCGGAGACAGCTGGCCAACTCCTGGCCAGCGGGGTCATCTCGAACAATCAGCTGCAGCTGGCGACCTTGGTGGGCGCCGGCTGGTCCCTGCTGCTGGCCGTCCGCACACGGACGACAGTATTGGGCACGCTGTTCACCGCGATGGTCCTGCTCACGGCACTGGCGGTGATGACCGACCTGGGCCTCTCGGACTGGTTGCGCGACGGGCGCTACGACCTGCTCGCGATGCACCTGTCCCCCCTGGTGCTGCTCACCGCCCTGGCGGGTCACCGCGCCGAGCGACACGGTCACGGCTGGTTGGGCCTACCCGCGTACCTCGCAGCCGCACTGCTCACCGTGCTCACGCTGGAGCTCCTGGCGCTCGACGGACGAACGTTCCACTATCTGGGCATCTCCATGGTCGGATCACAGGCGCCCGAGGTGAGCGATCCGCTACTCCTGAACACCCTCGGTGCCATGGCGATCAACGGCGCGCTCATCTACGCAGCCGCAGCACTGGCGGACAGGCACGGCACCGAGCTGATGCGACCCGCGGCACAGCTGCTCTTCGCCATCGCGCCCTTCGCCATGCTCGAGCCGGTGGCCTGGCTCGTGGTCACCGGCGAATACTCGGGCAGCTACGACTGGCTCTACCTGATGACCGCCCTGTCCCTCGCCTTCCTGAGCCACCACCGCCAGCGCAAGAGCTTCTACTACGCCGGGCTGACCAACACCGGAATGGCGCTCGCCCTTCTCTCCGAACACAACGAGTGGTTCGACGCTCCGCCTTGGGCCACGGCCGTGCTCGGCGGCGGCCTGGGTCTGCTGCTGGCCGGTGCCGTGCTCGACCGCTACGAACGCTGGGGACGGCGCCGCAGCCTCAAAGCGTGAGAACTTCCTCGACATCGGCCAAGGCCTTCTTGCGCCACTGGATCAGCGAGCTGGTTCCATCCAGCATGCGACCGGTCTCCTGGAGCACCGCGTCGAGATCCACGAGCCAGCAGTAGGGATCCGCATCGCTACGACGGGCGATGGCGGCGGGGAGCTCACCCGGAAGCAGCCACGAGACCATCTTGCAGCTCTCGCCCGCCAGCAGCGCCTGCACGGCGACCCGGCCCATGCGGCTGGCCAACAGCCGGTCGAAGGCCGAGGGCCGCCCACCGCGGACCACGTGCCCGAGCACCGTCACGCGGGTCTCCACGTTCGCCGGATCCCCCTCGAGGACCTCGCGCAGCCGCGCCTCGATGGGGGCCTGCAGCCGCTGGGCGGGGACGTCGGTGCCTTCGGCCATGATGACCAGGACGCGCTTGCTGCGCACCGTGCGCTGCTGGACCGCGGTGACGGCCCGGACCACCGACTCCACCAGGTCGTCCATGGACTTGCCCGCCTCGGGGAAGAGCACCGCGTTGGCGGCCGTGGCGATGGCGCTGGTCATGGCCAGGTAGCCGCAGTCCCGGCCCATCACCTCGACCAGGAAGGTGCGATCGTGGGCCGAGGCCGTGTCGCAGATGCGGTCGCAGGCCTCGACGATGGTGTTCATCGCGGTGTCCACGCCGATGGCCATGCCCGTCAGGCCGATGTCGTTGTCGATGGAGGCGGGGATGCCCACGACCGAGAGATCGAGGTCACCCAGCTCGTCGGGATCGCAGAGCGCAGCGGCGCCGGCCAGGCTGCCGTTGCCGCCGATGACGATGAGCCCGTCCATGCCGGCGTCCCGGATCCGCTCACGGGCGCGATCGCGCCCCTGGCGTTCCATGAACTTCAGGCAGCGGGACGAGCCAAGGATGGTGCCGCCTTCACGAATGATCTCGTCGACGTCGCCGGGCTCGAGGGGGCGAAACCGGCCCTCGAGCAGGCCGCTGTAGCCCTGCTGGACGCCCAGCACCCGGCAGCCCTGCGCGTGCAGGAGCATGGTCGCGGCGCGGACCGCGGCGTTCATCCCGGGGGCATCGCCACCGCTGGTGAGCAGGCCGACGCAGCGAGGGGCCGTGGGTGGGGTGGGCTTGCTCATGCGGCACCTCCAGTGGGTGGAGACGATTCTACACGCTCACAGGCGTCCGCTGGCGCGCCGGATCGGGCACGAACGCGATCCCGGGTCCGTGCGGTCAGTACCCCAAAGCCGCCAAGCGTCGGACCTCCTCGAGGAAGAAGACCTGGTGGTCGTAGTCCGCCTCGAAGATGTCGGGCACGCCCACGGCGCCGTAGTGGTCCGTCCCCAGCTCACCCTGGTAGTCGCCCCATTGGGCGCTCTGTACGCTCACCTGGCCGTCGTTTTCCCCCTCCATGAGCGCGAGGTAGGCGAAGGTGCCCGACAGCAGGGGAGAGACGATCTCGCCCCCCATCTCGTCCTGGCAGTCGAAGTCCAACAGGGCGCAGCTGTGGCCCGCCCACGAGCCGTAGTAGACGCCTTCGACGTCTGGAACCGCCTCGTTGAACGCTGCCGCGGCGGTGGTGGTGAGGTCCTGCAGCTGGGCGGTGAGATCCTCGCCTTCCTGCCCGAAGACGTTGTAGAAGCTCTCGGCCACCGCATCGAGGAGGGCGCCGTCCAGCGGGCCCAGCTCGATCAGGCCGCAGATCAGGTCGGCGGTCGCCGCCCCGTGATGGGGTGTGGAGATGGTGGTGACCGTGGCCATTCGCCCGCGGGGCTCGAGCACGCCCGTGAGGTAGCGTGCATCCAGGCCGCCCTGGGAGTGGCCAACCAAGTTGAACCGCCGACCCACGCCGGCCGCTTCCAATTCGTCGATCAGGGTCAGCCACTGCGCGGCCCGGTCCGCCACCGAGTCCATGGCCGAGACCGGGTGGATCTCCACGTGGTAGCCGTAGCCGCCCAGGTGCTCGCCCAGGCCGCCCCAGGTGTCCACGATCTCGAGGAAGCTGTCGGTGGTGCCCGCCCCGTGCAGGAACACCAGGGGGTAGCGGGTGTATTCGAGATCGCAGCCTGCTTGGCAGGCTAGACTCAGGGTGTAGGCGTTGCTTGCCTCGTCGGCGATCTCGGGGGACAGCTGCACCAGGAACTCCCCGCTCTGGGGCAAGGTGAAGGAGACGGCGTCCCCTTCGGCGAGCGTCGTCCAGTCGGCGATGGGCTGGCCCAGCAGGTCGAGGACGGCCAGCTGGGCGGATCCCGTTCCGCCCCAAGTGGACAGCTCTACGGTGAGCGTGGAGTCCGCGGCGCCGACACCGGCGTGAAGTACCTGGCTGCAGCGCTCGCGATGAGCCGAGACGCTGGCGGACTGCAGGAGCAGGTCGCCTTCCATCGCGATCGGGAGCGCACCTTCCTCGAGGACGCAGGGTTCTTCCTCGACGGCCGTGTCCTCGGCCGCCGTGTCCACCGAGCTGTCCGGCTGAGTATCCAAGATACCCGAGTCCACCTTCGGCTCCTGCGTCGAACACGCAGCCAAAAAGAGCAGGAGAGAACGCATGCCAGCTCCAAAATGAATGGCCGCTCATCCTACCAAAGGTCGCGGCGCAGGCCAGCTCGAGTCCTGGCCCCGATCGGGCGAGCCGCCTGAGTGAACGTCGGCGACGGCGTGTGCAACAATCGGCTCCGTTCAGAGTCGTCGGAGCTGTCGGTCGGAGGTGTGCGGTGCGTGGATGCAGAAACCCGATCCTGGTCGCGCTCTGCCTGGGCTGTGGGGGGCCGTCGGAGGACAGCACGAGCAGAGACAGCGGCGCGGCGGACACTGGCCCGATCGGGGACATCCCGCTCTTCGATGCCCACGCACACAACGGCGACGACAACGTGGAGGCTTTAGCCGAGGCGGGGATCACGGGGATCGCCCTGTTCGGAATCGTGAACGACATCGACCAGGTCATCTCAGCCGCCCGCGAGGACGAGGACGAGGACGAGGACGAGGACGAGGACGAGGACTTCCTGTTCCCCTTCGCGGCGCCCCGCAGGGATCGCGAGAGCAACGAGCTGGTGCTGGACGAGACCACCCGCGCCACCATCGAGGCCCAGCTCGAGACCGGCCTGATGCACGGCATCGGCGAGCTCTCCGTACGCCACAGCCCCTTCCCCGGCAGCCCCGACACGGGCGACCAGAACGAAGCCGACGGAGACGCGCTGATGGACGTCTACGCACTGGCCGCCGAGTGGAACGTCCCCGTGAACCTGCACGTGGAGTACGAGTACGCCGACGAGCTGGCCGCGGCCCTGGCCGCCAACCCCGACACGATCTTCGTCTGGGCCCACCTCGGGGACGGTCCGCCAGACGTGGTCCGCGCCTTGATCGAGGCGCACGACAATCTCTACGGAGACCTCAGCTGCCGCCACCCCCACTACGAGCGCAACGGCCGCAGCACCGAGGAACAGTCCATCACCGACGAGGGAGAGCTGCTGTCCGACTGGGCCTCGCTGTTCGACGACCACCCCGACCGCTTCCTTTTCGGCACCGACCTGGGCCGTGCGG
This sequence comes from uncultured Enterobacterales bacterium, assembly GCA_964626835.1. GTDB lineage: Bacteria > Myxococcota_A > UBA796 > UBA796 > JAFGLY01 > CALDOK01. Next base: position 34,807 of record CAZVHW010000004.1, read on the forward strand.
AACGGGTGGAGCTGCTGCCCGACGTGCTGGAGCACGCCCGGAGCGTGCTGGATCAAGTAGGGGACGAGGCCCGGGAGGGCATCGCGGGTGACAACGCCAGAGCCCTGCTTGGGCTGGACTGAAGGGCCTCGCGCGATAGGAGCCCGCTGCCCGAGGAGCAGCGCATGGAACCCGCCGAGATCTCGACCCGCATCGCCACCGCCCTGGACCTGGACGAGGCCGAACACCGGCGACTCCTGGGCGATACCGACCCCACCGACGTGGACAGCGCAAGGCTGCGATCCTTCCTCGACGCCCTGATCGAGGCGCGGCGTGGTTCGGGCGGTACGCCACCCCCGCCTCGGGATGGCGAGAAGCTCGAGAACCTCGCACTCAAGAAGCTTCGCGTCGCCCTGAACCTCCAGGAAAGCGACATGCTGGCGATCCTGAAGAAGGGCGGCATGCACGTCGGTCCCCGCCAGCTCGGCGCCCTGTTCCGCGCCCCCACCAACAAGCGCTTCAAGCACTGCTCCGACGGGACGCTCCTGTGCTTCCTCACGGGCCTGAAGCGCTGGCGGGAAGACCAGGGGGCCTAGGCCCGCAAAAACTCCACCACTCCCGCGTCGCTCCAGCTGGCGCAGCCATACCACCGTGCCGTAGATTCCCGCACCATCCGGCCCGCCAGGCAGGTGAGCCCTCGGCGAAGGGGGACGTTGTCCAGCAGGGCGCCGCGCGGGCCCTTGTCCGCGAGCTCGATGCAGTAGGGCAGCGTCACCCCGGCCAGCGCCTCGGATGCGGAGCGGGCCGCGAGGGAGGGGATGTTGGCCACCACGTAGTGGGGATGGCCGTCCACTTGGTAGACCGGGTCGTCGTGGGTGGTCTGGCGTTCGCAGGTCTCGAGAGCGCCGCGCACGTCCGCCGCCACATCGACGATCACCGCGCCAGCGGGCATCAGCCCCAGCATCTCGCGGGTCACGAGGTGGCCATCACGACCCTGCGGCCACATCACGGCGTTGACCAGGACATCCGTCTGGGCGAGGCAAGCCCGGATGTTGGCGGCATTGGACAGCAAGGTCCTGGCCCGCGGAAAGCGCTCGGCCAGCTCTGCCAGCCGCTCGAGGTCGAGGTCGAGCACGGTGACCTCCGCGCCGAGCCCGTGGGCCACCTGGATCGCTCCGGCACCGACGAAGCCGCCGCCAAGGACCAGCACGCGCGTGGGTTGGATGCCGGGGATGCCTCCGGGGAGCAGGCCCGGCCCGCCAAGGAGCGGCTGCAGCAGCTCGAAGCCCTTGACCATCCCCATGTACCCGGCGATGGTGCTCATCGGCTCGAGCAGGGGCAAGCGGCCGTCGTCCAGCAGCACGTCCTCGAAGGCGATGCCCCAGGTACCCCGTTCGAGCAGCGCATCGCAGAGCGGTCGGTTTCCGCCCGAGTGGATGTAGGTGAACAGCAGCTGGTCGCGCTCGAGCAGCCCGTATTCCCAGGGCATGGGCTCCTTGACCTTGTAGACCATGTCGGCGCCCGAGAAGACGGCCGCGCTGTCGGTGACCAGCCGGGCACCGGCCTGCTGGTACTCCTGGTCGCTCCACCCGGCCGCCGCACCAGCCCCGCGCTCGATCAGCACCTCGTGCCCCCGGCCGACGAGGGCTTCGACGCCGCTGGGCAGGATCGCCACGCGGTACTCGTGGTTCTTGCTCTCCTTGTTGGTGCCGACGATCATGCGGGGCCTCCTGACGCGCGACGCTGCGCTGGGTCCCGCCTATCGCCCCCTGGTGGCGGCTGGTAGACATCCTTCCGAACGACCACGGCGGCGTGCGCGTCGCGACACGCCGAAGACATGAGCGTCCGCACCCCTCACCCGGTGGTGGTTCGCCCGGGGGTGGTATCCTGCCCTCCGCACCAACGAGGTGATCATGGCGGGACGAAGACCGAGAGCCCACGCCGTAGGCTGGCCCGATCGTGGGCGTGGCTTCGCCGTGCTCGCAGCGGTGGGGCTCTCCCTCGCCGGGCTGGCACTGCAGTGCTCGGTGGGCTGCCCGGTGGGGCTCGTCGAGTCGTTCCTGGTCATGGGTCTGGGCTGGGAGCGAGGCAGCCTCACGCTGAACCCGCTGGTCCTGGCGGCCACGAACGTCTTCTCCCTGGGCGTCGTGCTCCTGGTCGGCACGTGGCTCGCGCGGCGATCCTTCAGCGCGATGGTTCCCATGCGGCGCTTCCCGCCAGCGGTGCTGCTTCCCGTTCTGCTCACCTCGGTAGGTGGCCACATCGTCCTCCTCCAGTCCGCGGCGGGCCTCGAGGCCCTGCTGCCGGTGCCGGAGTTCTTCGACACCTTCTTCTCCGAGGTGTTGGGCGGTGAACGTTCCGTCCTGGGGTCGGCCGTCCTGGTGGTGCTGGTGGCCCCCGTGACCGAGGAGGTCGTGTTCCGCGGCATGCTGCTCCGAGGGCTGAGCGTGCGCCTCGGAGCGGGTGGGGCGGTGTTCGTGTCCGCCCTGCTCTTCGCGCTGTTCCACGCCAACCCCTGGCAGCTCGGCCCCTCCTTCCTGTTGGGCCTGCTGTACGGCTGGTGGACGGTCCGCACCGGCTCGCTGTGGCCAGCCATCCTGGGCCACGCCCTCAACAACGCCACGGGCACGCTCATGTTCAGCATCCTGCCCGGGATCGAGGGGAGCGAGGCCTTGCTCGAGGCGGCCGACGGTACCACCGCTCCCTGGCTTGCGGTGCTGGCCGCGCTCGGTCTGCTGGTCGGCCTGTCCGGCTGCGTGCTGCTACTGCGGCGGGATCCTCCGGACCGAGTCGCCGACCATCTCGGCGGTGAAGCCGCAGCGCGCGGGTGAGCGGCCGCGACACCCGTGTGTCGTTTCGAGCATGCCCACCGATTCCACACCGAGACTGGGTATACTCAGCGCCATGCCACCCACCAGACCCCTCCTCCACGCCCTGCTCCTCCTGTCGAGCGTGGCCCTGGCCAACCCCGCCGCCGCGGCCACCAGCCACGGCAACTACGGCCTGCTGAGAACCCGGCTGCTCGACGAGTTCGTCATCGTCGGCGACGGGACCGGCGAGGGTCAGCCCATGACCGAGCGCAACGACCTGACCGGAAACGTGCGCTGGGCGGACAGCACCATCCAGCTGGGCTTCTACCTGGGCATGCTGGCCACCGAGTACGCCCTGCTGAGCGACCCCGAGACCTACCCGGAGATGACGCGTGGCGACGGCGATACGGCGGACACCCTGGCCGAGCTGACCTACGCCCTGGACGCCCTGGAGCGCCTGGACCGTGTCGCCGATGCCAGCTTCGAAGCCCCCTGCACCCAGAGCGAGGTCGTCAACGGCTTCTTCATCCGCGACGACGTGCCCTCTACGGCCTGGCAGGCCTACGCCGGCGCGTCCTCGGTGAGATCCGACTTCACCGACCTCACCGTGACCAACAAGGAGATGAGCCAGGACCAGGTCTACCACCTGCTGGGGGGCCTGGCCCTGGTGCGCGCCCTGGTGCCCGACGAGGCGGGCGACGGAACGCACGCGGACAGAGCCACCGATCTGGCGCTCGGCATCATCGAGCACGTCTCCGCCAACGAGGACTGGACCATCCTCAACCCCGCCTGCGACGACCGCGAGGTCGCCCGCGGTGGCGACGCCGCGGGCTACGCGGTGGCCACCAGCATGGCGGCGGCCTGGTTCTCGGACGGTGCGGTAGAGCTCGAATACCCCGAGTACTCCGAGACCGTCGCCGAGGTGGGTCGTGATCCCGACTCCATCCTCTACTCCAACGTCGACAACCTCCACATGGCCATGGTCATCAGCGCCACGGGCGACGCCTGGGGGGAGACCACGACCGCCGACCTGATGGCGCTGTCCGAGAACGAGGGCTGGGTGCTCTACCCCCTGCTCCACCAAGCGCTGCACGGTCCCACCGACACCTGGTGCAACGACGGCGATCCCATCCTCGAGCAGGCCTACGAGATGCTCGAGGAGCTGCCCATCGGCGACGAGCCGGCCTCGCCCTACCCCGGCACCGCGGCCCACTCCTTCACCTCGTGGAACCGGTTCATCCGTGGAGCGAATCAAGCCTACACCGGCCCCGACGACTCCGAGGGGCTGCTCTTCGCCGGGGTCGACTTCATGCTGCTGCACAACCTGCTGGTCCTCACCACGCCCGGTGCCTGGCACGGCGACCTGACGCCGGAATGCCCCTCGGCCGCCCAGGACACCGGAGGGCTGCAGGAAGGCGAACCCGAGGGCTGCGGCTGTGCGGCGACACCCAAACCGGGCGCTGCGCTCTCCCTCCTCTGCGGGCTCGGCGTCGCCGTGGGTTGGCGGAGGCGGACCGCGACCGTGCCGATCAGCGCACCGTAGAATCGATCATGCCGACAGGCTACCATCCAGGCGCCATGCCCCCCCTCCGCGTCCACCTCGACTCCCTGGGTTGCCGCCTGAACCAGGCGGAGCTGGAGCGGATCGCCGCACGGCTGCGGGAAGCCGGCCACGTGCTGGTTGCAACCCCCAAGGAGTGCGACTGGGCTGTCATCAACAGCTGCACGGTCACGCACCGGGCGGACCGAGACGCCCGCGCCCGTGTCCGCGCGCTCCATCGCGCCAATCCAGACGCCCGCATCGCGGTCACCGGCTGCTGGTCGACCCTGGAGCCCGACACCGCCAGCGCACTCCCCGGCGTGGTCCTGGTGGTCCCGAACGACCGCAAGGAGGAGCTGCCGAGCCTGTTGGGAGGAACCCCCAAGGCAACTCCAACCTCGACGGCACCTCGCCGCGCAATCCCGGGCCCACGTAGACGGGCGCGCGCCTTCCTGAAGGTCCAGGACGGCTGCGATCACGCCTGCGCCTACTGCCTCACGACCCAGGCCCGCGGCGCCTCCCGAAGCGTCGCGATCGATACCGTAGTCGCGGATCTGGAGGCCGCCGAGAAGGGCGGCATCCGCGAGGTGGTCCTCACCGGCGTGCAGCTCTCGGACTGGGGCAAGGACCTGCCGAGCGCCCCCACCATCGCCGACTTGCTCGACACCCTCCTGGCCTCCAGCTCCGGACCGCGAATTCGGCTCTCCTCCCTCGAGCCGTGGGGCCTGCCCGAGGGCCTCTTCGAACGCTGGGCCAACCCGAGGCTGTGCCGGCAGCTCCACCTCCCCTTCCAGTCCGGCTGCGACGCCACCCTCGCGCGCATGCGCCGGCCCTACCGCAGAGCCGAGGTCGAAGCCCTGGTCCACCGGGCCCGCGCCCGGATCCCAAGGCTGGCCCTCACCACCGACGTCCTGGTGGGCTTCCCCGGCGAGAGCGAGGGGGAGTTCGCCGAGGCCCTGGCTTGGCTCGACGATCTCGAGCTGGCCGGCGCCCATGTGTTCACCTGGTCTTCCAGGCCCGGGACCCCCGCGGCCGACATGCCAGGCCGGGTGGATCCCTCGGTAGCCAAAGAGCGCAGAATCAGGGTCCTGGAGCGTGTGGAGGCGTCGAAGAACGTTTACCAGCGCCAGCTCCTGGGACGAACCGAGACCGTGCTCTGGGTGTCGGCCCGTCAAGGCGAACAGGGCTCCTGGTTGCTCGGTGGCCTCACGGACCACGGGGTCCGGGTCAGGGCCCTTTCGAGTCGGGATCGCTGGAGCCACACCAGCCCGGTGAGGCTCACGACCCAGCAGCCCTGGGGCCTCGAGGGCGAGATCGTGGAGCCGTCCGGACCATGACCCCCGCCCGGACGCCGACGCGGGAACGGCTGACCTGGGCGCTGGCCTGGACCGCGGTGGTCTTCTACCTGGCCACCGCACACCTGGCGGCAGCCCGCAACGGCGACTTCACCCACCTGTGGGTCGGCGGCGCGGCCTGGCTCGAGGGCGGAGCCTACGACCCGACGCTGCAGCACGCGCTGCTCGATGCCGCACTGGATGCGCCCTCCTGGGCCCCGCGCAACGAGGTCTTGGGCGCCTTTTTCTACCCCCCCACGGCCCTGCTGCTGTACGCACCTCTGGGGCTGCTCTCGCTGCAGCACGCCGCACTGTTGATGGCCTTCCTGAACGTGGCGCTGGGCGTATGCGCCGGCTGGTTGCTCGGCCGCCTCACACCGCTGGGAACCGCCGTGGGCATCGCCGTCGTGTTGCTCTTTCCGGGTTTCTTCTTCGCTTACGCCCTGGGACAGAACGGGCCCCTGACCCTCTGCCTGATCCTTGGGGCGGTGCTCGCCTCGCGAAAAGGGAGACCCCTGCTTGCAGGGCTGCTGCTCGGTGCGCTGGCCTTCAAGCCCAGCTGGCTGCTGGCCGCATCCTGGCTGTGGATCGTCATGCCCAGACCCAAGCGCGTGCTGCTCGGGATGGCGGCAGCCATCGCGGCGCTGACGGTGGCATCCCTCCCAACGGGAGCTTGGGGGAGCTTTCTGGACCTGGCACCGAGCATCGCGACCCTGCCAAGCCAAGGCGACTACCCCGTCCATCTTCAGTACGACCTGCAGAGCCTGGGTCTGCGCGTCGGCCCGGCCTGGCCTGGCTGGCTCGCAGCCTTCGGCGTGGTCGTCGTCACCTGCATGCGAGGCCGGGGGAGGCTCCCCGCGGCACTGCTCGCGGTCACCCTGGCCAACCCACACCTACACGCCTACGACGCCCTGCCGGCACTTCTGGGCGCTGCGGCGCTCACGTCACGGCGGCGTGGTTGGTGGGCGATCGTGGCACTCCACGTCGCCTTCCTGGTCACCGGGGCCGTGGACGCCAGCCAGATCCTGGCCCTGCCGACCCTCGCGATGCTGGGGCTCTGGGCCTGGTCGTTGTTCGGACCGGCACCTCGAGAGGTGGACTAGCCGACCGCTCCCGCGGCTTGCTCGGCTGCTTGCAGGTCGGCCACCATGGCGGTCTTCTTGTCGCCCAGGCTCAGGATGGCCGCCCGGGGGATGCGCTTGGTGGTGGCCAAGGGGCCCTGGACGTGGACCTTGCCCAGGTCTAGAGCCACGACGCGCCCGTGCTCGTCGAAGACCACGTCCTTGATCGTGCCGATGGGGGTCTGGTGCGCGGTCTGGATGGCGCGACCGCGGAGGTCGCCCACCAGATGGAAGCTCTCCGAGCCCTGCCAGTCCTTGAGATCGATAGCGCCCGCGTGGGGGGTGGCCAGCCAGCAATCGAGCCCGCGGAGCTGGACGTCTCGCATGGGAAGCACCAGCACCTTGCGGGAGATCATGCCTTCCTTGCCCAGGAAGACGGCGATCATCTGGGTGAGGCCCGGGTCGAGGTAGAAGTCCTTGAGCTCACCGAGCTGGAGGCCGTCGGAGATCCGGTAGATGGGCTTCTTGGCCAGGTCCTTGGCGGCTTGCATGTTCGACTCCCTGGGATGGAGTCACAAACTATCAGTCGGCAAGCCCGAGAACCAATCCCACCCGACTCCACAGGATCCAACCGACCTACTGCGCTGGCTCCGACTCCCGTGTGCGGACCAGGCGGAAGCCATAGTCCCACCCCTTGCCGGTGAGCGAGAAGGAGTAGCGGATGGCGGCGAGCACCCGGTACGGAGCCTCGTCCACGCTGCCTCCACGTCGGGTCCGAGCGGTCCCGGAGTCTGGACCGTCGGGATCGGTGGTCTCGGACGACAGGGGGGTCTGGCCCCACCAGTCGTTGACCAACTCCCAGACGTTGCCGTGCAGGTCGTACAGACCCCAGGCGTTGGCGGGGTAGCTCCCGACCTCTTGCACCAGCTCACCGGTGTTGCCGCAGTACGCGACCCAGTCCCCGAGCCGCTCGCCGCCCTGCAGCACCACCTCGTCGTCACACTCGCTCTGGGTCCCCTCCACCAGGTTGTCGCCGAAGTGGAAGGCCGACGAAGCACCCGCCCTGGCGGCGTATTCCCACTCAGCCTCGGTGGGCAGGCGGTAGCCCTGGCAGGTGTATGGATCGTCTGGGCTGGCGCACTCGACGTCCTCACCCTTGCCCTCACACGCGTAGCAGGTCTCCAGGTGGCCCGCGGAGGACAGCAAGTTGGCGAACCAGGCCGCCTCGTGCCAGGTGACCTGTGCGACAGGGTAGGTGTCGCCGAGCACCCTCATGCCGTCTGGATCATAGCCCGAGTAGGTCCGGAAGTCGGCCTGGGACACCTCGTACACACCCACGCAGAAGCCCCGGGTGAGGGTGATCTTCCGCTGGTTCTCGTTGGGGCTCTCGTGGCCCACCTCGTCGTCCGGGCTGCCCATGGTGAAGGTGCCCGGCTCGAGCCAGACCATGTCGATGGGGGAGTCCTCGCAGACAGGCGGCAGGTCCGTGTCGGCGTCGGTGTCTGTATCGGCGTCCGCATCGCCATCGGCGTCGCTGTCCGCGTCGGCGTCGCTGTCCGCGTCGCTGTCCGCGTCGCTGTCGGTGTCCGCGTCGGTGTCCGCATCGCTTGCGGGCGGGTCGCTGTCTGGCGACCGGAGCTCGGGCAGGCAGCCGCACAAGCCCGCCGCGAAGATGGTAGTCGCGAGGCTTCGCATCGCGCTCCCTAGAAACGCGCCTGCACACCGGCTTCCATGTGGTAGCCAATGTGGATGGTGATGGGATCGCCCTGGCCGAAGGCGGTGGCGCCATGATGGAAGAAAAATCCGAGCCAGCGGTTGGTGTCGAGCTGGAAGCCGGAACCCAGACGCAGGCCCTTGGGGTCTTCGGGCCCGGCCAGCAAGAAGGTGGTCAGCCCATAGGCCTTGAGCGCCGACTGCGCGTTGACGTAGTACCGCAATCCCACGGCGTACTTGATCTCGGATGGCCCAAACAGGACTCCGGCCTCGAGCTCCACGTTGTTGTGGGGTGCCCAGCCGAGGAAGATCTCGGACGAGAGACCGGAGTGGGTGGCGAAGTTCTCGGCG
>CAZVHW010000005.1:0-2597 GCA_964626835.1 uncultured Enterobacterales bacterium
TGCACCCGGCTCGAGGAACGCCAAGGCCAGGGCCATGGCTTCCTGGTCACCCGGGTCCACGGCCAGCTCGGCGCCGAGCATGGTCCAGGCGTCAGCGGTGTCCACCGTGTTCTGGGTGTAGAGCACCGCGATGGTCAGTGGAACCTCGTCCTCGGCGTTGTAGACGACCTGGTCCGTGATCTTGCTGCCCTCCCGCACCTGCTTGGACTCGGGAGGATCGCGGAACAGGTAGTCCACGTCGCCGACGTCCACGAGGCGGTCGGTGCCGAGCAGCTGGTCTTCCGGGGGATCGCCCGGTCCGTAGACGATCCAACCGCGCACCAGCGAAGCGCGCCCCGCGACGTTGTAGAGCCAAGTGTCGCTGGTCAGGCCCAGGTCGAGGTCCAGCTCTTCGATGGGCACGGCCCAGCCTTCGGGCGTGGCGACCACGTGGACGCTGCCGATGGCGTACTCACCCGCCCGGACCAGGCCGTGGGGTCTCACGGTGTAGCTGTCTTCCTCGACCTGAACGTCCACCGGCGTCTCGAAGCCGTTGTATACCCACAGCTCGGTGTGGGCTCGGTCCCACATCACGCTGGCCGCGATGGCGCCGGCGATGAGCACGGTCACCGCACCGAAACCCAGGCGCCACAGGCGAGCGAAGGGCGGCAGGGGCGCCTTGGCGTAGAAGTTCCAGCTGTTGCCGCTGGCCTTTCTCACCACGTAGGCCGAGATGGGGAAGACGGGGATGAAGACCAACACGAACCACAGCGTGGCCACGTACAGGCCCTCGGGGCTGGGCTTGTAGTGCCCGTACAGCATGGTGCCGATGCCGTTGACCGTGTGCAGGCTGGGGGCCTTCTTCAGGGGCTCGAGCCACAGGTAGGGGTCGTCCAGGTACTGCTGCTGGCGACGCTTGCGGCCGCTGTTGGCTTCTTTCGAGACGTGGGAGCGCAGGGCCGCCTGGGCCTTGCGGGCCGAGCCCGCTTCGTAGAGGCGGTGAACCTCGGGGGGGAACAGGCCGTGATCGCCCATCTCGCGGCTGATGCGACGTAGTGGAGACTCCTCGATCTTCTCGGGCATGGGGGCTCCGGGCTGGTGCGAGAGCGCAGGGTTGAAGGTGCCCTAACCCGGGTGATGACGGGTCATGGAGCCATTGTGCGGGCGTGTCGCGCAGCGCGGCGAAGCCGGAGAGGACACCGGACCTCGGCGTCGAACAACCTCGCGTTCCAGTGTCGATTTTTTTGGATCGCTTCCCTGTTCAGCCCCCAACCCGCTCCGGCACGAAGAACGAAACCCCCACCTGCAGCAGCAGGTTGTTCTTCATCTCGAGCACCGTGCCCGAGATGGTCTCGATGTAGACCAGCGACCGCGCCTCGACGCGCAGGGCCACGCTGGGCCCCAGCACCACGCGCAGGCCTCCACCGTAGCGGGTGGTGGGATGGAGCTGCACGGCGGTGTCCTGGGAGATGGGATTGTCCTGCTCGCCGATGACGTCGAGGTCGTCCACGGTGCGGACCACGCCCATGCCGAAGGTGCCGAAGATGTCGTAGTGCACGATGCGACGGGCCACGGCGAACTTGCCGTGGATGGGGGAGAAGCCCAGGCCTCCTCCTCCGAACCAGGTCAGGCGCGACAGGTCCGGGGCGACGTGGTTGTTTTCGATCAGCTCCCCGGTGATGGGCTTCCAGTCCGCCTCGCCCAGCGTCGGCGAGAAGCCGAAGTCCGCCTTCGATGGAGAAGATGTCCGCCACGTGCCAGGCGGTCTGTATGCCCACCACGTAGCGATGCAGGAATGGATCGTTGACCACCGAGGCGACGTGGGGCTCCACCTCGAGCCGCCCCAGCCTCAGGAAGGCCTTGGGCTGGACGGTCTTGATGACCCGTCGTCGTGGTTCGGGATGGACGGGATCCCGCTCGTCGGCTCTGGCCGGCACTGCCAGCGCCATGGCCAAGAGGACGGTGAGGACGAGACGAACGACACCACGGCCCGGGCGGGCCTCGAGCGGGCACATGCACACCTCCCGCGGCCGCCGGGTGAGAGAGGGACGGCGGCCCCGTCAGAGACGTGGGTGTCGGGAGTGCCACAGTCCCTTCATCCCGCGTCGATGCCCTGCGGCCCGCGACCCGGGCTCACCCGAGCCCTCCGGGTTCTACACGCATTCCGTGTCGAAGTCCTGCGGACCGCGACCCGGGCTCACCCGAGGTCTGGGGTCCCTCGGAGGGACCGATACTCCGCTAGCTAATCCTGGCCCCTGGAGCGCAGTCTGCACCCAGCAGGTCCACGACGTCTTCCTCGCTGGCGGCCAGCAGCATGCCGTTGGACCACAGACCACGCATCTTCCGGGGCTTCAGGTTGCAGACCACCACGACGGTGCGGCCTATCAGTGCGTCGGGCGCGAACTTGTGGGCGATACCCGCCAGGATCTGCCGGGGCCGTGCCTCGCCGACGTCTACCTTCAAGACCAGCAGCTTGTCGGCCTTGGGGTGCTTGCTTGCCTCGAGCACCTTGCCCGCGCGCAGGCGGACCTTGGCGAAGTCGTCGAATTCGATGGCGTCTTCCGGCGTGGGGGGCGGGGGCTCCTTGGGGGCCTTCTGCTTTTTGGTCTTGGGCTGCT
>CAZVHW010000005.1:2607-39355 GCA_964626835.1 uncultured Enterobacterales bacterium
ATGCCGGGAGGTAGCTTGCGGAAGCGGGGGAAGAGCGGCTCGCCCAGTTCGAGGGCGGTGTCGACCTCGAGCATGTCGAGCATCGCGGCATCTCCGGCCAGCAGAGCCTGCACGTCGGCGGTGCCTTGTTCCGGGCTACGGCCCAGGCGCCCTAGCAGCTCGGTCATCTTGTGGGGCATGACCGGCTGTAGGCTGGCCGCGACCACGTTGCAGAGCTCCAGCACGGTCCGCATCACCGTGCCCAGGCGCTCCAGGTCGCCCCTCTTGTTCAGCGCCCAGGGTGCGGTGGTGTCTACGTACTTGTTGCCGGCGCGCACCAGCTCCCAGAGGCCGTCCAGGGCCGCCTTGAAGTGCAGGCCGTCCATGTTCTCGGTGTAGGTTGCGAAGGCTCGCTGGGCCAGGGCATCGAGATCGGCCTCGAGCTCCGTGGCCGGGCCCTTGGCGGGCACGGTGCCCCCCAGCCAGTTGCGGGTCATGGACAGAGCCCGATGGGCGAGGTTGCCCAGATCGTTGGCCAGGTCGGCGTTGTAGCGGGTCTGGAAGCCCTTGTACGAGAAGTTGCCGTCGGCTCCGAACGCTATCTCCCGTAGGAGGAAGTACCGCACTGCACACACCCCGTACTCCTCGGCCAGCAGGGTCGTGTCGATGGCGTTGCCGAGGGACTTGCTGATCTTTTCGCCGTCGGAGGACATCCACCAGCCGTGGGCGAAGATGTGCTTGGGGAGCGGCACGTCCATGGCCATCAGCATGGTGATCCAGTACACGGAGTGGGTGGTCAGGATGTCCTTGCCGATGATGTGGTAGTCGGCCGGCCAGGTGGACAGGTAGCCGTCGTCGCCGTTCGGCAGGTAGCCGGGGACGCTGATGTAGTTGAGCAGGGCGTCGAACCAGACGTAGGTGACGAAGTCGGTGTCGAAGGGGATGTCGATGCCCCAGGGCATGCGCTCCTTGGGCCGCGAGATGCACAGGTCGCCCAGAGGCTTGCGGAGGAACCCCAGCACCTCGTTCCTGCGTTTTTCGGGAAGGATGAAGTCGGGGTTGGCCTGGATGTGATCGATCAGGGCCTGCTGATACTTGCCCATGCGGAAGAAGTAGTTGCTCTCCTCGATCTTGCGAACGGGGGTGTTGTTGTCCGGGCACTTGCCGTCGACCAGGTCCTTCTCGGTCCAGAAGCGCTCGCAGGACTTGCAGTACCAGCCTTCGTAGCTGTCCTTGTAGATCTCGCCCTTTTCCCACATGGCCAACAACACCGCGCGCACGCAGCGCACGTGCTCGGGATCGGTGGTGCGCACGAAGTGGTCGTTGGAGATGCCGAAGCGTTCGCCCATGGCTTTCCAGTGCACCACCATGTCGTCGCAGTGGTCCTCGGGGCTCATGCCGCGCTCGTTGGCCTTCTCGAGCACCTTGAGCCCGTGCTCGTCGGTGCCGGTGAGGAAGAAGGCACCCTCGCCCTTCAGCCGACGCCAGCGCACCGCGGTGTCCGCCGCCACCGAGGTGTAGGTGTGGCCGATGTGGGGCGTGCCGTTGACGTAGTAGATGGGCGTGGTGACGTAGAAGCGCTTGTCGCTGGACATGGCTCCCTCCGGCTGGCCGCGCGGAATCGCACGGCGCGCCCCCTATCCCGACTCCACGAACAGGGGTACCGGCGTACCGGGCGTGTCGTGAGCGCGCACGCAGGCTCGGTGTCGCAAGGAATCTGCAAACAGCTCGGGCGTGGGCGAACCGCTGGGCCATGCGTGGGTCTCGACCTCCGCCGGACGAACCGGCGCCCTACCGGAGGAACTGCCATGGCGCGCACGCGCGAAAATGATGAGGCCAGCCTCGAGCTGATGCCCGTGATGAACCTGGTGACCATCCTGATTCCCCTGCTGCTCGTCTCCGCCCAGGTGGTCAACCTGTCCGTGATCGACAGCACGATGCCGGCCATCATCCCGCAGGCCGACGCGGAGGTGGAGCCGACGCTGCAGCTCACGGTGGCCATCACCGACCGGGGCCTGGCCCTGAAAGGCGATGGCCGGGTGCTGTCCGGCGCCGAGAACCTCGACCTGCCCTGTGCCAGTGCCCCCTGTCAGGGTGTGCAGAGCTACGACTACGGGGGCCTCACGGATTTGCTGGTGAGGGTGAAGGACGAACATCCGGACGAGGAGACCGTGATCCTGCTCCCCGAGGAGCGCGTGCCCTACGAGGTGCTGGTGAGGGTCATGGACGCTGCGCGGGAAGACCGGGACCAGGTGACCGAGCAGGGCCAGGTTCGTACGCTTTTCCCCCAGGTGGTGATGGCGGGCGGCGCCATCTGACGTTTAGACCCAGGGCAGGGCGCGCGGTACCCGTGCCCATGCGAGCACGGCGGGTACGGTGAGCCAAGCTCCGGGTTTCGCCGGGAGGGCGAGGAGTGCGTTGAGCCCCCGCCAGTCTCGCTCGGTGGGACCGCCAGCGGCCTCGAGGGCGTCGAGCCAGCTGTCGTGGAGCAGCTCCACCGTGCAGTCCAGTGGGAGCTTGGGCGGCCCGAGGGCCATCACCTCGCTGTAGGGCTCCTCGAGCCCTCCACGACGCATCAGGTCGGCCAGCTTGCGCCCCACGTGTCGGTCGCCCCCGGCGATCGCCTGGGCGCGCTTTACCGCCTTGAGCAGCTCTGCCAGCCCTTCGGGCTCGGGGTGGGCGAGCACGCCACCGTCGTCCAGCTCCCAGGCCACCACCAGTCCGCCGGGTCGGACCACCCTGGCCAGCTCCCGCAGGACTTCTTCGGGGTGGGCTTGTTTCTGCAGGACCATGCGCAGGTACGCGCCATCCACGGTGTCCGGCTCGAGGGGAACGTGCGCGGGGTTGCCTGCCAGGAAGGTGCAGTGGTCATCGAGCCCCTGCTCGACGGCCAGGGCCTCCGCCTGGGTGCAGAGGCTGGGGTCTGACTCCACTCCGACGATGCGGGCGTTGGGGAAGGCTCTCGCCATGAGCAGGCTGGTGTCCCCCACCCCCGCCTCGATCTCGAGCAGGGCGCCGGGATCGTCGAGGTCCAGGCGACCCAGGATGCCCAGCTCCAAGAGGTCCAGGGGATGGGTGGCCTCGTTCTCTTGCCAGGGTTCTTCCGAGGACTCGGGAACCGCTGCGGGTTCTTCGTCCTCGGCTCCGATCTCGGGCGCCAGCGGGATGCGTTCGGGGCTGCCTCGCATGAATCCCGCTACCTGGCGGGTCGTGGCGTCCAGCCTCTGGGACAGGATCGCGCTCAAGTTGTGGCGGAGCTGGGTGGTGAGCGATGGCTCGAGCCTCGAGAGCAGCTCGTCGTCCAACACCAGGACCTTGGCGTCCTCGATGGCCACCAACCTGGCGGAGGGGGGAGTCGTGACGATCCCGCCCAAGGAGCCGAAGACGTCGCCGGACTGCAGGACGTTTACGAAGAACGGTCGTTCGCCTTCCTCCATGGTCAGACCCAGCCGCCCCTCGAGGATTAGGCCCAGGCCCTGCTCATGGGCCCCCCCCTCGGGCAGCACGCCGTCCGCTCGGACTCGCAGGGTCGTCAGGCTGCGCAGCAAGGGCTCGAGGCGCTGGCGGTCCATCTGATCGAACAGCGAGGCCGGTCGTGCGGAGGTGGTGGCGTGGGCCACCGAGGCCCAGAACTCGCCGAGGCGTTGGGGCGTGACCAGCTGGTCCTCGAAGTGCGGGTAGAGTTCCTGTAGGCGCTGGGCCACGGCCTCGGTTCCGAGCTCGGATGGGCCCAACAGGCGCACCAGTGGGCTAGCTACCCGCTCGAGGTAGCGCCGGTCCCTCAGGACCAAGGCGAGTGGGATGATCAGCTCGGGGCTCCCAGCCGCATGGGCCAGCGGCCCATAAGGCCGGTATCCCATCTGGAACCAGCTGCGAGCTTGGGAGAGCGCCACTCGGCAGGTGTCCACCTCGATGCCTTCGGCCAACATCCACCGCACCATCTGGCCGGCCAGCTGGGAGGCCACGGTCTGGCCGCGGTATGCCGGATCCACGAGGAAGGCACCCGTGTGGGAGAGACGGTCGTCGCCGAACGCCACGAGCATCGAGTGAATGTCCAGGTCGTCCACGAGCCCAGGTGGGAAGGGCCCGTCGCTGCCGAACACCGCGCGCAGGGTGCCCAGGATGGCTCCAGTGCTCTCGTCGACGGCTACCAGGATCCGAGCCCGGTCGTCCAGCGGATCCCGGGAAGTGCCGCTGTCGTGGTCCGCGTCGTCGGGCTCCTGGCCCAGCTCCTCCACCTGGATGCGGTACCGGAAGCGGAACACCTCCTCTCGGTCGGAGGCCGTGCTCGCCTGTTGGATGCGGATGTACACGCGCACTCCCGGGGGGGGGACAGTCGGATTCTACCGCTTCTTCCCCACGGCATACCAACGACCCCCGCGGTCGTGCGATAGGCTCGGAGCAGGAGGCGCCATGGTGGCGGGCTCGACAAGGTTGTCCTGGTGGCGCGTCGCGCTGCTGGCGTGGGTGGCTGGCTGCCGCGCGACGCCCGAGCGCACGGTCACGCCTGGGGTCGTCTCGGCGGATCACCCCCTCGCCAGTCAGGCCGGAGCCGAGATGCTGCGCAAGGGTGGAAACGCCGTGGATGCCGCGGTGGCTGCCGCCCTGGCCGGAGGCGTGGTCCAGCCTCACTCCAGCGGGCTGGGTGGGGGCGGCTTCGCCATCGTGGTGATCCCAGGCAAGGATCCCGTGGCGCTCGATTTCCGCGAGCTGGCCCCAGCCGCCGCGCGAGCTGGGATGTACCTGGATGATGACGGGCGGGTGTTGGCTGGCCGGAGCGATCACGGCCCCTTGGCCGTGGCGGTGCCCGGCGAGGCTCGTGGGCTCGCGGCGTTGCTGCGACATCACGGTAGCCTCGAGCCCGAACAGGTCGCTGCGCCAGCCATCCGCCTGGCGCGACAGGGCTTCCCGGTGGGGGGCGCGCTGGCCAACGCCTGCCGGCGCTGGTCCGATGTCCGTGGCAAGACGATCTTCCCAGAGCTGTTCGACGGGGCAGGGGGCCCCCCCGAGGAAGGCAGTGTGGTCACGCGGTCGCGGCTCGCGGCCACCCTCTCCGTCTGGGTCGAGACGGGTGGCGAGGCGCTGAACACCGGGCCACTCGCCGCCCAGCTGGCCATGGGCCTGCAAGAGCAGGGCGGGTTGCTCACCAGCGCCGATCTCGAGGCCTATCGACCCATCGAGCGAGTGCCCCTGGTCGGCCGCTACCGAGGCTGGTCCCTCGTGACCATGCCGCCTCCCTCTTCGGGTGGGTTGGTGATCCTGCAGGTGTTGAAGGTGCTGGAGGCCTGGGGCCCCTTGGGCCCTTCGTTGCACGACCCGGCGGCGGTTCATCGCACCATCGAAGCCCTGCAGCACGGATTCGCGGACCGGGCGCGCTGGATGGGCGACCCGGACTTCGTGGACGTACCCGTCGAGCGTCTTCTGTCAGACCAGCGCATCGAGGCCGTCCGCTCCGCCATCCGGACCACGGGGTCGCCTTCCCTCGGGGGCGACCGTACCCCCGGTAGCTGCCTGACCCTGCCCTCCGAATCCTACGGCCTGGCCTTCGATCCTGGACAGGACGGGGGAACCCATCACATCAGCGTGATGGATGCCCAGGGCATGGCGGTGGCGCTGACCACCACGGTGAACACCTCGTTCGGCAGCGGCGTGGTGGCCGAGGGATCGGGTGTGTTGCTCAACGACGAGATGGACGACTTCGTCGCCGCTCCCGGCGTGCCCAACGTCTACGGCCTGGTGGGCAACGAGCGCAACGGCATCGCGCCGGGTAAGCGGCCCCTGTCCAGCATGAGCCCCACGGTGGTGTTGGATGCCAGCGGGCAACCCGTCATGGTGGTGGGTGCCAGCGGCGGGCCGCGCATCATCACGGGAACGCTGCTGGTCGTCCAAGCCATCCTCGAGGCTGGGTTGGACGGGCCCGCTGCCGTCGCTGCGCCCCGCTACCATCACCAGTGGATCCCAGACCGGGTCCGGGTCGATCTCGACTTCCCCGATGCCACCCGTCAGGCGCTGTCGACCTGCGGCCACCTCGTCGAGGGGCCTCCGCCCGGCAGCGCGGTGCAGGTGGCCCGCCGGCTGCCAGACGGGCGCTTCGAGGGTGCCGGGGATCCCCGCAAGGGCGGGGAGCCGGTCGTGGTGGAGTAGGAATCCAGGCGTGCTACGCTCACCGAATCCGAGGAACAATTGCCCCGATCCAACCCCAGCGTGCCGCCTCCGAACCCAGCCCTGCGCGGCTTCTGGCTGTTGGCGGGCTCCGTGGTCATCGCTCTGGGTGTGTGTGCGGCGGCCATGGCTCGCGCCCATGGCCAGCTCGGCTGGGTCGAAGGGTGGGTCGAGGACGGGGCTCGGCCTCGGAAATCCGCTCGGGCTCAGCGAGCCATCGACAGCTGGCTGCGCCCTTGGGTCGAGACCTTCCTGCGTGAGCGGGGGAAGGATGCCCAGGCGGCCGATGATCTCGAGCGCTGCGCCGCCGGGTTTCTCGTGGCCATGGACCGGGCGAGCGACACCGCCAACGTGGTTCGCATCGAGCCTATCGAGCAAGCGGCGAGACGGGCGGTCGAGTGTGCCCGCTCACCGGTCGGCGAGCGGGACGCCGGGTCGTTCGTCCAGGCGCTTCGCACTCGCTGGGGTGACGGGCTCCAGGACGAGGGTGCGTCGACAGGCAGTGGACCTGGACCAAGGCGTTAGATGCCCTGCTCCTGTCGGGGGGAGTCGAAGGTGTACAGCCAGGACTGGTGGTGGTTGAAGTACTGCGAGGACTCGAGTACGAAGCCGGCACCCTCGAAGTGGGGCACCAGGTACTTGGCCGTGTGCGCCGGCGGGATGTACTCGAGGACCACCAGCTTGCCGTCGGACCCGAGCGCGCGAGCCAGGCTGTCGAGCCAGCGCACGTTTTCGTCCAGCAGCTCTCGGTGTAGGTAGAAGCCCAGGTGGGCCAGGAAGATCAGGTCGACGCTGTCGTGGTCCAGTTCGCAGTCGTCCACGCGGGACAGGCGGGCTTCGACGTTGCCGTGGGGGTTGACCTCGGGATCGGTGGCCCGTGCGCGGATCACGGCCACGGCTTCCGGCTGGATGTCGAGGGCCAACACGCTGCCCTCGGGCCCGACGGCATCGGCCAGGTGGAAGGTGAACCAGCCGACACCGGCGCCGACGTCCGCGACCGTCATGCTCGGTTCGACGGGAAGTTGGCCCATGACGCGCCCCAGATCGGCGTGGCGCTGGAGGAGCTGCTGTACGAGCGCCGTGCTCGCCCGGTGTTGGTAGGTCCAGCCCACACGGTCGTAGATGGCGCCACCCTCGTCGCGGAGACGCTGCTGCTCGGCGGTCAGTGGGCTTGCTTCGCGCTGGTTCGGTCCGCAGGCGCAGGTCAGGCCCAGCGTGAGCACGGCGGTGAGCGACCGTCGATCGAGCACGGGTCCGTCTCCGGGAGGCCTCGAGGCCTGCCGAGCGTAACGTGCTCCGGAGCCGACCGGCGTTCGGGGATTGGTTAGGGCGGTCTGCAGGAGGAAGCCTTGCCCCAGGACACGGTCCCCATTCGTCGGAAGCCAACTCTCGCCCCCTGGCACGCTCGCCCTGGTGTGCTGCGGAGTGTCGTGGCACTCCTGGCTTTGTTGGTTGTCGTCGAGGGCCTGTTCATGCTGCGCCTCGAGCGCCGGGTTCAGCGCGTGGTCGAGCGGGCCGATGGGGTCACCATCATGGCCGAGATGGGGTTGGGTCAGCGCCCAGGCCGTCTACTGCTGCTGACCTCCGACGAGCTCCCCTATTCCTTGGCCGACCAGCGAGAGCTGCAGCTCCGCTGTCTCGACTGGCTCGGAGGCTGGGTGGAGGAGCAGGGCATCGACCCCGATCTGGGCGAGATGCTGGCCGGTGTGCTGACGAACCACGTGTCCAGCTTCGGCGATGCGCGCATCCAGTCCGCCCTCGGCGCCCTGCCCGGACCCGAGCGGAAGCGC
This sequence comes from uncultured Enterobacterales bacterium, assembly GCA_964626835.1. Classification (GTDB taxonomy): domain Bacteria; phylum Myxococcota_A; class UBA796; order UBA796; family JAFGLY01; genus CALDOK01. The sequence continues at coordinate 10,539 of CAZVHW010000005.1, forward strand.
CAAGAGGATGCGCTGCTGCAGCGCTGCTATCGGACGGTGGAGCTCCTGTTGGGCCAGAAGCAGGGTCAGGCCTTCCGCGATGCCTTCGCTCCCCTCTGGCGGGAGTGGTCAGGGGGGGCATGAAGGATCCCGTGCTCACCCTGCGGTGGGTGGGTCCTCCGACATGGCGCTTATCTCCTCGTCGTTGAGCAGCTTGAGCACCTCCACTCGGCCTTCGCGGCCCTTGAGTACCCTAGCCCCCAGGGGAGTGGCGGGGTAGCGCGTCGCGCCGGCGTGGTGGAGGGTGAGGCGGGTGGTGAACACGCTTCCGGGCGTGCAGAGCTGCTCGAGACGGCTGGCCACGTTGACCACGTCGCCAATGACGGTGTACTCCAGGCGGTGTCTCGACCCGAGGTTGCCCGCCACCAGATCGCCGTGGGCCACGCCGATGCGGATGCTCAGGCCCGGGAATCCGTGCTCTTCGTCGGAAGCCGCCAAGCGGGTCACCTCGCGCTGCATGCTCTGGGCGCAGTCCAGGGCGCGCTCGGCGGGGTGCTGGGGAGGATCTCCGGTTGCCCCGTCATCGTCGTCATCCACGATCAGATCGAAGAAGTCCGTGGTGATGCCCTCGGGATGCAGAAAGACCACCATCAGGCCGTCACCCATGCGCTTGTCGAGGATTCCTCCCGTCTCGGCGATGACTTCGTCCATGGCCGCGAAGTAGCGGTTCAGCCTGGCGACGACCGTCTTGGGATCGCGGTCCTTGGCCCACTGGGTGAAGCCCTTGATGTCCGAGAACAGCACCGTCGCTCGGATGGGCTTGCCACCGAGCTCGAGGGCCAGGGACGGGTCCTCGCGCAGCTGGTCCACCACGGGCGTGGGCAGGTAGTGGGCGTACTTCTGGGCCAGCAGCAGGGCCGCCTCGAGCTCCTTCTTCTGACGCTGCAGGCCCTGGAGGTAGCGGACGTTGTCCATGGCCATGCCGACCTGGTTTGCCACCTGTTGCAGCATGCTCTGATCGGCGTCGGTGACGGTGGTGCCACCCTCTCTGCGCTCCGCTGCCAGCAAGCCCACGCCTTCACCCTGGGAGCGCACCGGCACCACCACGAAGGGGCCGGGCGCGATGCGATCCAGCATGGCCTTGCCTCGCGTGGTGAGCTGCTCCCTGAAAGCCGCTACGTCCGGGATGCGGCGGCCTTTCATGGTCTGGAGCACACGCCCGAACAAGGGAAGATCGGGGTCGCGACCGTCGGTGTCCGGGTTCAGCGGGAGCCAGAGCGCACCCATGCCGCTCAGCAGGCTGTCGTCGACCCCAGCTCCCGAGGCCGCCACGAGGCGATCGCCCTCCACCTTCCAGTACAGCACCCGCGCGAACGCCAGCTGCTTGCTGACGAGCTCCGTGGCGGTGAGGATCAGCGCCGTCTCGTCGGTGCTCTTGTGGAGCAGGTCCGAGATCTGGCGCAGCACCTCGAGCCTGGAAGCCTGGTCGGATTGGTTGCGGGCCAGCTCCTCGAGGGCCCCGATCTCGCCTTCCTGGGTGCGCATGCGGTCTTGGGCCATGCGCTGGCGACGCAGCGCGCGGTGCATGGCCAGGTAGATCAGGCCCAGCAAGGCCCCCGCCAGACCCCACCACGCCGCGCTGCCGTGGATGAGCCAGCTCATCCCGACACCCAACACGGCGCCCAGCACCATGAGGGCGCCACCGATCTTGTACTTGGAACCGGGGCTCTCCCAACGCACCATGTAGATGCAGCTGGGGTCGCCACGGTTCATGCAGGTTTCCTCGGTGACCTCGGCCGGGGGAAGGCCAAAGCTCATGGAGATGGCCGCCAGCGTGCCCCTGCGCTTTGCGTCCAGCAGGGGGTGGTCCGGGTAGCCGTCTTGGAGCGTGAACTCGAGGCGAGCGTGGTTGTCGCCGATGTCCAGCAGCTTGTAGGACGTGATCTTGGAGAGGTCCTTGCCGAAGCCGGGGATGCGTGCGTAGACCGCTCTGGGCGCGGCCAGGAGCTTGGCGATGTAGAAAACGGGACCCAGTTCGGTGGTCTCGGAGTGCATCAGACCGGCCTTGTAGGTGATCTCCTTGTCACCGGTCACCTCCACCATGGCCTTGCTCAAGGCCAGGGCGGTGTCGTAGGTGATCCAGCGAGAACCGTCGGCCGCTTCCTCTCGGTTGACGCCCCATACGCGGTAGATCTCCTCCTCGACCTCGGGTCCGTAGACCTTGCGGATGAACCTGAGGTTTGGGGCCAGCAGGACCGCCTGGAACACCCGATCCTCCCGCCCGGTGTAGTCGGGATCGGGGATGGTGGATTCGGGGGACATGGTGCGCTCTGGGGTCAGTCCTCGGAAAGCATACCAGCCATGCGCTCCGCGAGGATGCGGGAGAGGTTGAAGAGGATGCGGGAGGACAGGGCGGGGTCGTCTTTCATGAGTTCTTCGAGGAAGCGCCGGCGCAGCACCAGCACACGACCGTCCGCGACTGAACGGATCGTGGCCGTGCGACGGCCTTCCTCGACCAGCAGGGCGATCTCGCCGAAGACGTCCCCCCGGTAGAGGTGGGCCAGCACCCGTCCCCCGGTCTCCACGACGAACGCACCCTCGAGGATGAAGAACATCTCTTTTTCGATGAGATCCTGGCGCACCACGGTCCGGTCTGCGGGCACGTCCATGATGAAGCCCTTGCCGGCGAGCTTGCGGATGCTGGACTCGGGGAGGGTGTCCAGCAGGGTCTTGGCCTGTCGGTCGTTTTCGTCCTCGTTGGCGAGCTGCTCCTGCAGGTGGCTCCAGACGATCTCGGGCTCCACCTCGAAAGGCAGCGGCCCCGGGTCGAGCACGTTCCGGTAGGGGCGCAGGTCGAGGGGCTCGCGTTTGCCGGGGCCGAAGTGTTGCTTGACCAGGGGCACCACTGGCGAGCCCATGCGTTGCAGGTAGTCGAGGTCGGACAGGACGCCGACCAGGGGTACACGAACGCCATCCTGGTTGCAGACCAGCTCGCCAGAGTACGGCCGGTACCCGAGCTTGCGGTAGGCGCGTACCAGCCCGGGTGCGCAGTATGCGAACACGAGCGAGACGCCCTGGCTGATCATGTGCTCGTACATGGCCCTCGACAGCGCAGGCAGGATGAGGGAACCTCGCAACGAGCGATCGATGAGCAAGCGTGAGGTCTCGCAGGTGCAGAGCGTCTCGATGCTTGGGAACAGGCCGAAGGAGAAACGTTCGTGGACCTCCCCTGGCTCCTGGCCAGGCTGCCAGATGACCGCACGAACGGTGCCCGTGACCTGGGAGGACGTGCCGGTGTAGAAAAGGGCCGAGCCTGGCGCCTCGTCGTCCTCGTCGTAGATCATGCGCCGCTCGTGGTCCACGTCCAGGAAGCCTTTCTTGAGCTCCTCGACGTAGATCTTGTAGCGGAAGCGGTAGATGGCTTCGCGCTCTTCGGTGCTGTCGGCCTGGTAGACCTTCTCCAGCCCCATCAGCCACTGCAAGAGCATGGAACGAACTCCTAGACGGTCCCGATGGCCACGAAGATGCCCGCGAGCCCCACCGGCTCGTCGGGGGCTTCGATCTCGCCGCGTATGCGCGCCAGTAGATCGGCTGCTTCGTCGGATTCCAGCAGCGGGGCCTTGAAGAAGGTGGTGAGGTTCAGAAAGGCTGCCAAGCCCACCCCGAGGCTGGTGAAGGCTTCAACCTGTTGCTGCACCCTGGACAAGCCAGCCTGTTGCATCAGCCAGGCGAGCTTGCGGCCTACGTGCCGGTCTCCCCCTTGTTCGGCCTTGGCTCGCGTCACGCGGTCGGTGAAGGTGTCGAAGGCGGAGCTGGGTGGGTGAAGCGAGAGCCAACCGTCATCGATATCGAGCACGCAGACCTTACCCCCAGGCTTGACCACGCGCCGGGCCTCGGCCAGGGCCTGCACGGGGTCGACCAGGTGTTGGTAGAGAAGGCGGCTGTAGACGAAGTCGAAGCTGTCTTCCGCGAACGGGAGTTGGTAGGCGCTTCCCTGCTCGAAGCCGAGGTTGGGGTGTTCGGGTTCGACCAACGTGCGGGCCACCGCCATCATCTCCGAGCTCAGATCGAGGCCGACCGCCCGGCCCTCCGGAACGAGGTTCGACACCGCGCCGGTCAGGAAGCCGGGTCCGCAGCCGACCTCGAGGAAGTGGTGAGAAGAGGCGAGGCCGAGGGTTCGCAGCAGCTGCAGCTCGCGGCCCAGCATGACGTGGGCTTGCTGTTGCAGCCTCAGGATCTCCGCTCGCTGACGCAGATCGGTGAAGCGGTCGAAGTCGTACGAGTGGGTCAAGCCGGCCTCAGTCAGCCTTTTTTTGGAGAGACACCTTGGGCTTGAAGGCCTCGAACAGGTCCATGGGTATGGGGAACACGGTGGTGGAGTTGTTTTCGACCGCGATCTCGCTCAGGGTCTGGAGGTAGCGGAGCTGCAGGGCGGTGGGGGTGGCGTCCATGAGCTGGGCGGCCTCGACCAGCTTGGCGGATGCCTGCTGCTCGCCTTCGGCGGCGATGATCTTGGCCCGACGTTCACGCTCGGCTTCGGCCTGCTTGGCCATGGCGCGCTGCATTTCCTGGGGCAGGTCGATGTGCTTGACCTCGACCTGGGAGACCTTGATGCCCCACGAGTCGGTGTGCCGGTCGAGGATCTCCTGCAGCTTGTGGTTGATCTCGTCGCGCTGTGACAACAGCTCGTCCAGCTCGGCCTCGCCGGCGACGGAGCGCAGGGTGGTCTGGGCCAGCTGGGCGGTGGCGAAGAAGTAGTCTTCCACCGACAGCAGGGCCTTCACCGGGTCGACCACCTTGAAGTAGACCACGGCATTGACGGCCACCGAGACGTTGTCGCGAGTGATGACGTCCTGCTTCTCGACGTCGAGCACGATGACCCGCAGGGAGATGCGGGTCATCTTGTCCACGCCGGGGATGAGGAGGATGATGCCAGGGCCCTTGGCGGGGATGATGCGGCCCAGCCGGAAGATCACGGCCCGCTCGTACTCCTTGATGACCTTGACGGCCGACAGCGCGATGAACAGGAGCACGACTACGATGATGACGACGGATTCCATGGGGGGTTCCTTTCGGCCGGCGAGGGGCCGCAGATCAGGCTTGTTCTGTAGGGGGATCGATTGTTGAGTCCAGAGGCTCGACCACAAGGCGTAGGGACTCGACACTGGTAACGCGGACCTGGCTGTCCTTGGCCAGCACGCCAGCCCAGGTGGACTTCCAGATGGCGCCATCCACCAGCACCCACCCGCTGCCATCGCCACCTTCGGTGACCACGCCTTCGGTGCCCGGCAGGCCTTCGTTGCCGATGGCCGCGCGACCGCGCTGGGCGCTGACGATCAGGTAGCCCACGCCGAGGCTGATGGCGCCGGCGATGACGGCCACGGAGATCAGGGTGGCGGGCGCTACCTTCAAGTCGAAGAGCGGATCGTCCACGTTGAACAGGAGGATGCCGCCGCCGACGACGGCCAGGATGCCGCCGGCGGTCAGCGCCCCATAGGCGGGTATCCACAGCTCCAGGGCGAAGAGGATGAATCCCAGGAGCACCAGGAAGAGCCCACCGATGTTGAACGGCACGATGGCCAAGCCCACGCCCGCGGCTACGAGGAAGGTGACGCCCAGCACGCCAGGCACCACCAGGCCCGGGTTGTGGAACTCGACGTACAGGGCCAGCAGGCCCAGGCCGATGAGCACGTAGATGATGTTGGGGTCGCCCAAGAAGTGCAGCAGGCGCTCTTTGAGCACCATCTCGTGGGTGTCGAAGCTGGCGTCGAGGGTGTCCAGCGTGACCGTGCCCGAGGGGGTGGTGACCTGCATGCCGTGCACCTGGGCCAGCAGGTCGTCCATGTTTTCTGCCACCAGATCGATGATGCCGGCCTCGAGTGCCTCGCTGCTGGTGACGGCCTTGCTCTCGGTCACGGATTCTTCGGACCAGTCCATGGGGCGGTCTCGCTGCTCGGCGATGGCCCTCGCCCAGGCGAGGGTGTCGTTCATCACCTTCTCGCCCATGATCGTCTCGTCCGGGTCCGTGGTCTCATCGCCACCGAAGGCCGAGACCGGGTGGGCCGCGCCGATGGTGGTGCCCGGGGCCATGACCGCGACGTGGGCAGCCATGGTGATGAACACGCCCGCCGATCCGGCCCGGGAGCCTGCCGGGGAGACGTAGGCGATGACCGGGACCTCGGCACCCAGCTCGGCCTTCACGATGTCGCGGGTGGCGTCCAGCAGACCGCCAGGGGTGTCGATGACGATGACCACGGCGGATGCGCCGGCCTGTTCGGCTTCTTCGATGCCCGAGACGATGTAGCTGGCCGTGCCGGGCCCGACCGCGCCATCCAGCTCGAGCAGGTGGACCTGCTGGGCCAAGGCCGGCATGACCGTCACGAGGAGGAGCATGAGGAAGGGCAGCACGTTCGCTCCTGAAGAGGGGGAATCCTACGCTTCCGTGTGTACTACCGTCGTGATGTAACCCGGACTGCCACGCCTGCCTGGCCCGTCTGGAGGTCTCGAGGCGGCGGTCACCAGACCTGCGGGTGCCTGAGCGTCGAAAAGCGTCGAAAAGCGTCGAAACCTGGTCGACACTTCGACGATTCCACGTTTTGGAGGAGTTAGCCAAAACCTGGTTAGTACGGGTATAGTCGGGTGTTTCGCTCTATCGGGCCCGCCTGGCACGGCCCTTGAGAGGGGTATGGCGCATGCGCTATCCACTCTTCTGGCTCTCTTGGCCCTTGCTTGCCGGACTGCTGGCTGCCTGCAGCTGCCCCGGCTCTTGGGTCCCTTGTCTGGTGGCGGCCTCGCTCTGCGCAGTGCTCGCGTGCTTGCGGTCCAGGCCCGCGCCCTTGGCCCTGGCGGTTGGGGCGCTGCTGCTGGGCTGGGCCGCGCCATCGCTCGTCAGCGTGGGGCCGCGGCTCGATGGGGCCGTGGTGGTGTCGGGGCGCGTGCTCGCCGTGCGCTGTGGGGGCCAGCACGTGATCGAGCTCGAGGGCGTCTCCGCTCCGGGCGCGGCCTGGCGCCCGGCCTCCGGGAGGGTCTTGGTGCGCTTTGGCGATCCGGCGCCTCGTCAGGGTGACCGCGTCATCGTCCTTGGCGAGGCGGGTTCCCTCGAGCGGGCCGTTCTACCCGGTGGGCCCAATAGCATCGCTACCGCCGTCCTCGCGGGGGCCCGATGCCGCGTGCGTTGCCGGCGTTGGCTCCCCCTCGGTTGTGCTTTCACTCCGCGGTTGTCCCCCCCGCCTTGCACCCACCAGGGCCTGCTGCGCGCGCTCGCCCTGGGCGACCGGACCCAGGTCCCGGAAGGAATCCCCGAGCTGCTGAGGGCCACGGGGACCAGCCACCTGTTGGCCATCAGCGGGCTTCATCTTGGCCTCGTCGCGGGGTTGCTGGGGTGGCTCGCGTGTCGGTGTGCACGCCTGGTGGCGGCCGTCCGCTCCCGCAGCCGCGCGTGGCTACCCGGTGCGCTGGTGCTCGTGGCCTCCGCCTGGGGGTACGGCTGGCTGGCGGGCTGGCCGGCCAGCGCCACCCGCGCGGCGTTGATGCTCGCCGGGGCGGGGCTGGCTCTGGCTCTGGAACGCGGGCGCGATCCACGGCAGCTTCTCGGTGCGGCGTGTTTCTGCACCGTACTGCTCGAGCCAGCCCTCGCCGCTACCGCCGGCTGGCAGCTCTCCTTTGGAGCCTTGCTGGGGCTCCTGCTCGTCGCTCCTCGCCTGGTCCGCCTGTTGCCACCGGACCTGCCTCGGCCCCTCGACCGACTCGCCCGGGGCGTGTTCGCTACGGTCGCAGCTACCGTAGGTACGTTGCCCGCCGCTGCGTGGTGGTTCCAAGAGCTGGCCTTGACGGCGGCGGCTGCGAACCTGGTGGCAATCCCCCTGGTAGGCCTGGTGGCCACGCCCGCGGCCTTGTTGTCGGTGGCCCTTCCCGGCACGGCAGGAAGGCTCGCTGCGTCCGTGTCCTGCGCGTCCTTGGACCTGGTGCTTGCATGGCTGGAGATCGTACGGGGCCCTTGTCTGGCTCCGGCGGTCGGGCCCTTGGGTGCCTTGCTCCTTCTCGGCTTGGCTCTGCTGGCCCGGCGCCCGTTCCTGGCGGCGCTCACGGGTCTGGTTGCACTGGGATTGCGCTTGGTCCCGCGCGCGCGACTGGTGATCACCTTTCTCGCGGTGGGGCAGGGGAGCGCCATCCTGGTGGAGTGGCCCGACGGGCGCCGGTGGCTGGTGGATGCAGGACCTTCGGAGCAGGCCGTGCTGCGGTACCTGCGGCGCCGAGGTGTGCGCTGGCTGGACGTGGTGGTGGCCACGCACCCCCATCCCGACCATATCGGCGGCATTCCTGCGGTCCTGTCCGAGCTCGAACCCGAGGCTCTGTGGTTGCCCCGCCTACCGCTGGAGGGCGAGGAAGAGTTCGTCTCCCTGGTGCGCGGCGCTCGCGAGGTGGGTGCCGAGGTGTTGCTTTCGGACGATCCGCGCGTCCCGGCGCTGCATCCTCTGTCGGGCTGGACCTCGGATACCAACGCAAACGAAGACAGTCTCGTGCTCGAGCTGGCCCTCGGGCGGCACGTCGCCCTGCTCACCGGCGACGTGGAGAGCCGGGCGGAGGCGGCCTTGTTGCCCATGTTGCACCACGTGGACGTCCTGGGCGTGCCTCATCACGGGAGCGGCAGTTCGTCCGGGCCCGCGTTCGTGCAGGCCACCCGGCCGACGGTTGCGGTTGTCTCCTGCGGCCTGGACAACCACTTCGGCCATCCCCATCCGAAGGTGGTGGCTCGTTACCGGGACGCCTTGTTGCTGCGCACCGACCAGCACGGAACGGTCCAGGTGTCGAGCGATGGCCTCCACCTGGACGTACGCAGCTGGCTACCGGGGCGTGGTTGGAAGCGTTGGGACCTGTCGGCGGCGGAGCAGGGGCGCTACCCGACCTTCGCTTCGTTCATCTCGGTGGGATCGTCCGGGCTCACCAGGTCGGCGGCTTCTCCCGCGTCTTCGTCCGTGTCATCGGAGTCGTCCAGGAACAGGTAGCGCACCAGGAACAAGCCTACCCCGATGACGATGGCCGAGTCGGCGATGTTGAAGGTGGGGTACTCGTTGGTGCCGAAGTGCTCGAGCAGCCAGGCCTTCAAGCCCGCGTGGTCCGTGTAGACACGCAGGAAGTCGGTGACCGTCTGCTTGTGGACCCGGTCGATGGCGTTGCCGATGGCGCCGGAGAAGATGAGCCCCAAGGTGAGGGACTGGAAACGGTCGTTCTTCGGCAACTGCCACAGGAAGCTGACGATCACTCCCACCGCGATGACCGTGAACACGCCGAAGATCGTCATGCGCACGTTGGTGGGTAGGCCGCCGAAGATGCCGATGGCGGCGCCTGGATTCTGGGTGTGGACGATCGAGAAGAACCCCGGAATGACCTCGAGGGTCTCGCGCTGGAAGCGCACGTTCTTGACCACCCAGATCTTCGTTACCTGGTCAGCGGCCACCATCAAGACGCTGATCAAGACGAAGATGATCACCTTGGTCGAGCGAAGCTGGTCAACGAAGCGGTTCGACATTGCATGGCTCCACGGCAGCGCCGCTCAGTAGCTGCCTAGAACCGGAACGGGTAGTTCAGCGTGTAGGCGGGCCCATCGAAGGACTGGAAGTCGATCATCTTGATGGAGCCGGAGAGGCACGACTCGAGGGCCGTGCCCTGGTAGACCGCTTCTCGGATGGAAGCGGAGGAGACCGCACCGTCGGGCTCGAGGGTGAACTTCAGGGTGACCGAGGGAAGCTCGCCCGTCGTCTTCTTGTGGGCCAGGAAGCAGGCCTTGACGTTCTTGTTGTTGCGGATCTGGATGTCGATGACCGTGGTGGGGATGGTCTTCTGCCCGCTGGAGCTGCTCGAGGACGACGTGGGCTGGCGGCTGGAGCTGGAGCTGCTCGAGGACGACGTGGGCTGGCGGCTGGAGCTGGAGCTGCTCGAGGACGACGTGGGCTGGCGGCTGGAGCTGCTCGAGGACGACGTGGGCTGGCGGCTGGAGCTGCTCGAAGAGGAGGAGCCAGAGCGAGAGGAGCTACCGCTGCTGGACGAGCCAGAGCGAGAGGAGCTACCGCTGCTGGACGAGCCTGAACGCGAGGAACTGGTGCTCGGGGCCGGCTCGGGCTCGGGCTCGGGCTTGGGCTCGATGTCGTCCGCCGCGATCACGTCCAACAGATCCTTGGGATCGTCGCTTCCCTCTTCGGGCTGGTCTTCGGGCGGTTCTTCGGGCAGGCCTGCCAGTTCTGACTCCGGATCGGCCATGGCCACGGCATCTGCCGCGGGTGGTGGTGGCGTGATCGGCTGCGGATCGGGCTGCTGGGTGGCGTCGCTGACACGCTGGGCCAGGCTGGTGATGTCGGCCATGTCCACCGAGCCGCTGATGAGCTGGACCAGAGGCAGGGTGAGGACCGCCGAGAAGACGGTGGAGAGGAAGAGGGCCGTGAAGAGGGAGAGGAAGATCCAGGCGGGTCGGCGTCCCCATCCGCCGGTGATCAGCACCAGCAGCGCAACGAAGGAGCCCCAGAGGGCCAAGAGCAGACCGACGAAGGAGATGATCCATCCGCCGGAGGCCATGGCCAGCAGCAGCGCCCCGATCACCGCGGTGATGACGCCCAGGGTGACGACGCTCAGGTCGCCCGAGGGATCGTGGCTGCGCTCGGTGAGCGGGACGCCCGTGGCGGCTGGCGACCGAGCTGGCGTTCGGGCTGAAGGGTATGCCTGGGGAGTGGTGGGTTGGGGTGCGGGGTACGACGGCGCCGCCAAGGGGTGGGGTGTGGGCTGTGGCGTGGGCGAGGACTGCCGCATGGCCGGGAGGGGGGTCGGGTGATCCATGGGGCTGGTGGGCAGCGGCGTGGGTTCCTCGAGAGCCTGGCCAAAGGGCGGGTGCTCGAGGACCGGAGCCGGCTGGGCCGCCGCGACGACATCGCTGGACTGTGCGATGACCGTGGCCTCCTCGGCTTCGTGCTCGGAGACCACCGGCTCTGGGCGCTTCCGCCTGATCATGATGCGATGGCCGCACTTGCGGCAGGTGGCCTTGTTGACCTCCTTGACCAGCTTGTGCTCGGGAATCTTGTAGACTGCGCCGCAGTTGTCACAGACGACCTTCATCACTCCGCCTCCGGCATCTCTTGGACCCGGCCCGGGAAAGGGCTATTCCACAGGCCGCCCGGATCGCCCGACAGCACGGCCTGAGAGGCCGTGTTTCAGCCGCTTCCGTGTATGAACCGAGGCTCCCTTTGTCAATGCCCAGGCTCGGCGCTCGTCGCGTCCGGTTGGGGGGGGAGTGGCACGGTAGCGGTGTCCGGGCTGTCCGCGGGATCTGGGGGAGTCTCCCCATCGTCGTCCAGCAGTTCGCTCAGATCGAACACGGCCATGTAGAGCTTGCGAGGCATCTGTCGGTCGGGGAGGTGGATTTCCTCCGCTGTCCAGGGCACGTAGACCGGACCGCCCGGCACCTTGTACTGGTTGCCCGGGTAGTCCGCCCACTTGTGCTCGACCACTTCGTCGGGCTCGATGCCCAGACCACCCTCGATGCGGCGGACGGCGTCCCGATACAGGATGGGTCCGTTGTAGGCGTCCACCAGGTAGTAGCCGCGTTCATGGACCACCAGGTAGCGGTAGCTCCCGGCCATGACCAGCGCCTTCAGATCCATCGGCGTGATGGCCTCGAGGGGGACCTCCGATGGGCTGTGGGAGAGTTCGTCCAGCAGCTGGGCCGCTGGGAGGCCTTGGGGCTCCTGTGCCGCCAGGTAACGAATGCGGTCGCCGGGCAAGTCGCCGCCCCGCTCGAGCAGCAGGGGGGGCACTGCGCCCTGGGTGGCCCAGGAATGGAAGACCTTGTGGCGGTGGATGGTCTGGTAGTAGCAGAGCAGGTCCTGCTCTCGACCCAGGGGCATCTCGATGATGCCCTCGAGCCGTTCGGGGTCGATCTGGTGGTAGAACTCGGGCACCACGATGTGGCTGACCTTGACCGGAGCTCGCCAGCGGATGGGTTGGAACGCGCCTTCGGGCACGTAGTCCACCTGCCAGCGGTACATCACTTGCCCCATGGTGGCGACGATGCAGACCAGGCAGGCTCCCCACCGGGCCAGTCGCCAGCGTCGCGTGGTGGAGGGGATGTTGCCCAACCCCTGGGCCATCAGCGCCACGCTCGCGACCGCGACCAGGGCTGCCAGGCGGTAGGGACCGAACAGACGACTCATGCCCGGGACCCAGCGGAAGAGCCAGGTGAACGGCATGCGGACGACCCAGCGCTCCCCCAGGATGAGCACGTCGGCGGCTTCGGTCGTGGTCCAGGGCTTGAGGAAGGGCCCCAGGGTGCTGGCGTAGAAGAAGAGGAACACCGCCAGCCAGAACAGTCGTTTTCGTCGGATCAGAACGGGTAGCGCTCCCAGCAGCAGCACCGCCAGGGGCCACGCCCGCTCACCGGTAGATGGGCGGAAGACGTAGTCCGCCGCCCAGGACGAGCGGATCGTGCGGTGAAGGGACGCGAGCACGTTTTCTTCGTACGAGTCGGGGCGCAGGGGCGCTTCGGCGATGGTCTCGTAGCGAGGGAAGGGCAGGAAGAACGACATCTCGGGCAGGGAGGTCATCCCCGCCTCGGTGGTGTTGTAGTAGGGCCGCACGAAGGGCCAGGCGGTCAGCAGCGCCACCAGCGCCATGGGCACGAGCCAGCGCAGCAGGCCGCGCCAGGGGAGCTCGCGAGAGAGCAGATGCCAGGCCAGGTAGAAGCCCGTGAAGACCCCCGCGAAGATGCCGTAGAACCAGTACCATGCGGCGCAGAGCCCCAGACATAGCCCGGCTGCGAGCGCGTCCAGGAAGCGGCGTCGACGGGCAGCTCGATCGAGGAACACCGGGTAGAGCAGCAGCCACCAGAGCACGCACTGCCTCAGACCGGAGCCGTTGATGTCCTGGATGTTCAGGGGATTGACCACGGCCACGAGAGCGGCGGCCAGCGCGATGAGCTTGTCCTGGGTGTAGTGCCGGGCGAGTGCGTAGCCGCACAGCCCGTCCAGGACGAGGATGATCAACACCTTGGCGTTGTAGTGGGCGGGGAAGTCGAGCACTTGGGACAGGGGCCACGTGATGAACAACACGTCCAGGATGTTGCCTGTCTCGGGGTAGCGGCCCAGGGCCACCAGCTGGGACCATCGGTCCACCAGGGGGAGGTCGGCCGAGGTGAGTGCGTCGGCCTCGAGCGAGTGCCACCAGTACCGCCAGAGCCAGCCGCCCAATTCGCCGCCGCCAACGACGATCTCGTCCATGTGCATCGGCATGGGCCAGGTGAGCAGGCATGCAGCAACGAGGGTCAGCGCCACCGCGAGCAGCAGCTCGAGTCCGAGGGTGAGGACGGTGCGGGTGTTCATGGCACGCGGTAGATCGTGAGTTCGTCGTCTTCGTGGGTGGGCGGGCCCAGCACGGCATCGAGCACGGCTTGGATCTGGCCCCGCTTGAGTTCGGGGTAGAGCTGGTTGTGCACTACGACCCAGCGATATCCCTGTCGGGCGAGCACGCGGGAGGAGACGACCATCTCGAGGTCGGGCAGCGTCCGCGGAAGCAAGCGGGCGCGTCCAGCCTCGATGTCCAGGATGAACCGTGCGAACTGGTTGGGCTTCAGCCCCGGTGGCAGGGGCTCGTTCAGCGTGTACGGGATGGGTCGAGCGTGGTGGACCTGGTACCAGTTGTAGACCGCGCGTTCGAGCAGGGGGAAGGCAATGGGGAGATCGAGGATGGCGCCCTCTTCCTGGTCCTCGAGGATGTGCTGGTAGCCCTGTGGGAGCACCGCGTCGGCGTGGGCGATGGGGAGGACGGCCGGGCTGACGGCCCAGGTTTCCACCAGCACCAGGCTGGCCGCCAGGATGCTCATGCCCCACGCCACCCGGCGAGAGCGCCCTTGGGCCCACGACGCGAGGCCCCAGGCGGCGAGGATTCCCAGGCCGAGCTCGACTCCGATGACGAATCGGAACGGGTGGGAGATGCGCGAGAACAGGGGCAGCGCCTCGAAGAAGGCCAGGAAGGGGAGGGGGATGCGCCTGCCGGCCAGCTCGACATAGTCTCCAAAGGCGTAGAGGTAGGGCCCCAGAGCGAACACGAGGAACATGACGGCCACGGCGATCCAGGGCAGGAGCTTGCGCCTGGGCCGCACCGACGCGACGCCGGCCACCGCCAACAGGATGAGGGTCCAGCCGACGTAGATGACGATGAGCAGCTCCTCGCCGTACAGGACCTTCAGATTGGGGCTGTAGAAACGGCCCGGTCGGAAGAAGCACTGGAAGTCGGACATGTTGTGGAACAGCAGGGAGTTCCACACGAAGTCAGAGTCACGATTGACCAGGGCGTCGGGTGCGTCCATGGAACTCTTGAGTGCCCAGAGTGCCGCCAGTGCGAGGGGGCCCACCAGCAGGGCCCCGGCCAGCCCGCACTTGGCCAGCTGGCGCCAGTTGACCCATACTTCTCGGTGCCTGGAGACCACGAGCACCGCGGTTATCAAGCCTGCGAACAGGCCGTAGTACCAGTTGAAGATGCCGCAGGCCGTGAGTGCCAGCCACGTGAGGAGGCCACGCCGGAGGGTTGGCCGCTCGAGAAGTGTGAGCAGGGCCAGGAGATAGAGCGCCAGCCACCCGATGTTCAGGGACTCCGTGATGCCGTTGTGAGCCTGGGCCAGGATGTGAGGGCAGAAGCCGTACGCAGCGCCGGCCACCAGGGCGGCTGCGTCGTCGCGAACGATCCGTCGCGCGAGCAGCCAGGCGCAGAAGGCCGAGAACCACAACGAGCCGGCGACGACGGCATTGTGTGTGAAGACCGGCCCCGCGAACGCCTGGATGGGCAGGGTGATGATCGCGTTGAAGGTGTCGATGAAGTACAGCGCACCGCCCGAGGGCCAGGCGATGAGGTCGGTCCAGGCGGGCCATCGGCCGTGCTCCAGCACCTCCTGCCCCACCCACCAGAAGCCCCAGACGTGGTTCCAGGTGTCGTTGCCCGCGTGGCCCAGAAGCATCGAGCGCGGTGCCAGCGGCACCGGCCAGGTGATCGCGATGGTGGCCGCGGCGTAGAGCGCCGCGGCGATGGCTGGGACCCTCGAACCGGCCAGTCGCGAGAACCCGGAGCGCGGCTCGTGTCCTTCCGGCTGGCTGGGAGGGGAGGTTGCCATGGCGAGATGCTATCCCCCTTGGGGGTGGGGAATCCAGGACGAACTCATCCTCGGCGTCGAGGCGTTACACTGGTCGGGCGCCTGGAAGGCCAGATTCCCAGAGGTGTCCGGTTGAACCGCCTCCTATTCGCTGCAGCGCTGTTGCTCCTCACAGCATGTGGATCCGCCCCAGCGGGGCTCCCGACTCAGGAAAAGGTGCGCGAGCTCGAAGCGCTGGACAGCGAGACCACTCCGCCGTTGTACCAGCACCTCTACGATTCGGCTTTTCTTCCCGAAGTACAGGCGGTCGAGCAGCGCGCCCGCATGCTGATCTGGCTGCGCTATGCGGGGCTCAACGAGACCCAGCTCCGCCTGTTGGTGCGACTGCACGGTCGGGCGGCCACCTTGCGCGAGCGGCTCGAAGCCAGCCAGCAGCGCATCATCGAGCGCTATGAGCCCCAGCTCACGCCGGTATACCAAGAAGTCTTCGACCTGCTCGCCAATGGCGCGGACCTGGACGATCCGCGCTTCGAGGCGTTCAGCACCCTGTTGCTCGAGCAGAAGCTCCACAGGGTCCGGGACGACGAGTTGCTGGCCATACGCATGCAGTCGGTCCGTGCGTTGTTGGACGAGGAGCAGGAGTTGTTGCGCACGCTCAGTCCTCAGCAGGAAGCTCGTTTTCCGGACGTGGTCTTCTGCCTTCGCCGCGAGCTCGACATCGCCGCCAACTCTGGGGACTTCAAGGTGCTCGTGGGCTCGCTCTACTCCGTGGGTGATCCCACGCTGCTACTGCGGGGTGACTTCGAGGCGACGCGGGCGCACCTGGACATCGGTGGGCTCTGGGCGGACGATGCCGCTGCAGAGCTTTCCGGGCCTGTGCTCCACCAAGCTCGGCGCGAGCTGTTGCTCTACCTACTCCTGCAGGAACCTGCCCTTCCGGAAGCGGTGGATGGTGCGCTTCGAGCCTTGACCCTCGGGGCCGAACCTCCCGCAGCGGCCGTTGGGACGGTAGCACCACCGCCGCCCGGGAGCGGCGGCGCCCAGCCCCCGCCGGGTGCGCGACCACCGCCCGGTCAGGAGCCACCACCCGGTCAGGAGCCCTTCCCGCCGGGTCAATAGACCTCCCCGCGGTCAGTTGGCTATGGTAACGCGCAGGGTGTAGCTCCCGGTCACATAGGGTGGCAGGGTCAGGGTCCTTGCCGTCCGAACCAGGCAGGCCTCGATGCTCTCCCGCCCGAAGCCGTCCAAGACCTCCACGGAGCGAATGCGCCCCTCGATGGCGTCGATCTGCAGGCTGCCGGTACCGTACCGATCGAGATCGGAGGGGGTGAGGTCGTTGCCGCAGGACAGCAGCTCTTTCTGATGGATGTCCAGTTGGCGCAGGGCGCGCTTGTTGACGGTGAGGTGCCACTCGTGGATCTTGGGTAGACAGGAAAACCACGGGGGGTAGCGCCAGCCCACCATTGCGGCCTTGGCGCAGCTGGCGATGTCGTCGTGGCCGTGGGGGCTCTCGACGGTGGCCAGGGAGACCACCTCGCCCTCTTCGACCATCCAGCGCATCTGGAGCATGCCCTCGAGCCTGGTGTTGGTGAGCAGCGCTTCGTCGTAGCAGGCGAAGACCTGCTTTTCGTAGCGCTCGATGACGCGGTCGTGGACCAACGAGTCGGGGCTGTCGGAGGACAGGTCTGGGTAGGGCACCTCGGGTTCCTCGGCGGGTTCCGTGGGCTCGATGCTCTCCGTTGGCTCGGCACCCTCGGTGGGCTCGGCGCCCCCTCCGGGCTCGGTACCCTCGGTGGGCTCGATGCTCTCCGTTGGCTCGGCACCCTCGGTGGGCTCGGGCGGTGGCGAGGTGGCGGGCGGGGTCGGAGGCTGTGTGGCCGGTGAGAGTGTCGGCTCGACGGGGGTCGGCAACGGAGCGACCTCGACCGGTGGTTCTACTGGTGGCTCTCGCAGAGTCGAGGGAGGCTTCGGCCCCGGATCGGTCTCGATGGTCGGCTCCACTGGTTGCACGGTGGGCTCGATCGGCGCGAGGAGGGAGTCCGGCAGGGTGATCCAGCCCTGCTGCCCCGCGAGCAGCAGCGTGGCGAAGGCTCCCAGGACCACCAGGAACGTGAGGAAGCGTAGGCGAGAGGCTCGGCGCCATGGGGTGGCAACGGGCTCGTCATCGACCTCTTCGGTGAGCTGGCGCTCGTCGTTGATGGTCCAGCTGACGGCCCTGGGGTCCCTGCCTTCTCCCTCGGCGGCGTCCACGGGGGAGCCGGTGATGGGGAGCTGGACGACGCCCTCGGCGGTATCGTGCTCCGGCCTGCCTTCGGATGCATCGTGGGACAGGTCCACGGTGTGCCTGTCGTCGGAGAACGTGGGTTGGGCGTTGCGGGAAGGGGTGGCCAACAGGCGTTCTACTTCTGCCGCGTTGGGGACCAGGGTGCCGGAGGGCGACTCGTAGTCGCGCCCGGACTTGGAGAGCGGCGCTAGCGGCCGGTCCTGGGTCGTGGCCGGCGAGACGCCGGCTGCCATCGCGCTCAGGGCTAGGTAGTGTGGGGCGTCCGGTGCCTCGGTCGGGGAGGCTACGGGGCTGCGGGCCTCGATGCCTTCGAGGGCCTCGCGAAGCTGGTAGGCTTCGGGATAGCGCAGGGAACGGGAGTAGCGCGTGGCACGCCAGATCACGGGCCGAAGTGCTTGGGGCAGGCGCTCGAAGACTTCGCTGTCCTGCTCGAAATCGAACAGGTCGGGCTCGGTGTACCCCGTGACCAGCGTGTAGAGGGTGGCGCCGACGGCGTAGAGGTCCGAGCGGCGATCGACCCGCCTGGAGCTCGCGCGCTGCTCCGGCGCCATGAAGGCCCAGGTGCCCATGACGACACCGGTGCGCGTGACTCCCTGCTGTTCCTCCGAGGGCAGGTGGGCCACCCCGAAGTCGGCCAACTTGGGCACTCCGGTGCGGGTGAGCAGGATGTTGTGGGGTTTGATGTCCCGATGGACGATGTCCAGGGCGTGGGTTTCCTCGAGGGCTCTGAGGATGCCCACTGCCGCCTTGACGCCGTCGGCGGGTGCCAGCGGGCCCTGCTCCTTGAGCCGGTTCCAGAGGCTCCCTCCCTCCACGAATTCCATGACCAGGTAGACGGACGTGCCGTCGTCTTCGATGTCGTATACTTCCACGATGTTGGGGTGCCGCAAGCGGGCCTGGATGCGGGCCTCGGTCAGGAAGCGCTGGCGCTGGATCTGGTTCGTGGCCCGCTCGTTCGCCAGGACCTTCACCGCCCTGTGGATGTCCAGGCGCTCGTCATAGGCGAGGTAGACCTTGCCCACCCCACCTTCGCCGAGGATCTCGCGGAGCCTCAGGCGACCAGCGGCCAGCGGTGGCGCGACATCGGGGGTCATGGGGAGGAGACGGGGGGCTGGGAACGCTGGTGGCATCACCAGGGTCGGACACGAACTTGCCACTATTGATTCAACCTGTCCAGGAAACAGCGGTCCCAGGCGTCGTTGGCGGGTCCGTGAGGACTGCTGGCGCCTGGGTGGGTGGCCGTGGTTCGAGCCATCCGGAAGACAACCCCGTCAGCCTCGCCGAGCGTCCCGCCAGCCTTCCCACAGCCCCGTCAGCCTCGCAGGGGGGCCGCCTTCGCGCAGAACCTGGGCCAACGCCATCAGCAGCACCAGCGGGCGTTGCCACGGTCTCTCTTCTACCAGGCGCAGGTGACCCGCCAAGGCGTGACGGGTCGCTTGCCTCCCGCGGCGAGGCATCGTTGCGCCTCCCTGGTGGTCACAGCGAGCCTGGGGGACCAGAACGACCCGCCCCCCGCGGGCGCGTATTCGATGACAGAGCTCGATGTCCTCGAAGCCGAAGTAGTATCGCTCGTCGAAGCGCTCTCGGCTGGCCACCAGCAGGCAGGCCCCGCTCGCCGCGTCCACGTCGTGCAGGTCGGGTGGGACCCGCAGGCATTGCCGCACCCGGGCCGTCCGGTGGTGAACGCGGATGCCCGCGCTCTCTACGGCTCCGTTCGCGTCCAGCAGCACTGGGCCTGCGGCCGCCACGGCCGGATCGGCCTGCACGGCCTCGAGCAGGGCGTCCACGCAGCCTGGCCTCGGGCAGGCATCGTCGTTCAGGAGCAGGACCCACGTGAAGCCGTCTCGCTGCGCGGCTGCCAGGCCACGATTGGCAGCCCGTGCAAAGCCCTCTGCCCCTGCTGTTCTGAGGTGTGCGGTCGCTGGAGGCCGGTCAGCGGGGGCGATTCCCATGGGGGAGTCATCCACCAGGAACACCGAATACCCCCGCACCGAATCCAGGGCCAGGTCGAGAAGATCGCGGCGACTGTGGTGGGGGATGACGACCGCGACCGGGTGTTGAGCGTCCACGTCACCCTTCGGGGCTACTGGTCTGCCGGCTTCGGATTGTACTGCAGGTCGATGACCACTCCCGAGATGTCCTGGTTCCCTACGACCATTGGGTTGTCCTGACACTGGCCACCGGGGTCTTCGTGGTCTGGCTTGCCGTCGCCGTTTGCGTCGTTGAAGGCGGACAGCCAGACCTTCCCTTTGGAGACCGGGAGTTGAACCGAGAAAGCTCCTGGGGACTCCATGTCGGCCCAGGCCACCACGCCGGGACGCTGGGCCAGGGAGCGATCGCTCTGGTCGCCGTCGAAGACGTCCACCCTGATCGTGCCCTTGCCGTAGTCGCCATAGCGGACGGTGCCCGACAGAGTAATGGTGGGGCCGTCGGGGGTGCCCGCCGTGGCTTCGACTTGATCGTCGGGAGTGCCCGGCTGTGGCTGGTTGGGTACGCCGGGCTCGGGCTGGGGTGGGGCACCAGGGGGGGGCTGGGCGGCTTGCCCAGGGGGTGGCTGGCTCGGATCGCCCGGTATGGGCCCGTTGGCCTGTCCCGGCCCTGGGTGTCCCGCCCCGCCCTGGCCGTTGGATTCCTCGGCCCTTTCTGCGTTCGCGCGGTCCATGATCGGATCGGCACCGCATGCGGTGGCCTGGGCCAGCATGCAGCAAAGGAGGGCAACCTCGAGAACCTTGACGGGGGACATGGGTGCGCCCGGATGGCGAGTTGTCACTGGCAGTGTATTCGGCGGAAAAGAAAATAACAAAGACACATTTGTCGCCATTTGTCACAGTTTTGGAGGGCTGCCGGCGTGGCAGGGCTCACTCCCAGCCGTGTTCCCACGCCAGCGGTCGCCCTTCGTGCTAGGGTGGACATTCGCGTTCGAGCGAGCGCCCAGGAAGGTTCCATGTCCTCGTCCACCAGGAAGACGCTCGGGGTCCTGCTGACACCCCAGATCCTCCACATGTTGGCGAAGGTCTACGTTCCGGTGCTGTTCCCACTCACCTTCCTCGTCGTGCTGCTGGGCTTCGCCATGGACCGCTGGCTCGGTTTCCCTGCCCAGATGCTCGAGCCACCTCTCAACTGGGTGGTCGGTGGCGTGGTTTTCGCCGTCGGCGGTATTGTCTGGGTCGTGGCATACGCCGCCATCGTCTTCGAGGGCAGGGGCAGCCCCTCACCCACGGCGGGCCGCACCCAGCAGCTCGTCACCACGGGAATCTACGGGCTTTGCCGGTACCCGTCGGTTCACGCCAAGTTTCTTGGGGTGATGGGCGTGGGCGTGGCCCTCAACTCCTTCACCTTCACCTTCCTGCTGTGCCCCCTGTTGCTCATGGGCTCTCTGGCCGAAAAGCTCTGGCGCCAGGAGCCACAGAATCACGCCGTGTTTGGTGACGAATGGCTGCGCTACCGAGAGCGCGTCCCGTTCTTCATCCCATGGCGCCTCATCGTGCCGCATCGGCGGCGGTCTTCCTAGCGAGATCGACATGGACATCACTCTCATCAACCCACCCGAGCGCAAGCGCGTCTGGGCCGGCATCCCCAAGGAGCACGCCCACGGGGTCTACTGCTTTCCACCCCTGGGGCTCATGTACCTGCAGTCTTCGGTCGAGAAGCGTACGCCTTGGCGGACCGAGATCTTCGACGCCGTGGTCGATGACCTGGACTACCCCGACTTCGAGCAGCAGCTCCGGAAGTACCCGCTCGACGTGGTGGGCATCACCGCCTTCACCCACTGCATCCCCGACGTCCAGAACACCATCAACACGGTCAAGAAGCTCAACCCGAACGCCAAGGTGCTGTTGGGTGGTCCCCACTGCAACATGTTCTCGGACTACGCCATCAACATGAATGGCGTCGATGCCATCTGCACGGGAGACGGCGAGGACGCCTTCGTCGAGATGCTCGAGGCGCTCAACGCGGGCAAGACCCTCGAGGGCATTCGCGGCGTGTGGTTCCGGGACGGGGGGGACATCGTCAAGAACGAAGAGCGCCCCACTCCCCGCAGCCTCGACGCCTACCCGTGGCCCGATCGGCGTCGCGTCCGGTACAAGGACTACTATCTGCCGGCCATGAAGGCGCCGCTGGTCACCACGGCGATCACCAGCCGAGGCTGTCCCCACTCCTGCCCCTTCTGCCTCACGTACAAGCGGCAGTACCGCATCCGCAACATCGACAGCATCCTGGACGAGGTCGAGCACTGTGTGTCCCTGGGTATCGGCGAGGTCATGTTCATCGACGACCTCTTCACGCCGAACTCCCAGTGGGTGCTCAAGTTCTGCGATGCCATCGAGAAACGACGCTTGGAGTTCCAGTGGTCCTACAAGACCACCATCGCGGGCACCACTCGCGAGCAGATCCGGCGTTGTGGCGAGCTGGGCTGCAACAAGATCCACTTCGGGGTCGAGTCCACCAACAACGAAGGCCTCGATGCCTGGGGCAAGCACTGCGACATCGACGACGTACATCGCGTCTTCAAGTGGTGCCGCGAAGAGAGCGTGCGCTCGGTGGCCTACATCATGCTGGCCGGCCCACACGAGCGCTCCATGGGCGAGTGCATCGACAATGTCGACGCCATGATGAAGCTCGACGCCGACTTCGCGGTGTTCGCGGTGTTCTCCCCCTACCCGGGTACGGAGAGCTTCGAGGAGGGAGCCCGCAAGGGGCTGTACCCAGCCGACTGTTGGGACAGGCTCATGAAGGACCCGCTTTCCGGTACACCGGTGCCGGCCGCCTGGAACGAGCACCTGAGCAACGAGGAGATTCTACAACTTCTCAAGGTCTCGCACCGCAAGTTCTACTATCGGCCGCGGGTGGTTGGCCGTGCTCTGCTCGGGCTGCAATCCAGGCAGGAGTTCGAGCGCATGGCTCGCGGCGCCTGGTCGCTGGTCAAGATGGAGCGCCTGAGCGCCAAGAGCCACAACGCTCCCGTGTAGCGGCCGCCAAATGTCGCGCGCTGTCATTCCATCGAATGGTCTCCGCGAGAGTCCGTCGGGGGAGTTGACGCCTGGTGTGGCACGCTCATTGGGGAGCGACGGTTCGGACGGGGACCGTAAAGCCATGCCGGGCGTCGATCCCTTCAGGCGCCAGAAACCGGGACGTTTACTGGTGCTCTTCGCGGTCTTCGCTCTGCCCTTCGTCGCTGCGGGTGAGCGGGAACCGCCGCCGGCTGGTCTGGCCCAGGTTCGCAACATCGAACGTTACGCGGGTCAGCTCATCGACGCGGCTGCCGAGCTCGAGGCCCTGGCCGCCCAGGTGCACGCCGATGGCCGCCTGCATTCTCTCCAGCGACTCCGGGATCGTCAGGCCGACGTGCAACGCTCGGTGCGGGACGTGACCAGGACATTGGAGGCTTTGGAGGAGGTTCTCGAGGCGGTCGAGCTGTCCGAGCGGTGACCCCGCACCTCGGGTCGCTGCGTGAAGCGCCCCAGACGGCTAGAAGGGGTGGCGAGTCCTTCCCGCCCCGGAGTGAACGATGAGCTGCGAGCGCAAGCCCTGGCAAGAGTCCATGCCCGCAGGCCAGTTCGAGCGCATGCGCGAGATCCTGACTGCCCCCAGCCCCGTCGGCCTCGAGGGTGCCATGACCCATGGCGTGCTCCAGCCATACGTCGAGGGCTTCATGCCCAGCGGCTGGCAGGTGCGCCGTTTCCGTGGCAACGCCTCCATCGTGGTCGATACGGCCCCGGACCGCCCGGATGCCTTCACGGTCATGGTCATCGGCCACGCCGACAAGATTCGGCTCCAGGTGCGCAGCATCGGGACGGACGGGAAGATCTGGGTCAACAGCGACTCGTTCCTGCCCACCACGCTGCTGGGTCACGAGGTGCGGCTGTTCAGTGAAGATCCCGATGCCCCAGGCAGCTACCGCGTGATCGACGGCGGTACCATCGAAGCCCTGGGCGCCATTCACTTTGCCGATCCGGCCTTGCGCGATGGCCGCAAGGGTCTGGACAAGAAAAAGCTCTACCTCGAGCTCCAGCTGCACGGAAAGAGCCGCAAGAAGCAGGTGGAGGCCCTGGGCATCCGCGCGGGCGACTCCATCCTCATGAACCGTCCGATCCGCCACGGCTTCGCCCCCGACACCTTTCAGGGGGCCTACCTGGACAACGGCCTGGGTTGCTTCGTGGTGGCCGAGGTGGCGCGTTTGCTCGCCACCGAGGGCGAGCTCGACAACGTTCGGTACCTGGGCGCCGCCGCCAGCCACGAAGAGATCGGCCGTCAGGGCAGCCGCGTGTTGGCCGGCGAGCTGCGTCCGGACGTCGTGATCGCCGTGGACGTGAACCATGACTACGAGTCGGCCCCCGGGGTCAAGGACCGCCGCTTCGAGCCCCTCGAGATGGGCAGTGGCTTCACCCTGAGCGTGGGGGCCATCGCAAGCGCGGGGCTCAACGCCATCATCCAGCGGGTCGCCAGGGAGCACGACATTCCCCTGCAGCTGTCCTTGGTCGGGCGAGACACGGGCACCGACGCCATGGCGGCGGCCTTCGCCGGCCTCGACGCTGCGGCCACTTCCATCGGCTTCCCCATCCGCAACATGCACACCATCTCCGAGAGCGGGCACACCGGTGACGTTCTCGCCGCCCTGCACGGCATCTACCAGACCCTGCGCGCCATGGACGCCATGAACGATGGGGCCGGCATCAACTCCGACGATCTGCGCGACACGCATCCGCGCCTGGACCAAGCTTCCCCTCTGCTGCACCAAGGGCTCGACGGTGACGAAGACTGATCTGTCGAAGGCTTTTCGCCCACCGGGCGAACGTTTCTAGTCCAGCCCCCGCGCTAGTTCGGCGGCCGTGAAGCCCGTTCGGCCCACGTCGTGCAGCAGGCGCGTGACCAGATCGTAGGCCGCCTCGATGCAGTGGTCCATGTTGTTGTACCAGAAGGTACCCGTGCGACCTGCCATGTGCAGGTTCTCGAAGGGAGCGAAGGCCTGCTGGGCCTTTTCGAGGTCTTCGGGGTAGCGCCGGTGGTAGATGGGGTAGGCGTTGGACACCCGCTCGAGGCGTACGTCGTGGACCACCTTGCGGTCGGGGATGAGATCGACGCGCACCAGGTCGTCCACCACCCAGTCGGTGAGGCGTTCGCCATGTTGCCAGCGCTCGTCGCCCTCTTGACAGGACAGCTCGACACACAGCCCGGTTGTGCCGGCTGGGCAGGTAGTTGGGTCGAAGAAGCGGGGGATTGAGACCCTCAGGAAGCTGATGTCGCGCTCTCCGTAGTAGCACCACTGGTAGGGGTGCTGGACGTCGTACTCGACCATGGCGTTGAAGAGCAGCAGCGAACGGTAGTCCAGCGAGAAGGGGGCCAACCCGAGGCCTTCTGCGGCCTGGTTGATGGGTCCGGTCCAGATGACCAGGCTCGGCTCGATGCGCTCGTCACCGGCGTGCACGGCGGTCACGCGATCGCCCTGGGCTTCCAAGGTGGCTTCCACCCCCAGGATTATCCGGCCGCCCAGTTCCTCGAGGCGCGCACCCACGATGTCCCACAAGGTGAACATGCCACCCGATGGGTAGATGAAGTCGATGGCCGAAGTTTTCTTCAGCTGCATGAGCGTCGACTTGGCCAGCTGGGACAGGTTCTGCATCTGCAGCTTGTCGTCGATGATGGCGCGGTTGATACCGGCCTTGGCCCAGTCGGGGTGGGTGTCGCGGGGGTGGCGACCCAGGAAGTCTTCGGTGTAGTCGCGGAAGAAGTGGCCGTAGAGCGTGGGGCCGTATTGTCTCAGGACGTAGTTCTCGAAGTTGTCGTCGTTGTAGTCGCGCAGGCTGTTGACCATGAGGTCCAGGCCGCTCTTGAGGGCCATGGCGGCGGGCAGCTGGGGAAGCTGCTGGGGCTTGAGTGGCCAGAGGTAGTACTTGCCTTGGAAGTAGACCTCGCTGCGCCGGGGGAAGAGCACCTGCTTGTCGCCCAACACCCGCTCGATGTAGGCGGAGACGTCGGGGTTGGCGGTGTGGAAGCGGTGAGGTCCGACGTCGAACACGAAGCCGTCGTATTCGAAGGAGCGGGCCAGACCGCCCAACGCCATCAGCTTTTCTACAACCACCACCTGGGCACCCGCCTCGGCCAGCAGCTGGGCCGTCACCATTCCGGTGACGCCAGCGCCGACGATGACCACGGGACCGTCGTGTATGGTCGTGCGCGCTCGTTCCTCTGCCATCGTGTATCCGTCGCCCATCTGAGGTTGATTGAAGAACTCTCTCAGTAACGTGCCTCCGTGCGGGTGGTCCCAGGTACCGGATAGGCTGCCCTGTCGTCTCCAGGAGCCGCCCTCGTGAATCCTCGCCTGACCAACCTTGCACGCCGCGCCGAGATCGAGGGGCCACGCATCGCGTTGGTCTCCCTGTACGACGTCGAGAACAACGCCGTGAGGCTGCTGGCAGCCATCCTCCGCGAGGCGGGCTTCCACGTCGCGGAGATCTACTTCAAGGACTGGATCTCGAACCACTTCGAGGCCCCTACCCCGACCGAGCTTGTCAGCGTGGTGCGTGTTCTGCGGCGCGAGCGTATCCAGATGGTGGCCATGTCCGTGCGCGCGTCGGCCTATGTCAACATGGCAAGGTGGATCACCGAGCACGTCTGGAAGGAGCTCGATCTCGCCGTGTTGTGGGGCGGCAAGCACCCCACCTTGGTGCCGGACGACTGCGTCCCGCACGCCGACATGCTCATGCGGGGCGAAGGGGACGAGGCCCTCCTGGAGTTGGCCGAGCGGCTTCATCGTGGGGAGTCCTTCGACGACGTGGCCAATCTCTGGGTCAGTCGCGGCGACGATGACGTCGTGAAGAACGAGCTTCGCCCACTGGTCTGCGATCTCGACCAGCTGCCGTTCCGCGACTACCACAGCCACGAGCACAAGTACCTGGTCACCGGCCACACCTATGTGCAGGGCGACCCCATGCACGGCGATCCGGTGTTTCAGATGATGGCGAGCCGCGGTTGCCTGTATCGCTGTGCCTACTGCTACAACTCCACCTACAAAAAGGAGATCTACAAGGGCCAGCGTTGGTACCGGTTCCGGTCGGTCGACTCCGCCATCGCCGAGATCAAGGCCGCCCAGGAGCGATGGGACTTCAAGCGTGTGCGCTTCGACGACGAGGTGTTCGTGCTCCAGAAGGCCTGGTTTCGAGAGTTCTGCGAGCGCTGGCCGGTCGAGGTGGGCCTGCCTTTCGAGATCTTCATCGAGCCCAAGCTGGTGACCGAGGAGCGCATGGCTGCGCTCCGTCGGGCGGGGCTCACCGGTGTGTTCATGGGCGTGCAGGCCACGGCACGGGTCAACGCCGGCCTGTACGACCGCTTCAACGACGACGAGAACATCGCCGAGAAAGCGGAGCTGTTCTCCCGGCTCGGCATCTATCCCCGTTACCAGCTCATCTTCGACGATCCGGAGACCACACCCGACGACCTACGGGCGATGTTCGAGCTGGTCTCGAGCTTCCCCTCGCCCTTCGATCTCTACCTGTTCTCCATCACCTACTTCCCAGGCTCCGAGGTCGCGCGCAAGCTGCTGGCCGATGGCCGTATCTCCCCCTACGAGATCGAAGGGCCCGACAACACGCGTACCTTCTACCAGCACAGGGTGAACCTGCAGTACCCTCGCGCCGTGGAAGAGACCTTCTGGATCAGCCTCATCCAGCTGCTGTCCAAGTCCTTCGTGCCTCGCCCGGCGCTCCGTGCCCTCACTCGCTCGCGCCTGCTGGCGCGTCACCCCTGGCCGCTCATTCAGCTGGCCCACGGGGCCAACTACGTGAAGCTGGGCACTCAGGCGGCAGGCCTGGTGCTTCGGGGCGAGATGACCCCCACGTTGGTCCGTCGCTGGCTCAGCTTCCAGCGGGTGATCACCAGCTGAGTGGCGGGTGTTCCGCCTGGCTCGCGCTACCAGGCGTCTTGGGGGTTGAGCACGTAGAGCGCTCCCGTCCACGGTGGCTCGAAGCCGCCGTCCGGATCCTGACCCGGAGCACCGGCCAGGAGCTCGGTGGTGCCGTCACCGTCGAAGTCCAAGGCTTCGACCGCGGTGTAGCCCAACAAGTACCCCGCCTCGCCCGTGAAGATGCTGTCGGCGGTCTCGGTGGATATGGTGCCGCCCATGTCGGCGTGGCCGTAGAAGACGGAGACGACACCGCCGGCGGCCTCGACCTCGCCCTGGGGAGAGCTCACCAGCAGGTCGGCGTTGCCGTCGCTGTTGAAGTCGCCGTTGAGCGAGAAGGGGAAGGAGCTCATCCCGGTGGCGTCCGCCACCTCCTTGATCAGCAGGAAGAGGACGTCGCTGACGTCCGGCTCCGTGGCTGCCGCCCAGGCCGCGCCGTCTACCACGAGCAGCTCGGAGACGCCGTCGCTATCGGTCGCGGAGATCGCCAGGTCTGCGATGCCGTCGCGGGTGATGTCGCCGCCGGCTGCCAGGCGCAGGCCCAGCTCGTGGTGTGCTGCGTCTCCCATGAGTAGGTAGGGCAGCTCGTAGATGTAGACGGAGCCAGCGTCGTATTCCTGGCTGGGCCAGGCGGCGACGAGGCCGCGCCCGCTAGCGGTGTCGGCGGAGCTCGTGACGAGGTCCTGCAAGCCGTCACCATCCAGGTCCAGGGCCACCGGAGGACAGGCGCCGACGTGTTGGAAGTCCGAGTCGCCGTTGATGAAGACGGAGCCGGAGCTGCCACCGATGGTTCCCGAGGCGCTCGCCAGGGTGTCCGCGGTGATGACCACCACCTCGCCGGGGGTGATCAGCGTGCCGTAGGGCGCGCTCTCGTTGGCCGTGGGGGCGGTGATGGCGATGTCGTCGCCACCTGCGCCGTCGAAGTCTCCGATGGACACGGCGCGGCCGAAGCCGGTGCCTGTCTCTCCGGCCAGAACCATCACCGAGGCGAGGCCAGCGTGGATCTCCCAGATCGTGAATCCACTGTCGGACACGGTCAACGAGGCGTCCGCGAGGTCTACCGAGTTGAAGAGGTAGGTCCTGCCAACACCGCCAGTCGCGTCCTCATCGACCGGTGCCCCGACCAGGATCTCCGGCTTGGTGTCTCTGTCCAAGCTCGAGATCCAGGCGACGGTGCTGCCGAACATTCCCGCGAGGCCGCCTGGATACAGGCGCAAGACGGTGGTCTCGGTCACGTCGTCCACGTCCAGGTCGTTGGTGGGACCGCCAGGAAGGACGTAGACCGCCTTGTCGGTGGACGTCACGCCCGAGAACCAACCCGCTAGCGGCGCGCTGACGAGGATGTCCGGAACGCCGTCTTGCGTGGGGTCGAAGGTCTTGTCTCCGAGGTCCTCCTTGGACACGAGGTCTGCGGAGCTCCGCGAGAGGGAGTAGCCGAGCCCGTAGTACGGCCCGTTTTCGCCGGGGATGCCCGCGTGGTAGGCCGTGACAGACGTGCTGATGCCTCCCCATGGGACCTCGTCGTACTCGCC
>CAZVHW010000005.1:39365-39641 GCA_964626835.1 uncultured Enterobacterales bacterium
GTCGATGCCGTCGATGAGCTCTCGAGCCCCGGGGTTGACGGAGGCGTCGGTGTCGTCACAGTCGTCCCCGCCGTGCCCCTCGGCCTGGAAGCCGTCGGCGTCTTGGTCGTAGTCGTCCCTGCCGTCGCAGTCCCCGTCGACGCCGTCGTACCAGGTCTCGTCGGCGCCGGGATGGATGGCGGCGTTGTCGTCGTCGCAGTCGTCTCCACCGTGCTCGTCGCTATCGTAGCCGTCGCCGTCCTGGTCGTAGTCGTTCGAGCCGTCGCAGTCCGTGTC
>CAZVHW010000006.1:0-4261 GCA_964626835.1 uncultured Enterobacterales bacterium
GGGGGCTACTGCCGAGAAGGTGCGGGAAAAACTCGCCGTCGCGGCGGCTGGGCAGGAAGTGGCCGGCCTCATCCGCGGTCGGACGGCCGGCGCCGAACGTCCCGGGGTCGCCTTTCTCTTCACCGGCCAGGGATCCCAATACGCGGGCATGGGACGGCAACTCTACGAGACGCACCCCGTATTTCGCCAAACCCTCGACCAATGCGCCGCGCTGCTGCGCGACCATCTGGAACAGCCGCTGCTGGCGGTGCTCTATCCCGAGCCGGGCGCGCCGTCTCCGCTCGACGAAACCGCCTACACCCAGCCGGCGCTCTTCGCCCTGGAATATGCGCTGGCGCAGCTGTGGCGCTCGTGGGGCATCGAACCCGCCATCCTCATAGGACATAGCGTGGGAGAATACGTGGCCGCCTGCGCAGCTGAGGTATTCAGTCTGGAGGACGGCCTGCGACTGATCGCCGCCCGCGCCCGGCTGATGCAGGCCCTGCCCCGCAACGGGGCCATGGTGTCGGCGCGGGCCGATGAGGAACAGGTGAGCGCCGCGCTCCAGCCGTATTCTGAGCAGGTGTCCATAGCGGCGATCAACGGTCCGCAGAGCGTGGTATTCTCCGGAGAGCGGGAAGCGATTCAAGCTATCAGCGACGGGCTGAACTCCCAGGGAGTCGAGACCAAGCCCCTGCAGGTATCCCACGCGTTTCACTATCCCCTGATGGAACCGATGCTGGAGGAATTTGCGCAGGTGGCGCGTCAGGTCAACTACTCTGCGCCGCGCCTCAAGATCGTCTCCAATCTCATGGGGGACGTGGTCGAGGACGAGCTGTGCTCTGCGGAGTACTGGTGCCGCCACGTGCGGCAGCCGGTGCGCTTTGCCGCGGGCATGCAGACCCTGCAAAGGCAGGGATGTGAATTATTCGTGGAGATCGGCCCAAAGCCGGTGCTGCTGGGCATGGGACGCCGCTGCCTGCCGGACGAAGTGGGTGTCTGGTTGCCGAGCCTGCGCCCGAGGCGGGAAGACTGGCAGCAACTGCTCGAAAGCCTGGGGGAACTCTACGTGCGCGGCGCACAGGTCGACTGGAAGAGCTTCGACCAGGACTATGACCGGTGCAGGGTGGCCCTGCCCACCTATCCGTTCCAGCGCCAGCAGTACTGGACCGAAGCGACTGGCTCGCGCTCAAACGGGAACCTGCAAGCCGGACCGGTGCAGCCCCTGCACCCGCTGCTGGACCAACGGGTGCACTCTGCTGCGCTGCAGGACCGGGAGATCGTTTTCGAGTCCCGCCTGCCGTCGAGGGCCACGGATCTTCTCGCCCATCACCGCATCTTCCAGGCGGTCGTCCTGCCGGCGGCGGCCCATCTGGAGATGGCATTGGCCGCTGGCGCCGCCCTCATCGACTAGGTCGATTTCGAAAAAGCCCTGAACCTCCACTCCATCGTACCCAGGAGTATGACATGACACGCACAATCGTCACGATGCCCGGCGACGGCATCGGCAAGACCGTCCTCCCCGAAGCCATCCGCGTCCTCGACAAGGTCGGGTTCGAGGCCGACTACGTCCACGCCGACATCGGCTGGGAGTTCTGGTGCAGCGAAGCCAACCCCCTGCCCCAGCGCACCATCGACCTGCTCACCGAGCACAAGGTCTCCCTGTTCGGCGCCATCACGTCCAAGCCCAAGGACGCCGCAGCCGCTGAACTGCACCCCGACCTGCAGGGCAAGGGCCACGTCTACTACAGCCCCATCGTCGGCCTGCGCCAGCACTTCAACCTGCAGCTCTGCATCCGTCCCTGCCGCTCCTTCCAGAACAACCCGCTCAACTTCGTGCAGCGCGGCGCGCAGGGCGGCCTGGTCGAGCCCCCGGTCGACGTGGTCATCTTCCGCCAGAACACCCAGGGCCTGTACGCCGGTGTCGAGTGGACCAACCCGCCCGACAACGTGCGCGCGGCTTTCAACACCCACCCCAAGATGAAAGCCTTCGCCGACGTCCCCGGACCCGACCTGGCCATCTCGAGCCGGATCTTCACCCGCCCCGCCTGCGCCTTCATCATGCGCAGCGCCTTCGAGTACGCCGACAAGCATGGCTACAAGTCCGTCACAATCTGCGAGAAGCCCAACGTCATCCGCGAGACCTCCGGCATGATGACCGACGAAGGCCGCAAGGTGAAGGCCGAGTACCCGAACATCGCCCTGTGGGAGACCAATATCGACGCCCAGATGATGTGGCTCACCAAGAACCCCCAGGACTACGGCATCATCGTCGCGGGCAACATGTTCGGTGACATCATCTCCGACGGCTTCGCCGGCCTGGTCGGCGGCCTCGGCTTCGCGAACAGCGCCAACGTGGGCAAGGACGTGGCGGTCTTCGAGCCCACCCACGGCTCCGCCCCCAAGTACTACGGCTACGAGACCCCCATCATCAACCCCATCGCCATGATCCTCACGGCCTGCATGATGCTGGACCACGTAGACGAGATGGACAAGGCCGCCGCCATCCGCAATGCCGTCAACGAGGTCATCGCCGAAGGCAAGGTCCGCACCTACGACATGGCCAAGATGCCCGGCCGTCCCGACGTCGTCGAGCGCGGCGCCGCCAGCACAACCCAAATGACCGACGCCATCCTGGCGCGGCTCTAGCCGGAGCGACACCGTCATGATCACCAGACAAGACGTACTGGACCTGTTCGGCCCGCTGCTCGAAAAGATCACCGACTCAGACCTGCGCGACCAGGTCATCGAGGTCTGGCAGGCGGGCTGCACTGCCGGTGGCTGGGAAGCGGTCGAAGAGCTGAAGACCATCCCCTTCACGCTGCTCACCAACACCCACGGCGTGAACTTCGTCGAGCACACCATCGCGGTGACGGTCGGCGCCATCGCCCTGGCCGAAGCCCAGCAGAGCACCTACGCCACCATGCCCTACACCGTGGACATGGATCGCCTCATCGCGGGCGGCATCCTCCACGACGTGGGCAAGCTGATGGAGATCGAGCGCGACGGTGCCGGTGGCTTCCGCAAGAGCTACGCCGGCAAGTGCGCCCGCCACCCCATCTCGGGCGCCATCCTGGCCGCCAAGGCCGGCATGCCCGACGAGGTCGTCAACACCATCGGTTGCCACGCCAAGGAAGGCGACGGTCGACCCCAGGTGCTCGAGACGGTCCTCATCCATCAGGCCGACTTCGCCACCTTCAACCCCCTCGTCATGCTCGCCAAGGGCACGCTCATTCAGTAGCCCGCGAGCTCCACTCGACTATTTCGAGCGACCCGGCCGGGAGATCCCGGCCGGGTTCTCTGGCCGGGAGATCCCGGTACGCGACCTTCCTCGGAGAACACCATGGGAAAGACCCTTATCGAGAAGATCCTCGGCAGTCACTCTGGCCAAGACGTGGCCCCGGGCGACATCGTCGACCTCGCCATCGACGTCCGCGCGGCGCGTGACTTCGGCGGCGCCAACGTGGTCAAGAACCTGCGCGACGCAGGCTTGGGCATCAACGACGCCTCCAAGACCTTCTTCACCTTCGACTGCAACCCCGGCGGTTCGGACCAGAAGTACGCCACCAACCAGCAGATCTGCCGCATGTTCGCCCGCGAGCACGGCATCCGGATCTACGACATCGACAGCGGTATCGGCACCCACCTGGCCATCGACGGAGGCCTGGCGGTCCCCGGCTCCACGCTGGTCTCCACCGACTCCCACGCCAACATCCTGGGCTCCATCGGGGCCTTCGGCCAAGGCATGGGCGACGTGGACATCGCAGTGGCCTTCGCGCACGGCAAGGTCTGGTTCAAGGTCCCCCCCTCGGTCAAGGTCGTCCTCACCGGCACCCCCTCCCCCTCCGCCACCCCCAAAGACCTGGTCCTGGCCTGCGCCCGGATGCTCGGCGCCAACGGCCTGCTCGGCTACGCCGCCGAGTTCTACGGCGACGCGGTCGACGCCCTCGACCTCGCCGGCCGGGTCACCATGGCCAGCATGTCCACCGAGATGGGCGGCATCATCTCCCTGTTCCCGCCCAACCAGGCGGTGCTCGACTACTGCTCCCACGCCGCGGGCCGCGAGGTCCAGGGCGTATACGCCGACGCCGACGCCACCTACGACAAGACCTTCGAGATCGACATCGAGGGCCTGGGCTCCATGGCCGCTCGCCCCGGCCACCCCGAAGACGTGGTCTCCCTGTCCGAGGTCCTGGGCACCAAGATCGGCTCGGCCTTCATCGGCTCCTGCACCAACGGTCGCTACGAAGACCTGGCCGCCGCCGCCGAAGTACTGCGCGGC
>CAZVHW010000006.1:4271-9131 GCA_964626835.1 uncultured Enterobacterales bacterium
GCCACGGGCGACGCATCGGCGATCTGCGTGTGACGCGCCGCCGCTCCGGGCGTGGTCCTCAAGATCGTGCCCGCCACCGACGCGGTCTGGAAGCGCTGCCTCGACGAAGGCCTGATCAAGGTCTTCAAGGACGCAGGCGCCCTGGTGGGTAACGCCGGCTGCGCCGGCTGCGCCGCCGGTCAGATCGGCCAGAACGGCCCCGGCGAGATCACCATCAGCACCGGCAACCGCAACTTCGCTGGGAAGCAGGGCAAGGGCGAGGTCTACCTGGCCTCTCCGGCCGTCGTGGCCGCCTCGGCCGTGGCCGGTGCCATCGCACTGCCCAGCGCCATCCCCGCCCAGCCCGCGCTCTTCGAGACCGGCACCGGCGCTCGAACCGCTGGCCAGGCCAAGGCCAAGGCCGCGCCGAAGGTCCGTCCGTCCACCTTCGAAGGCCGTGTCTGGGTGATCCGGGAAGACAACATCGACACCGACATGATCTACCACAACCGCTACCTGGCCATCACCGACATCGCCGAGATGGGCCAGTACTCCTTCGACAACCTCGCCGGCTACGAAGACTTCGCGAAGAAGGCCCTGCCTGGCGACATCGTGGTCACGGGCAAGAACTTTGGAGCCGGCTCCTCCCGCCAGCAGGCGGTGGACTGCTTCGAGAGCCTCGGC
This sequence comes from uncultured Enterobacterales bacterium, assembly GCA_964626835.1. GTDB lineage: Bacteria > Myxococcota_A > UBA796 > UBA796 > JAFGLY01 > CALDOK01. The sequence goes on from CAZVHW010000006.1 coordinate 4,935, forward strand.
GTGTCGCTGATCATCGCCGAGTCCTTTGGCGCCATCTACGAGCGCAACGCCATCAACAAGGGGTTCCCCATCATGCTCGCCGACCTGGTCTCCACCGACCTGCAGACCGGCCAGCAGATCGCGGTCGACCTCACCACCGGCGCCGTCACCACGCCCGGCGGCGACGTGGCGGGCACGCCCTTCTCCGACGTGCAGATGGGCATCTACAAGAAGGGCGGGCTGCTCAGCTAGCCCCCAGGGAGAACTCACATGGGCAAGACATTCGCAGAGAAGGCCCTGGCCGCCAAGGCCGGCCTGGATACCACGGTGGCCGGGCAGATCGTCGTGATCAAGCCCGACCGCCTGCTCACCCACGACAACACCGCCGCCATCATCGGCAAGATCGGCGGCGCCCTCGCAGAATACGGCGTGCGTCGGCCGGAGATGCACTGCATCGTGCTCGATCACGTCATCCCGGCTGCCAGCGAAAAAACCGCAACCAACCACCAGAAGATCCGCGCCTACGTGAAGCGCCACGGGCTGCCGAACTTCTACGACGTGGGCTACGGCGTCTGCCACCAGGTCATGGTCGAAGAAGGCCTGGCCCTGCCCGGCAACGTCGTCGTCGGCAGCGACTCGCACACCTGCTCCTACGGGGCGGTGGGCGCATTCGCCACGGGCATCGACCGCACCGAAGCCGCGGCCCTCATCCTGCGCGGCGAGACCTGGCTCAAGGTGCCCGACACCATCAAGGTCACCTTCTCCGGCGCGCTCCGGCCCGGTGTCACCGCCAAGGACATCGTGCTGCACATCATCGGCGACATCGGAGCAGACGGGGCCAGCTACCAGGCGGTCGAATTCCACGGCAGCGTGGACACCCTGTCCATGGAAGAGCGCCTCACCATCTCCAACATGGGCATCGAGATGGGCGCCAAGATCGCGGTCTTCCCCGTAGACGCGGTCTGTAGCGACTACCTGTCCTCCACCGGCGTCGCCGCAGATGCCTACCAAGCGTTCTGGGCCGACGACGACGCCAGCTACGTGCGCGAGCTGAACTACGACCTGTCCACCCTGCAGCCGGTCATCGCCTGCCCCCACACGGTAGACAACGTCAAGCCGGTGTCGGAGCTGTCGGGCCTCGAGTTCGACCAGTTCCTGCTGGGCACCTGCACCAACGGCCGCATGAGCGACCTGGTCGAAGCCGCCGACATCCTCGACGGGCACACCGTGGCAAGCGGTTCCCGCCTGCTGGTGCTGCCGGCGTCCAAGGCCATCTACGAGCAAGGCCTCGAAAACGGCGTCATCGCGCGGCTGTCCCGCGCCGGCGGCATCGTGCTGCCCCCGGGCTGCGGCCCCTGTCTCGGCGCCCACCAGGGCTGCATGGCCCCCGGCGAGCGCACCTTGAGCACCGCCAACCGCAACTTCAAGGGGCGCATGGGCTGCAAGGAAGCCGAGATCTACCTCTCCAGCCCGGCCACCGTGGCCGCCTCGGCCATCACCGGCCGCCTCACCGACCCCAGGGAGCTCGTCTGAGCCCCCGCTCGGGTGAACAGGAGATTCCGATGAAAGTCTGGAAATACGGCGACGACATCAACACCGACATGCTCTTCCCGGGCAAGTACACCTACACCTGCGGCACGCTCGAGGAGATCCGGCCCCACCTGCTCGAGGACCTCGATCCCGACTTCGCCGACGGCGTGCAGCCGGGCGACCTGGTCTTCGCGGGCAAGAACTTCGGCTGCGGCAGCTCCCGCGAGCAGCCCGTCCTGGGCATGAAGGGCGTGGGCGTCCGAGCCATCGTGGCCAAGGGCTTCGCCCGCATCTTCTACCGCGCCGCCATCAACCAGGGCATGCTCCTGGTCGAATGCCCCGGCGCCGTGGATGCCTACCAGCCAGGTGCCGAGGTCGAGTTCGACCTGGACACCGGCAGCATCGTGATCGGCGGGCAGAGCTTCTCCTTCCCCACACTGCCCCCCGAGATCCTGGCCATCAGCGAAGCGGGCGGCCTGCTGCCCTACACCATGCGGAAGCTGGCCTCGGGCGAGTAGGCCCGCATCAGCCCACGCCTTTCGATTCAGAACCCACAGGAGAACACACCATGAGCGCCCCCAAACAAGGTTGGAACACCGCGGTCACCCGCGTCGCCCCGAACAGCCTGCTCATCTCGGGCTACCCGCTCGAAGAGCTCATCGCCAACTGCGACCTGGCCGAGATCGCCCACCTGCTGGTGGACGGCGAGCTGCCCAGCGCCGAAGCCCTCGCCGCCGACCGTGCGCTGATGCTCGACGCCGCCGCACAGGCTGCTCCCCCGGTGCCGGTCTTCCCGGGCGAGGACATCTCCCAAGCCCTGGCCAAGTGCCTGCTGATGGACAAGCCCCTGCACGACATCGACGAGAAGGCCGAAGGTGGCTGTGTGCAGAAGACCATGTTCGCCCTGGGTCGTTTCGCCCGCTACCTGGCGCTGCTGCTCGACCACGAGGCCGCCCTGGACGCCGCCACGCCCGACGAGGACTTCGCCTCCATCCTGTTCCGCGTGGTCACGGGCGAGGTCACGGTCGATCCGGCTCGGGCTCGCATGCTCGAAGCCATGGTCGTCGCCTCTGTGGACCACGGCGTCACCCCGCCCTCGGCCCAGGCCACCATCCTGGCGTCATCGGTGCGTGGCACCTACGAAATGTGCGTGGCCAACGGCATCGGCGCCATCACCGACGTGCACGGTGGTGCCGGTCAGATGGCCGCCGACTTCTTCCTGACCTGCGCCGCCAAGGCCCAGGCCGACAACCTCGAGCTGGACGAAGCCGTCAAGGCCAACGTAGCCGAAGCGGTGGCGGCCAGGAAGCGCATCAAGGGCCTGGGTCACCGGGTGCACTCCCAGGATCCCCGCCGCACCGTGCTGTGGGACCTGGTGGAAGCCCAGGGTCTGTCCGGCTCCTGCGTGGCCGTCTCCCGCATCATCGGCGACATCTTCGCCGCCATGAAGGGCCGCAACCTGCCCATCAACGTCGACGGCGTCATCGGCGCCATCGTCGCCGACCTCGGGGTCCCCACCAGCTTGGCCAAGGCCCTGTTCGTCTACGGCCGAGTGGCCGGCCTGTCGGCCCACCACTTCGAGGAAGTGGCCACCCAGCGCCAGATGCGCCGCATCAACTTCTCCGATGCGGTGTATACGGGCACGGAGCTGAGGCACTACCCGGCGTAGCGGGTCCAGCTGCGCACGTGACGACCATCCCCCGGGCGCGACAGGAGACGGGTTGATCCATCGCGCCTGAAGGTCCAAGCTGTCTCGTGGCGAACGCACACGGAGCCCCCATGCCCGCAGCGCCCCAGGGCAAGAACCTCGAGCGCCGGCTCGGCCTGCTTGCCGTGATGACCTTCGCCGTGGGCGCGTTCGCGCTGGGCAGCGTCTGGTACCTGGTCTTCGTCCGCAAGGAGCTGCGCACCGGCGGCATCCTCGGCCACCTGCGCACGGATCCACGCGCCCAGGACGAAGAGCTGGGCGGGGACACCATCCCCACGGTGGTCATCCCCGCCTCGGTGGCCAGGCCGGTGTCCACGGGCCTGGTGCGGCTCGCCGACGCGATGGGAGAGTAGATCTCCCGCTCCCAACCGCCCAGCCAGGACGTCACGGGGACGGTGGCGTAGCTGGAGATGGGGGTGCAAAGGGTGGCACGTGGAACGTCCTGCGGTGGGCAGCGTCTCGCAGGGACGAGGCGTTCGCCAACGCGATGGGAGAGTAGGCCCGAGCACCACCACTCACCACTTGCTCGCCTCCATAGCGAGCAGCGCTGGTGGCTGCTGGAACCACCAACACCCCGCTCAATGCCCCACCCACCCGGGCAGTACACCCGGGGCATCACCGAAGGCAAAGCCCAGCCACAGGTAGATGAACCCGGTGATCAGGCACGCACCGATCAGGTTCAGCCAGAACCCGGTGCGAACCATCTGCATCAGGCTGACCTTGCCGCTGGCGAAGACAATGGCGTTGGGTGGGGTGCCGATGGGCAGCATGAACGCGCAGGAGGCCGAGATGGTGGCCGGGAGCATCAGGGCCAGGGGATTGGCGTCGAGCGCCAGCGCCGTGGCCGCCAGGATGGGCAACATCATGGTGGTGGTGGCGGTGTTGGAGGTCATCTCGGTCAAGAAAGTCATGGTCAGCGCGATGGCCAGTATCACCACGATGATGGGCACGCCCTGCAGCGCGCCGAGCTGACCGCCGAT
>CAZVHW010000006.1:9141-18959 GCA_964626835.1 uncultured Enterobacterales bacterium
GAAGCCGCCGCCGAAGAGCAGCAGGATGCCCCAAGGGGCTCGCTTGCCGTGTTCCCAGTCCAGCAGGTTGACACCCTTGTCCCTGTCCACCGGCAGCGCGAAACAGAGGATGCCCATGGTCATGGCCACGGTGGCGTCGTTGACGTGTTTTTCGAGGCCCAGCAGGTTGGTCCAGCCGGGAATCGTCACCGTCCCCAGGGCGATGTCGCTGCGGAAGACCCACAGCAGGGCCGTGGTGACGAAGACCGCCAGCACCATGGCCTCACCGCGCCCCATGCGCCCCAGCTGGGCGATCTCCTCGCGAATCATGCCGTCGGCGTCCTTGACGATCCGGCCCTTCACCGGCGCCGCTATCCACACCAGGTAGAGCCACATCAAGGGAATGAACAGCACCACGAAGGGCAGCCCCACCTTCATCCAATCCACGAAGGTGATCTCCGGCGCCCCAGGGAAGTGCTCGCCCAGCATGCCGGCGAAGACCATGTTGGGGAAGGTACCCACCAGCGTGGCCACCCCGCCAATGTTGGCCGCATAGGCGATACCCAACATCAGGCAGGCGCCAAAACGCATCGCCGCCGGCCCTGAGTCCTCGCCCTGCAGCTCCTCGATCTTCATCACCAACCCAAGCCCGATGGGCATCATCATCATGGTGGTGGCGCTGTTCGAGATCCACATGGACAGAAACGCCGTGGCCAGCATGAAGCCCAGCACGAGCTGCCGGCTGGAGGTCCCAACCAGACGAATGATCCAGAGGGCGATGCGCCGGTGCAGGTTCCAGCGCTGCATGGCGATGGCGATGAAGAAGCCGCCCAGCAGCAGGAAGACGAAGTGGTTGGTGTAGTTGGGCGCCACCGCCTTGGACGGCATGATGCGCAGCAGGGGGAAGGCGACCAGGGGGATCAGGGCGGTGACCCCGAGCGGCAAGGATTCACCAATCCACCAACAGGCCATCAGGGCCACGGTCGCGGCCGTGCGCTGCGCTTCGGGCGGCATGCCGGAGGGTGCGGGAGCACCCAGGATGAGCGAGAAGAGTGCGATGCCGAGCCAGAAACCCAGCAGACGTCGGAGCTGGGAGGGAGCGGCCTGGGCGGGTATCGCTCGCGCAGTATTGGTCACGCTACCTTCCAGCCGTAGATTCTCGTTCCACTATCCCGGCGGTGATCTCGGGTACCCGTACAGCGCGCAACATTGCCCCTGGCCACCCTCCGGACTCATCTTCGAAGCCGAGTTTTCCTCATGCTCCCTCCCTCCGTCGTGTACACTGTTCCACGGTGACTCCACAATCCACGAGGAGCCGCCGTGACAGGACGCTCCATGCCATCCCATCTCATCCGACTAGGCATCGCAGTGGCGATGGTATTCGTCGCGCCTCGGTCGGCGGGCGCCGTAGCCATCACCCACGCCAGCTGCGCGCAACAGTCGGGAAACATGCTCCGCTACGACTGTACGGTGACCACCGACGCCTCTGCCGAGGTCTGGATCGATCTCTGTGAAGGCAGCAGCTGTACCTTCGACCGTGAGAGCGAGTCCTCGCCCTCGGGCACTGCCCACGCGGTCACCGTCTGGAACCTGAAGCCGAACACGCAGTACGAGTGGCAGGCCTACGCGGATGATGGAAGCTCCCCTGACACCGACGGCACCTACAGCTTCACCACCCAGGATCTGGACGATCCCGACGGTGACGGTAGAAACGAGGGGGACCTGTCGACCATGGTCCTGACCCAGTCGAGCACGGGTTCCTACGATGTCGAGAACGTGCTGTTCAACTTCGCGTGCAAGCACAGCTTCAGGAGCGACGACTTCGACTACCTGGTCATCGCCAACTCGAACGGCGACATCGTCTGGTACCAGGATGTTCGTCTGGCGACGGGGTATTCTCCCTCCGTCGTGACCGGATTCACCGTGGGCAGGCGGGGCAACCACATCCACGCCATCCTCGACAACGAGTACATCGTCGAGTACGACCTGTCCGGCGAGCTGATCCGGCTGATGTGCCGCTGTGACGTCGCGGGTGAGTGCTCCAACGGCGAGGTGCCGGACGTCTGCTTCGACGACTTCGTGCACCGCGACCTGATGGTCAAGGGACAGACGACCTGGGCGCTCACCGCCGAAGAGGTGAGCTATTCCGACGTGGACGACTGCGACGGGGACACAGGCACGAGCACCATCGACTTCATCATGGACGGTGTGAACGTCTGGAACTCGAGCGGCGATCTGATCGCAGAGTGGGACATGAGCGAGATCTACACGCCATCCGGCTGTGGAGACGGAGGATATTGGAGCGCGACGGGGCAGATGTACGGGGAGGACTGGACCCACACCAACTCCATCTGGGTGGACACGCTCGATGACTGGACGCTGTCCGTACATCACCTCGACCGCGTCCTTCACGTGGTCGGCGATCCCCGCGACGCCCGTTTCGGCACCCTGATCTGGGAGCTGTCCGGAGTCCACACCGACAGAAGCGACGACTGGGCCCTGAGCTCGACCTCCTACGATCAAGACTTCAGCAAGCAACACCACGTCTGGTGGATGCGCGACGGCTCGATGATGCTGTACGACAACCACAACCTCGGCGCCACCGAGACCCGCGCCTTGAAGATCGAGTTCGACGATGATCCCATGACAGCGGAGATCGTCGAGGAGTACGACCTCTCCGCGAATTGCATCGGACAGGGGAGCGCTTTCGAGATTCCTCCACGCGGCCATGTCCTCGCCTTCTGCAGCGATGACTTCGCAACCCCCGGCGACGCCGATCCCTTCGTCCACGAGTTCGACGAGTCAGGCGATTCCCCCGTGTGGGAGCTGACCATCGCCTGCGACGGATCCGCGACGCCGCCAGGCTATCGCGACACCCCGTCGTACCGCGGCCACGTCTTCGAGTTCGAGCACTGAGACCTGGGGGAGCGCAACGCGACACGTCCAGCCCGTCACTCCCCCCGCGAGTACCCGTAGCTCTCCACCACGTGGGCGTCCTCGGGTTGGTCGATGGTGCCCATGCCCCAGGTGGTCAGCTCCAGGTCCTCGCCGTCGATGGCGACGGCCATGAAGCCGATCTCGGCGGGGAGGTTGTCGTCGGTCTCGCCAGGCACGGGGTAGGCCAGCCAAGAGCGGGGCTCGATGTCCTGGGCATCGTGAGGCAGGATGGCGCCGTCGAAGGTGCGGTCGCCGGCGGTGGGGACCACGACATAGCCCACACCATCGTCAGCGCCCCGCCCATAGGCGCCCGACGGGGCGACGATCGCGTCATAGCGCATGGGGACCATGCGCTGGTAGATGTGCTCGTGGCCGGTGAAGACCCAGTCCACGGTGCCGTCGAACAGCGCCGTGACCGGGCGATAGTACTCATCGTCGCCCAAGAAGCGCATTCCCAGGTTGTAGACAGGCTCGTGCAAGGCCACGAAGACCCAGGAGCCCTCCTGGGCGGACTGGGAGAGCTCACCCTCGATCCAATCGTACTGCTCCGTCCCTGGGGCGTTCATGGTCTCACCCACCTCGGTGTCGAGCACCAGCACGCGGGCGATGCCATGGTCCACGGCGTAGTGACACTCGCTGCCCGAGCCGGTCGGCAGATCGAACAGCGCCTCGAAGCTGGAGCGATCCGCGTCGTGCTCCTTGTTCGGGGTGTCGTGGTTGCCCAGGACGGGCAGCATGACGTGGTTGCCGAACAGGTCGCGACCCCTGCCGAAGAAGCGCCACCACGAGCCGGGGGTGTCGTTGCAAGGCAGGTCGCCGGGCATGAGCAGGAAAGCCGCGTCGGGCACCTCGGCTCGGACCTGCTCGGCCACCGACGCCCAGCCTTCGATGGCCTTTCCGTCGTCCTGCATGTCGGCCAGCACCGCGAAACGGAACGAGCTGGCGTCCTGGGCCGACGTCGTGAAGTGGAAGAGTTCGCTTTGCTGACCTACGCAGTCGTGGACCCGATAGGCGTAGGTGGTCTCCGGCTCGAGCCCTTCGATGGCGATGTTGTGGCGGTAGCCCCACTCGTCGCCGGCCAGCAGGTCGGTGGGCTCGTCGAGGCCCCAGGAGACCACGCCAAGGCATGGGCGGTCGGTCAAAAAGCCCACCACCACCCCGTCATGGGGCTGGGCTCGGTCGTTCCAGGTCAGGTAGGGGCCGACGTAGGGGAAGTCGAAGGAGCGGTGGTAGCGCAGGCCCCCGTTGTCGTCGCTGCGATCGTCCCCAGGGGCGACGAACCAGAAGTCGAAGATCTCGCTGCTTTCGGGGATCTCCACCTCGGCCACGAAACCGCCCCGGTCGAGCCTGGTCATGGCCGTCTCGAGCCAATAGTCCGGACAGGAGGAATCGTCGGAACCGCCCTGCCATCCCTCGAGGCCGTCCAGCTGGATCCCGCCATCGAAGCCATAGCGCAGGGACAGCTCGTCGCTGCCAGCCAGGATGCCCCGATAGTGAACCGTCGCTGCCTCTCCGGGTTGGAACTCCGCGGGTGTCACCCACACCGATGAGGGCAACCGAGGATCGAGATCCTGGACCGTGACATCGCTGTCACCAGGCACCGTGCTGTCCGGCCGCACCGTGCTGTCCGGCGACTCCGTTTCTCGAGGTCGAACGGTGTCGCTGTCACCCGGAGCATCCGCAGGACCGCAACCACGACAGCCCGAACCCAGCAAGGGGACCAACAACAGAAAGTAGGAAAGGGCTGCGTACGTCACTTTCGGGCCCTATATCCCGTTGGTACCGACCCCATCGCGAGCGCACCGACGACGAAGTGTAGGTCCGCGCGTGCACTGTTCGGCTGGATCAACCCTGCAGGCCGAGCACCTTCGCCGTCTGCGCGAACACCGCGTCGGGCCGCTCGACCACGACGATGCCGGCATTTTCCAACGCCGCGCGCTTGGCCTCGTAGCCTTCTTCGGGGTTGCGGATCATGGCGCCCGCGTGGCTCTGGGCCACGCCGGCCTTGGTGTACATGCCGCCGAGGAAGACGATGACGGGCTTGGTGACCAGGCCAGCGGCTGCGGCTGCGGCCAGGTCGTTTTCCTGGGTGGTGCCCGTTTCGCCGTAGACCACGATGACCTTGGTGCGGGGATCCGCTTCGAAGGCCAGCGCCGTGTCGAGCATGGACACACCCGGCATCGGGTCGCCACCGACGCACATCACCGAGGTGACGCCGGGGTAGTCGTCACCCCAGAGAGGGCCGAAGCTGCCGTCTTCGCGGGGACCGGGAAGATTGGGCCGGCAGTGGAAGGCGCCCAGCAGCTGGGACAGACCGCCCGAACGGGAGATGACGCCGACACAGCCGGGCAGGTAGTTCTTCTTGGCCCAGGTGGCGCTGCCGCCGATGAGACCGAAGAGGTAGCCAGACGTGTCGAGCATGCCGACGGTGTTGGGGCCCAGGTAGGTGCAGCCGGTAGCCTTGGAGTGTTCCTTGAGCACGGCTTCGTCGTGGGTGGCCACGCCGTCGGCGCAGTGCACGGAGAACTTCAGGCCCGCGTTCATGGCGTCCATGGCGGCGGACTTGACCGCGAAGGCCGGCACGTAGCTGACGCCACAGTTGAGCTCGGGCATGGCGGCCACGGCTTCGGCGGCGGAGTTGAAGACCGGCACGCCGTCGACTTCCTGCCCGCCCTTGCCGGGGGTGCAGCCCGCGATGACCTGCGTGCCCATCTTCTTCATGAGCCGGGTGCGGCTGCGGCCTTGGCGGCCGGTGATGCCGAAGGAGAGGACCTTGGGGGTCTCGACGCCGACCAGGTACTTGAGGATGCCACTCATCACATCACCTCCGGCATGTCGAGCTTGATTCGCAGCTCACCGTTGCCATCCAACAGGGAGACCGTCTCGCACAGCAGGCAACCGATACAGCGGGTGCCTTCGACGGTTTCGATGGTGTGGGCCGCGGCGTTCCAGGCCAGGAAGCCGTTGGGGCAGGCGCCCACGCAGGCGGGCGCTTCGTCGCCAGTCCACTTTTCTGGGTAGAAGTAGAAGTCGCCGGGGGGCCTGGCCACCCTGAACGTGGGCTCGCCTTCGGGCTGTGCCTCGGGCTGCACCGTGATGCGCTCGTCGGTGGCAATGCCAGCGATATCTTCCACCATGGCGTTGGGGAAGATCTCCGGGGGGAAGGTCTTGACCGGGACGGGAAGCGTGTCCGCCACGCGATCGATCAGGGCGCGGGCCTTGTCCTCGTCGGTGCCACCAAAACGGAGCAGGGATGGCAGAGGCGTGGGGCTCTCGCGCAGGCCCTTCCACACGGCGGCTGCCAGGTGGTGCTGGTTCTGGAACGCCATGCCGGAGCCGGTGAGCAGCAGCGCCTGGGACCCGCCCATCTGCAGGATTGCGCGCAGCACGCGGTAGCTCTTGAAGGCCGACAAGCCGCCGGAGGTGTCCGACTCGTTCATCTCGTAGATGTCGTTGCGAGCACCGGTGGTCATCTCCCACAACATCTTGCCGCCACCGCCGCAGAGGTTGGTGGCCACGCGCCAGGCACCTTCCGGAGCGGGCTCGCGGTTTTCGCGGATGAACCCGGTACCAGCCGGGTCGGATTCGTTGATGAGCTCCACCAGCCGCTCGAGCTGGGTGCGGTCTTCTTCGGCGGTGGCCGCCGCGGCGAAGAGCGCCTTGTCCTTCTTGCCCACCGCATGGCTCTCGAACTCGGCCCGGCAGTCGATGACCACCAAGGAACCATCTTCGAGCACGCCGATGGGGTTGGTCTCGAGCACGGTGAGCTTGTAGCGGGCGAAGACACGGATGAAGGGCTCGAGGAAGGCGCCCACCGCCGCGGCGTCGTCCACGTCGCGCAGCTGGGCGGCGATCTCGGTCGCCGTGGGCAGGTTCAGCAGGGAGAAGGGGATCTTCTGCAGGGAGGCCGTGCGGCCTTCGACGCCGGAGCCACCTTCGCGGGAGAAGATGAGGATCCCGCCGGGGAGCTTCTCGGCGCTGCCGAAGTCGAGCATGCAGGCGGCGTAGTACTCGCCGACCATCTTGACGCCACGAGCGAGCAGCACACCTTCGACCTGGCCCCAGGCACCGGGGGCGAGCAGTTCGCGCAGGTCGGACTCGAGCTTCTGGGCGTCGTCGGCCCGCCGCACCAGGCCGTGGGCGGCGCGGCTGGTGGCACCAGGGATCTGGGCCTTGAGGTAGATGGGGGTAGCGGGGAGCGGATCGGGGATCTCGGCTCCGGCAGCCACGAACACGCCCTCGACGAGGGAGACGCCCCCGTTTTCGAGGAGCACGCGCGTCTTGTACTCGGGTAGCGCTGGCATGGGCTCTCCTTGAGTGGATGGCGCCCCCGGAAGGGGCGCCGCTGGGGTTCTTGCGAAGCGTTCTGCTACTTCTTGACGACCAGGGCGTCGGCCACGCGGACGCCTTGGCCCTGGGGCAGCACGAGCAGGGGGTTGATGTCCAGTTCGGCGACGTGGTCGCGGAGGTCCACCGCCATGCGGCTGACACGCAGCAGCACGTCGGCGATGGCATCGACATCGAGCTTGGCGCGGCCGCGGGCGCCGTCGAGGATGGGGAAGCTCTTGATCTCGCGGATCATGGACACGGCGTCGTCGCGGGTGAGCGGGGTGACCCGCAGGGAGACGTCCTTCATGATCTCGACGAAGATGCCACCCAGGCCGAACATGACGGTGGGGCCGAACTGCGGGTCGTTGTTGAGACCGACGATGACCTCGGTGCCGCCGATGACCATTTCTTGCACGAGCACGCCGGTGAGCCGGGCGTTGGCGTCGTAGGCGCGGGAGTTGGACATGATCTCGGTGTAGGCGGCGCGGACCTGGTCGGCATCGCCGATGTCGAGCCTGAGCCCGCCGGCTTCCGTCTTGTGCATGATGTCCGGCGAGTCGATCTTCATGACCACGGGGTAGCCAATGCCGTCGGCGATCTGGACCGCGCTGTCGACGCTGGTGGCCACGCCTTCGCCCGGGACGGGGATGCCGTACTCGGCCAGCAGGAGCTTGCCTTGGTGCTCGGTGAGGGCGCGGTCCGCACCGGCCAGGATCTCGAGGGCCCGGGCCTTGACCTCGGCGGGGGTCTCCTCGACGTCGCCGGTGCTGGTGCGGGCGAGCATCTGGTTGCGGAACTCGCCGAAGCGCATCAGGCGGCCCATGGCCTTGGTGGCGCGCACGGGGGACTGGAACACCTGGACCTCGCCGTCGCGGAGGATCTGCAGGTTGTCGCCCATCAGGCGCTCGCCCGCGGTCCAGGCCACCACGATGGGCTTGTCGGTCATGCCGGTCATCTTGACGATGTCGCGCGCCATCTGGGCACCCGAGGCCCCGGAGATCATGGTGACCACGATGACCAGCGCGTCGATGGTTTCGACGGCCACCAGGGCCTGCATGACCTTGACGAAGTCGTCGGCCTCGTTGATCACCGCGGCGGTGACGTCGACCGGGTTGAGGGCCGAGCCATAGGCGGGGATGACCGCTTCGATGGCGGCGGTGGTGTCTGGGTCCAGGGCGGGCAGGTCGACGCCGATCTCTTCGGCGGTGTCGGCCACCAGGATGCCGGCGCCGCCAGAGGTGGTGATGATGCCCAGGCCCTTGCCCTGGGGCAGCGCCGGGATGCGCTGCATGAGCGCCGCGATGTCGATCATGTCCTCGATGTCGTCGGTGCGCAGGATGCCCTTCTGGTTGAAGAAGGCTTCGACCGTGGCATCGGAGCCGGTCAGCGAGCCGGTGTGGGAAGCCGCGGCCTTCATGCCGATCTCGGAGCGGCCCACCTTGAGGGCCACGAGGGGCTTGCCCAGCTCGAGGGCGCGGTCGGCCAGATCGGCGAACTGCTTGCCGTTCTTGATGCCCTCGAGGTAGGCCACCACCATGCGGGTGCTGGGGTCCTCGAGCATGTAGGCCATGAAGTCCAGCGTGTGCAGGTCTACTTCGTTGCCGGTGGAGGCGATGTAGGAGAAGCCCACCCCGGATTCCTGGGCCATGTTGAAGATGGAGTAGCCCAGGGCGCCGCTCTGGGTGACGTAGCCGATGGGGCCCACGCGCAGAGGCTTGATCTCGAGCGAAGCCGAGAAGCCGCCCACGCAGCCGTCCTTGAGGTTGACCATGCCCTGGCAGTTGGGGCCGCAGACACCCATGCCGGTCTCGCGGGCGAGCTCACCGATCTGGCGTTGCAGTTCCTTGCCCTCGGGGCCCGACTCAGCGAAGCCCGAGGCGAAGACGGTGGCGTACTTGATGCCCTTCTCGACGCACTGCTTCAGCATCGGCAGCACCAGCCTGTAGTTCACGGCGATCAAGGCCGCGTCGATGGGATCGGGCACGGCCAGCACGCTGGGGTAGACCTTGACACCCATCAGCTCGTCGTACTTGGGGTTGATCGGGTAGATCTTGCCCTTGTAGCCATGCTCCAGGAGGAAACGCAGGGGCTTGCCGCTGATGGTGGCGAACTTGTTGGACGCCCCAATGATGGCGATGGAACGGGGATTGAAGAATCGCTCGAGATCCGCGGGTGAGTGCGTCATCGGTACACCTGGTAGGGAAACGGTTTCCAGTCTGGATGGACGGGAGCTGACAGGTCGCTCCCGTGAGAACTCTCGCGCATCTATCCCCCACGGGAATGCTTGTCCTGCGCTGCAAAACAACGGGTTGTAAAGCCCACGCCAACCGCCAAGGAGGCACGCTTCGGTCAGTCGGCGCGGTCCAGGAAAGGCTCTCGCAGGGCCCGCCTGCGCAGCTTGCCGAGTGCGTCACGCGGCAGCTCGGAGCGCAGTCTCACCGCGCTGAGTCGCTGCACCTTGCCCAGACGGGCGTTGGCCCAGTCCAACAGGTCCCCCTCCCCTTCCCGAGCCCCTGGCACGAGCACCACCAGGGCCAACGCCCACATTCGATTTCGTCGCACGGTACGTCGCC
>CAZVHW010000006.1:18969-39524 GCA_964626835.1 uncultured Enterobacterales bacterium
ACCGGCACCACCAGGGCCAAGGGGGTCTCCCCCCAGCGCTCGCTCGGCACGGCGATCACCGCGACCTCGGCCACGGCTTCGTGGGCAGCCAGGACGTCCTCGAGGTCGCAGGGATGAATGTTGAAGCCACCCGAGATGATCACGTCCTGGCGACGGCCGGACAACTCCAGGCATCCATCCGGATCGATGCGACCGAGATCGCCGGTCTCGTAGAATGCCCGCCCGCTCTCGTCCCGCCACGTGATCTCTTCCGTCAGCCAAGGCTTGCCGTGGTAGCCGCTCATCATGCTCACCGCGCGGCCTGCGATCCGGCCGACCTCGCCAGCCGGAAGCGGTCGCCCTCGCGAATCCAGGATGCGGACCTCCACGCCCTCGGCCGGCCACCCCACGGTGTGCAGCTTGTCGGGGTGAGCCCCCGCATCCAGCAATGTGGTGCAGCCACCCTCGGTCGCCCCGTAGATCTCCACCAGCCGACCCGGCCAGCAGGCGAGGATCCGCTCCTTCCAGGCCACCGACAAGGGCGCCGCGGTGCTGAACTTCACCCGAAAGGAGCTCGAGTCGAAGCTGTCGAAGCGCGGATGATCCAGGATGCGCCGGTACTGTACGGGGACCAGCATGGCGTGGGTGACCCGATGGGCCTCGCACAGCTCCAGAAAGCGCCCCGCGTCGAAGCGGGGCATGAGCACCACGGTTCCTCCGCCAGCCAAGGCCGGCAGCAGCGCTACCAGCGTGGTGTTGGACGACAGGGGGGTCGAGATCAGCGTGGTGGCGTCCGGGCCTAGGCCGAAGCGAGCCATGCGCTCCACCTGAAAGCTCCGCATACGGTGAGAGTGCACGATGCCCTTGGGGATCCCCGTGGTACCCGAGCTGTAGATGATGTCGAAGGGGTTGTCTGGGCGAGGTCGCACCAGGGCCACGCTGCCGGTGGGTCGCGCCCCCTGGTAGCCGATCCAGCCGGGCTCCCCGAAGTCGAGGGCGACACGCGACACCGAACCCGGAAGCTCGGACAGCAGGGGGTGCATCCGCTGGGAGAGCACCACCACTCGAGGGCGCGCGTCGTCGAGCTTGCGCGCCGAGGTGGCTGGATCGTCCCACCCGGAGAGGGGGACCGCGCAGCCACCCGCCCGCAACGTCCCCAAGAAGAGCTCGAGAGCCGCGGGGCAGCTCTCGGCCAGGATGGCCACGTTGTCGAGTGGGCGCAGGCCAGCCTCCACCAACAGCTGCGCGGCTCGCTCCACGCGGTCGTGAAGCTGCCCCCAGGAGATCGTCCGCCCCTCGAAGATCAGCGCTGCCTTGTCCGGCCGTGCCTTCGCCGCGAAAGCCAACATGGAGGGCAGGTCCTGGAATTCCACCCCCGTTCCATCCGGATCCATGGGCTAGCCTCGGTACAAGACCAGCGCCCGCTCGTGCAGGGCGATGCTGACCGGCTTGCCCGGCTGCAAGTCGTGGCGACCCTTGATGTAGAGGGGAAAACGCAGCTCGAAGTCGAAGGGGCGCGAGCTACCCTCGAGCTGGAACCAGGCCACGCATGCGTCCGAGGTGGGGAAGAAGCGCACGAAGGTGCCCTGGAAGACGTTGCGCGCCAGGGTGCCACGGATGGGGACTCCCTGCTTGACGACCTTGATGTCCTGGGGCCGAACGCAGATCTCGATGGGCTGGTCTTCGGGCAGCTCGGTCCCGAGGACGATCTCGAAGCCGGGCAGCTCCACGCGGCTGCCATCGGGGTGGGGCCGGGCGCGCCCCGAGAAGAGGTTGCGGTAGCCCAGGTAGCGGGCGACCGCGGCGCTGGCGGGTCGCTCGAGCAGCTCCTTGCTGGTGCTGGTCTGTACCAGCCCTCCGTCGATGAGCACCGAGAGCTTCTCCCCCATCACGCAGGCTTCCTCGATGCTGTGGGTGATGTGCACCGTGGTGATTCCGATCTCCGAGATGACGTTCTTCAGCTCGAACCAGAGCCTGCGACGGTTGCCTTCGTCGATGGACGAAAAGGGCTCGTCGAGAAGGAGGGCCCGGGGCTTGGTGGCCAGAGCACGGGCCAGCGCGACCTTCTGCCGCTCACCTCCCGACAGGTAGTCAGCCTGCCGTGTCCGGAGGGACTGGATGTCCAGCAAGTCACAGAGGTGGTCGAGGTGCCGATCGGCTTCGTGCGCGGTGAGGTTCCGGACCGCCAGGCCGAAGCGGATGTTGTGCTCCACGTCCAGGTGGGGGAACAGCGTGTAGCTCTGGGGGAGGTACCCCATCCTCCGCCGCTCGGGTGGCTCGTCGGAGATGTCTCGCCCATCGAGCAGCACCTTGCCCCGATGGCCCCGGTGCAGCCCCAAGATACACTTCAAGAGCGTGGACTTGCCGCAGCCAGACGCTCCGAGGAGGATGTCGTACTGCCCTGTCTCGACGACCAGATCGATGTCGCGGAGGGAGAAGGTGCCCAGGTCGAGGCTCAGCCCCTGGACCTCGAGGTGGGCGGGTTCAGCCGGCATTGGCCTTGCGCACGACGAAGAGGATGGCGAAGGACATGACCACCAGGATGCCGATGAACATCATGGCGCTGGAGATGTCGGCGGACTCGAAGTTCAGGTAGATGGCCACGGGGAGCGTCTCGGTCTTCATGGTGGTGGCGCCCGCCAACATCACCGTTGCGCCGAACTCTCCGATGGCGCGTCCCCAGACCAGCAGCAGCGCCGCCACGATCCCGCGAGCGCCCATGGGCAACAGCACCTTGTAGAAGACCCGCAGCTTGTCGTACCCCAGGGTGCGGGCGAGGTGCTCGTACTCGACGTCGATCCCATCGAAGGTGGTCTTGAGCAGCCGGATGGCCAGCCCCACCACCACGAAGAACTGTGCGAGCACGATGCCGCGGACCTCGAAGACGAAGGGACCGAAGAGCGCGTCCAGGCTCTGCCCCAGCGGCGTGGTGAAGAAGACCAGCAGCAAGGCGCCCAGCGCGATGGGCGACAGCACGATGGGTAGGTCGAGGAGGGTGTCCACGAAGGCCTTGCCGTAGAAGACGTGGCGGGAGAGCAGGTAGGCCACGGGCAGCGCCACGAGCACCGCCAGGATGGCGGACACGGTGGCCGTGACGAGGGAGAGCTGGACCGCGAAGACGATCTCGGCAGCCTGGGGAGCGCGCAGGCTGCTCGCGCTCCATAGCTCGACGAGCAACGATCCCAACAGAACGAGGAAGCACGCCACCAACAGCGCGGAGGTCCCAACGACGACCCAGTTGAAGAGGCGGTTCAAGGGGTCTTCGCCATCCGCTCGAAGAAGTCGGCAGGGAGCGTGTATTCACCACCAATGGTGGCGGCGGGGGCCAGCTCGAGCGCCTGGGCCTTGTCCGTGAGGTAGCCGTACTTCCGATAGACCGCCTGGCTCGGCGGCGACAGCGTGAAGTCGATGAAGCGCTCGGACAGCGCGACGTCTCGCGCGTGGATGGGGATGGAGATGGGGATGGTGGAGATGCGGGGGATGCGCTCGGGGGCGATGGGCTGCTGGCCGATGCGGTTCGGGTTCCAGTGGTGGAAGACCCGCCAGCCGAGCACGGCGTCCACGTGACCCATGGTGGTGAGGTTGGCCGTCTTGGAGCAGCTGGCCCCGAAGGTGGCCAGGTTCGGGAGCACGTCGTCGAGCAGCCCGGCCTTGTCGAGCAGCTCGATGCTGTACAGCCCGAGGCAGACCGTCTCGGGGTTGCCGATCCCCACGCGCACGCCGGGGCGGGCCAGATCCTCGAGCCGGTGGATGCCGGCTGGGTTCCCCGCGGGGGTGATGATGGCTTGCGCTCGGCGATGATGATGTAGTCGGAGGAGCCCGGCAGGTAGATGTCGCCCTTCCTGGACAGCTCCATCTGCGCCAGCAGCGTGCCCGACCCACCGAAGATCAGCTCGGTTTCGACCCCCGTCTCCTGCTCGAACGCGGCCGCGATCTCCGTCATGGCCGGCTTGCTGGCCGATCCGCAGAAGATGGTGATGGAGCCGGACGGGTTCTAGTCAGCCCCAAGGCAGCCCACGAGGGCGGCCAAACCGAGCACGAGGAGTTGAAGCCTACCCAACATCACCGTCCCGATCAGGTGCTGCGAGCCGCTCGGCAAAACGATCGAACTCCTCGATGGCCAGCTCGTGGATGCGTTCCTGCATACGCCGGTATTCGCGCATCCAGATCAAGGCGGATGGCGTCAGGCTGGTGCCACCGCGGTCCTTGCCTCCGCGTTTCCTGACCAGGAAGCTGCACCCCGCGCCCTGTTCCAGCTGGTTCACCATGCGCAGCGCCTTGACATAGGACAGGCTCATGGCGCGGGCGGCCCCCGCGATGGAGCGCCGTTTTTCGATATACTCGAGGAGGCGGAGGGTGCCTGGGCCCATGAAGGACCGCTCCTGACTATCTACGATGTTAGTCTTCAGGCGTATTTCCATCGCCGATGTTTATAGCTATATACCTCGGCCAGAGCAATCGGCACCCGGTACCCCTCGCCCACACGCAGGCATCGGCACTGGCCCCACACGGCGCAGAGGAGCACGCTCATCATGTCCGTCCCCAGCACGATGATCAGCCTCGAAGAGGCATTCGGGCGCCTGGACAAGGCTCTGGAAGACAGACGAGTGGTCCTACCCCGGAGTGGCGGTGGTGATCTCGTAGCCACCCGACAGGCCACCGGCCGTGTGCTCTGGCAGGCTCCACCCTCACCCCTCGACCTCCCTCCCTTCGACAAGTCGGCCATGGACGGCTTCGCCCTGCTGCCCGACGACCCAGGGCAGCCCCCGCCTGCGGGCTTCGATCCCGAGCTCGGTCCGAGCTACCGGGTCCTCGAGACGGTAGCGGCCGGCAGCCTGGCCAAGCACACCCTCGGGTCCGGCACCTCGATCAAGATCATGACCGGTGCTTGCGTACCTACCGGTACCGGTCGCGTCGTAAAACACGAGGACACCCTGGAACGTGAGGGCTGGGTGCAGATCCAGCACCAGAGCGGACGCCCCAACATCTGCCGGCAAGGCGAAGACGTGCAGGCGGGGCAACCGCTGCTCGCGGCCGGCCGGCGGCTCACGGCTCTGGACGTGGCCAACCTCGTGGGGTGTGGCGTACAGCGGGTCCGCGTGGCTCCGCTCGCGCGCCTGGCCGTCCTGTCCACCGGAGACGAGCTGGTGGACCATCCGCACGACCTGGGGCCGGGCAAGATCGTGAACTCCAACGGTCCCATGCTCGCCGGCCTGGCCAAGGCCCAGGGCATCCAGGTGGTGGTCGAGCGAACCGTACGCGACACCATGCAGGCGACCGTCTCCGCCCTGCGCGACGGCCTCGACAAAGCCGACGTGGTCGTGCTCTCCGGCGGCGTCTCTTCGGGAGACTTCGACCTGGTCCCCCACGCCCTGCGCGAGTGTGGGCTCGAGGTCCAGTTCGACAAGGTCGCGGTCAAGCCGGGCAAGCCGGTCACCCTCGCCAGCGGCCCCCAGGGGCTGGTCTTCGGGCTGCCGGGCAACCCGGTGCCCGTCTTTCTGATGTTCCATCTCATGGTGCTCCGGGCGATCTCGGCCATCACGGGTTGCAGCTGGCCCCACAAGCGGCTCGAGCTCCCCCTGGCGGCCGACTACCGGCGCCGCAGGGCAGACCGGCTCGAGTACGTACCCTCGCGGCTATTGGACGACGCCACCATCGGACGCGTCCCCTTCCACGGCACGGCACACCTGATGGGCCTGGCCATGGCCGATGGTTTCTTCGAGGTGCCTGCGGGTACCTCCCGCATCGCCGCGGGCGAAAAGGTAGGCTTCCTCCTGCTCGGACGCTGACAGGCCGCCACCCCGCTGGTCAGTCCGCCAACCGCAGTGATAGCAGGTGCAGCCGACCGTCGAGGAACCACGATGAGCGTCCAGCCACCACCCGCCGTGTCCTTCGTCGGCAAGAAGAACAGCGGCAAGACATCCGTCGTGGTGCAGGTGGTGAGCGAGCTCAAGGCCATGGGCCTGCGTGTAGGCACGCTCAAGCATGCCCACAGCCACGACTTCGAGATGGACAAGCCAGGCCGAGACTCCCATCGCCACTACGAGGCCGGCGCCGAGGTCGTGGTGATCTCCTCGTCGGTGAAGCTCGCGACCATCCGGCGAACCGAGCGGGAGCCGCTGGCACGCGAGATCATCGCGGAACACTACGACGGCGTGGATGTCGTGTTGGTCGAAGGCTACAAGACCCAGGATCTGCCCAGGATCGAGATCTTCCGGCCGAGCGTCCACCGACGACCGCTACCCGACGACGGCCACCGCATCGCGCTGGTCACCGACGGAACGCTAGACCTGGGGGTACCCCGGTTCGGCTTCGATCAGATGCGTGAGCTGGCGCACTTCGTGGCGGATCGATGTTGCCCGCAGCGCCCAGGGCGCTAGCATGAACCCCATAACAAAAGCGGCGAAACCCATGTCAAGCACCGAAAACACCCCCGAGCTCCCCCCCGGCTTCCACTGGGTGGTCGTTCGCGACATGCAGAAGTGCTCCCTCTGCGAGCTGTGCACCAAGCACTGCCCCACGGGTGCGCTGCGTCCGGTCCAAGAGGGTGAGACCCTGTTCATCCGCTTCGATCCGGCGCGCTGCGACGGGTGCCGCATCTGCCTCGAGCACTGCCCCGAAGACACCAGCACGGTGCACACCGTGTCGGACCAAGAGGACGATCCCGCCGAGCGCGTCCTGGTCGAAAGCAAGATGCTGCGTTGCGAGGTCTGCGACAGCTACTTCGCGCCGATGTCCAAGCTGGCCGCCGCGGCGCGCAGGCGCGACGACAACGTGGAGCTGGTCAGCGACCAATGTCCCCTCTGCCGCCGCACCCAGATGGTGGCGCGCTTCATCGACGAGAGGCGGGACGCCGAGGGGAAGGCAGAATACCGCACCGGCAAGAAATGGTCGTGGAAGGCAGCCATCCAGGGAGGCGACAACGAGCCGCCGTGCTGGGAACTGCTCGACATGGACGAGAGATGGCAGAAGCCGAAGAAGGCCCCGACGGGGAGCGAAGACTAACCGCGCTGCACGAGAGGGGCTCCAGCCGTCCGCCCAGGCGGACCGCTGACGAGGTTCAGGCGGCGGAGAGGCTCCAGCCGTCCGCCCAGGCGGACTGCTGTCGGGGTTCAGGCGGCGGAGAGGCTCCAGCCGTCCGCCCAGGCGGACCGCTGTCGGGGTTCAGGTGCCGCCGCACTATCGGCGTGGGGCCGTCTCGCGCCGTCGCCACACAGCGGGCAGGACCAGGGCGAGCAGGGGCAGCAGCAGGATCAGGGGCTGACCCTGGGTCGTGCAGCCGCTACAACCTGGCTTGCCATCGCCATCTCCGGTGTCGTCTGGCACCTCGGTGTCACTGTCGCCAACAGGGGAGTCTGGCCGTGAGTCGCCGGTGTCGGGGGGCGTGCTGTCGGCGGTGTCCAAAGGAGGGAGCCCGGTGTCGCCGGTGTCGGTGACACAGGGTGCATCCTTGCCGTCGCAGTCCTGGTCGATGCCGTCCTCACAGATGTCCTCGGCGTCGGGGTGGATGGTGGCGTCCGCGTCATCGCAGTCGTCTCCACCCACCTCGAGGGAGCCGTGGCCGTCGCCGTCTTCGTCGGGGTTCAGCTCGTACGCGCCTGCATCGGGAAGGGCGGTGCCGTCCCAATCGCCGTCCAGGGGGCGAGCGGTGCTGTCACGGTCTTCGGTGGTGGTGCCGAAGCCGGCGGCGCCGTAGTCGATGCCGGGGGAGCCGGCGAGGAGGCGGAAGTCGTCGTTGGTCCAGTCGCCGTCGTCGGAGAAGTCCACGAAGAGGGGGTCGGCGACGAGGGTGTCGTGTTCCCAGGGGTCGACCTTGTTCCTGTCCTCGTCATAGGCGCCCTCGGTGATGGTGGTGGCGACGAGGTTGTTGGCGATCTCGTCGTAGTCGTCGCTATTCTCGGTGATGGCCCAGGAATAGGTCCCGCTGGCGAAGACGTTGTTGGCGATGGTGACCGTGCTCTCCCACCAGTCCTCGCCCACCCACACGCCGACGTAGTTGCCCACGAAGGTGTTGTGGACGATCTCGACGGTACTGGTGCCTGCGTAGGTGGTGCCGCCGCCACAGTAGCCGCCACTGTTGCCCAGGAAAAGGTTGTTCTCGAGAAGGACAAGGCCGCCGTTGCTGTAGGGGTCGATCGCGCACTCGCAGTCCACGAACGTACAAGACTCGAACGAGACCTCGTCTGCAGCCGTGAGCCAGATTCCGGTTTGGAAACCTTCGAACCGGCAGCGCTCGATCACGCTTGTGGAACCTCCCGTATAGCCAATCTCCACCGCGTCGGAACTCCACTCCGTCGCCACGAAGGACAAGTCTGCTATGTTCACGCCTTGGCTGACGGAGAAGCCGATTTCCGCATCCTCTACCACGGTGACCGTGGAGATCCCCTCTCCCTCTCCCTGGATCGTGATGCGGCTCAGGCCCGAGAAATTCACCCAGTCCTCTGCATACTCCCCGGCTCGAATCAGCAGCGTGTCACCGTTGGACATCAACGACGCTCCGTCAGTGATGGTGACGGCGTCACCACTGCCTCCCTGGTCTACGACGATGGTCGCTGGAAACGCTGGCTGCACCAGGATGAAGAGTGCCCAAAGCATCAGTTGATATGCTCGGCGTAGGCGACGCCCGCATCATCGAAGCAGGAGTGTACATCCCAGTCCACGAGTACGTGCAGGAACATCCCTTCAATGGGGCTGCCATCCTGGTAGACAATCGCATTCGGGTTGTCGAAGCAGTATGGATCGACATCGGTCCCCGGACCTCCCGAGCCGTCATCGAATTTCACCAGCACCGCGGATTCGTCCTCCCATGTCGAGCCGTTCCAGTAGGCGACATGCAGGACGTTCTGCTCCTGGAAGGCGTAGCGCTTGTACTCGCCCCCGGGCAATGGGATCATCGTAGGATCGTGGCGGTCCTCGCTCTCCGCCACCGGGCAATCCGGCGATCCGCCACTGGTCAGCACGTCCCACTCGAGGTCCGTGGTGTGCCATGACGCGGCGTAGAGGTCATCTTGGGCGTTACCTGTTTGGGAACAGTGTGGTCGAAGGTGAAGTCGCCCTCCCCGCAGCTCGGCAATGCCTCCCACTCGAAGGCGAGCGCCGCCGATTCGTGGTGCTCCTTGGCGTCAGCCGCGAACTCGGGGGTCCAGGTGCAGATGGCGTGGGCTAGGCGTGGCCCCCCCATATGGCGAGTATGAGCATACCTGGCAGGATATGGCGAACTCTCATGGCAGCGTCCCTCCTCGACGAGATGAAATGGGCGTCGAGCGAAGGGACTGTACCACGGGTTGAGGAGTGTGGGGGAAAGGCCTGGTACCTCGGTATTATTCTCCATCGAGACCTCCAGGCCAGGACCCACCTCGAGGGTCCTGCGACGTAGCGGTCAGGCTTCCACTTCTTCCTCCGCCGCTCGAGCAGCATCGTCGACGGAAAAAGCCGCCACTGCCAGAGGCACGTGGCGGCTCTTCGCGTGAATCGCGTCGCTACATGTTGCCCGGGGGCACCATGCCCATGGAGGGCATCGTGTCCTTGGCCTTGTGCACCGGCTCGAACTTGAAGCCAGCGGTGTCGTAGCCGTACTGTAGGCCAGCCAGGAGCACGACGTAGCGCAGCATCAGGCCGCCAGCGAGACCGAGCAACGAAGCTGCGGCGGCACCCAGGCCGTGGAGCCCGGCCACTTCGAGGCAGAGCGGAGCGGCGAGGCCGCAGAACGCCACACCGCCCCAGAAGAAGGCGGCGCCTTCGCCCTTGAGCAGGAGCAGAGCCGCGGGCTGGGTGAGGGGCAGCCGGTGGGAGCCGTGCAGGTAGGCCACCAACACCAAGGCCTCGAAGACGATCAGCAGGATGTCCGCGTTGGTCAGGGTGGAGATGGCTTCTTCGGAGCCACCGAGGAACACGCCGGCGAGGATGACGGCCATGATCCCGGTGGAGAGGGCGGAGACGAAGAACAGGATGGGCAGCAGGACCGTGTTCCAGAAGGGGATGGGGAGCGCGTCACCCAGCAACAGGCCGGTGTAGACCATGGTGGCGAACGCGAACGCACAGCCCAGGACGCCCAGCACGGTCAAGAGCACGCCGCCACCACCCATGCCGGTCCAGAGCAGGACCGTGTGGATGAAGGCAATGATCATGAAGGCCGAGATGATGATGACACCACGGGCCATCCAGGACGTGCCCGGCATCATGGCGCTGCGCCAGGCGTTCTTGACCTGGCCCAGGTCCAACAGGAGCATCGCGCAACCGATGCCCACCATGGGCCACGACATGGTGATCCCGACCTTGGCGAGGGTTTCCCAGCCCATCATGTCGGCGGTGACGCCCGTGATGTAGGCCCCGCCGGCCGCGCCCGCTAGGAACAGGTAGATAGCAATGAGCCACAGCCACTCGGTCTGTGCCAGCCCATACGTTTTCGAACTCATGGCAGTCTCCAGTGTATGTTTTTCTTTGCTATGGGCCAGGCTACCTGGGGGGGAGGTAGTAGACCTTGGGGTTCGTGCCCTGCTCGGGCTTGAGAACGAAGCCGCGGTTCTGGCGGATCAGGATGGAGACCTCGCTGGTGGGATCATCCAGGTCGCCAAACGTCCGCGCCTTGGCGGGACAGGTCTCGTTGCACTTGGGCTCGAGGCCGTCCTTGCGACGCGAAGCGCAGAAGTTGCACTTGGTGGCCACACCCACGCCGGAGTTCTTGGTGAAGTGCGCGTGCGAGTGCTTCTCGTAGGCGGTGATGGGGAGCCCGGCCGGGAAGTAGCTCTTCAGCTCTTCGACGGTGTAGCGAGCACCGTAGGGACAGCCCATCATGCAGTACTTGCAGCCCATACAGACATCGATGTCCACCACGACCACACCGTCTTCGTCGGCGTGGGTGGCGCCC
Source organism: uncultured Enterobacterales bacterium (assembly GCA_964626835.1). GTDB lineage: Bacteria > Myxococcota_A > UBA796 > UBA796 > JAFGLY01 > CALDOK01. Next base: position 29,816 of record CAZVHW010000006.1, read on the forward strand.
GTGGGGCACACCTTGACGCAGCCCGGATCCTCGCAATGCATGCAGAGGATGGGCAGCGCTTGCCTGACGGCGTTGGGGTACTTGCCGGATTCACCCTTGAGCACCCGGCTCCAGAAGACCCCGGGGGGCGTGTGGTTGTGGCCCTTGCAGGCTGTCACGCATCCGTAGCAACCGTAGCAGCGCTTGAGGTCGATGACCATTCCGTACCGCGCCATGTTCTTGCCTCCGAACTAATTTGGTAGATACCTTTGTTTCGATTGAACGACGGTTGTTCCTCGACCTCTACTCGGCCTTGTAGATCTTGACCGCGCAGCAGATGTCCTGGTTGAGCGTGAGGGGATCGGTGTGATCCTTGTCCATCTCGACCAGGTCGTTGAAGAACGTGCCCTTGCCCTTCGCGATGGGCTGGTACTCGCCCCAGTGTCCGGCCACGGCCGAGATGGCCAGGTGGCTGGGCTCGATACCGTCGGTGAGACCGAGGTAGCCCTTGACCCGGTGGCCTTCGGGGTTCTCGAGCCAGACCCAGTCGCCGTCCACCAAGCCCTTGGACGCCGCGGTGTCGCGGTGCATCTGGATGGCGTAGACGTAGGGGTCTTCCTGGGCCATCTCGTCGAGCATGGGGATCTGCTGGGTGAGCGAGTTGCAGTGCATGACGGCACGCCAGTAGAAGGTGTGCATGTCGAACTCGCTGCGATCGGCGCCGTGCGTCGGGCAGGGGTTCCACTCAGGCAGCGGCTTGTAGAACTGCTTCCAGGGGAGGTCGAGGGGGCCATCGTCGCCGACGGCTCCGTAGGAATCCATCAGGCTGTGGATCTTCTCGCCGCCATCGACGAAGTACTCGAAGTAGATAGGCACGCGCACGGGCTGGAACCACTTCCAGTAGACGTCCTCTTCGCGCTTCTTCCAGGAGAAGCCGCCCTTCTTGCGGACGTGCTCGAGGCCGTGCTCCTCGCCGAAGCGGTCCTTGAGGAGGCGGTCGGTGACATCGGGCCAGGTGATGGTGTCGAGCGCCGGATCGTCGGCGGTCTCGGGCAGCTTGTACTCAGGAGCCATCGGACCGCCGTAGCGCATGGGTACGGTGTCGTTGAGGCCCTTCATGTACTTGTGGAGGATGCCCAGGCGCTTGCAGATGTCGAGCATGACCTCGTTGAAGTCGCGGCGCTCGAAGAGCGGCTCGATGACGGGCTGCCGGATGGTCCAGGTCCACTCGCCCTCGCCCTGGGGATGGGAGAAGGTGGAGGGCCAGGAGACGGCCGGGGTGAAGCGCTCGAGGTAGCAGGCGTCGGGCAGCACGATGTCGGCCACGGCTTCTTCGAACTCGGTGACATAGAGCTGGAACGAGAAGATGAACTCGAACTTCTTGAGGAAGTTCTCGGTCACCGTCTCGGCGTTGCCCATGGTCATGACGGAGTTGGAGCCGAAGTTGATCATGGCCTTGGGCCTGTAGTTGACCTTGAACTGATCGAGCAGGTCGAACCAGTTGGGGTCCATGATCGTGATGGCGTTGTAGATCGACGTAGGGAACATGTCGTGCAGGTCGAGCCGCTGGGGCTGCCTGGGCTCGTGCAGCGGGTAGGGCAGGTGGTCGTACACCCAGGCGCCAGCGGTCATCAGGCCGTCGGGACAAGGGATGGGCATCTGCCAGGGCTTGGGCTTGTCGCCACGACCGGGGGCGCGGTAGCCACCGCAGACCGCGCCACCGAGGCCCAGCGCGGAGCCGACGGTGTCGGCCGCACCGACGATGTGGTTGACCATGTCGATGGAGAGGCAGGTCCAGCCGGAGTTGACGTGGCCCTGGGCGCCGCGGAAGAAGTGGGTGGCCACCGGGCGCTTGGGAACCAGCTTGGGGCCCTTCTCGGTCTGGATGGTGACGGTGGTGCCGATGACGGCGGCTTCACCGAATTCCTTCGCGACGCGCTCGAGGGTAGCGGCCGGGATGAAGCTGATCTCGGAGACCATCTCGGCGGTGTACTTCTTGACGTGTTCCTTGAGCAGCGCGAAGCCCGTGTCGCATTCGACGCCGGCCACGGTGTACTTGCCCTGGAGGGCGACGTCGTGAGCCTTGTCTTCGTACTCGACGCGGGTGACGAGGGGATCGTTGTGGGGGCGGGCGCAGTTGTCGTCGAGGTCCCACACCAAGGCCATGCCCGCTTCGTCGCGCATGTAGCGGCCGTCGGAGGGGCGGATCAGGTAGGGGGCGTTGGTCTTGTACTGGAGGTACTCGGCGTCCCAGATGCCCAGCTCGTTGAGCAGGACGTTGATGAGACACAGCGCGATGGCACCATCGGTGCCGACCCGGGTGGGCACCCATTCCCAGGCCTTGGAGGCCTGAGCGCTCTGGAAGGGGTCGAAGACGACGGTCTTGCAACCGCGAGCGCGCGCGTCGGCCGCCTGGGTGGCGTTGCGCACGGCGGAGTGGCCGGCACCGTGGCCCTTCGAGCAGCCGAAGTTGAGCGCGTAGTCGCAGTTGAGGAAGTCGGGGATGATGGACCATGCCATGTGCATGATGCCGTTCATGAAGTGCGCGCCGTTGCCGCAATGCAGCCCGCCGCCGGACACCCAGTAGTTGGGGGTGCCGAAGCCCTTCATGAAGCCGATGACGCCGAAGCGGATCTCGGAGGCCTGGGTGGTGGTGGCCTGGAAGTAGACGCTACGAGGGTCGTAGGCTTCGGCTTCCTTGAGCTTCTTGACGATGGTGTCGAGGGCTTCGTCCCAGGAGATGCGCACGAACTCGGGATCTTCGCCGATGCCCTTTTTCGGGTTGGTGCGCTTGAGCGGATAGTTCACGCGGTAGGGGTCGTACAACATCTGCGGCCCGGAGTGGGCCTTGACGCAGATCTTGCCACGCCCGGTAGCGGCGTCGATGTTGCCCATGACCTCGGTCACGATGCCGTTCTGGCGCCTGACCTTGATGCCGCACATGCAGTAGCACTGCCCGCAGCAGGTCGGGACCCATACATCCTCGTTGGCAGTTCCAGCACTCATGGTCTTCCCTCTCGTTCATTCTGGGATGATGGAAGATGACAAAACACGTCACGAAAGCAGTGGCCCTGCTTACGCCGGGGTCGACGCATTGTCAATCGAATCCAGTCGGCGTCAAGCTAATCAGAATTCCGCTGGTTTAATATGCCTTTTCGTGATCGCACAGCCCCCGACAAACCACCAAAACCGTGGCGTATTTCCGCGTTCCTCCAGCCGATTCCCCGGCCGAGCGCGAGGCGAACGCCACCTGCGAGACCGCCGTTTCCAACGAAGGCAGCACCCCTCAGAGCGCCAGCTTGGGCCTGCAGAAGCGCAGCTTCTGACCATCGTCACATTTCGTGCAGCGATGCTCCAAGTGGATCTCGCTGCACTTGATACCTTGTTCTGGCCAGAGTCTCCGTTCCAGCCGACCACCACAGCTGCACGCAGAGGGCGCGACGACCTGGAGCACCAGCCCATCGAACTCCACGTCCTCGACGCGGAAGTCGTACATCCCGTCTTCCCGCAGCGTCTCGAGAAACTCCAGGAGAAAGCGGGTGGTGTACTCGGCTCTCACCGCCGCCCGCTGGCGGCCGATGGCGGTCATCATGCAGCGCTCGGCGTAGCGAGCGTAGGTCAGCTCGATGGTGAGGGAGTAGAGCACCCTCTGGGAGACGCCCCGCCCCCGCAGACCCGTCTTCACGAAGAGGTTCGCGACGCCCAGGGGCCCGAGCTTGTCCAGGTTGTCCGCGTCGAACAGCACGCGGGCGAGCGGGCCGGGGCTGGGATCGTCGCGGTACAGCTGCAGGATGGCTTCGGCGACCTGATCGACGACCTGGGGCTCGACCCCGTGCTGGGCGGCCATCTGGCGCAGCACGCCGACCGACAGCTGCTCCTCGACGGTGCCATCCTCGTGGTAGCAGCCGCACGAGAACTTGCCCGCGTCGTGGAACAGACCCGCGAGGCGGCAGGCTTCGGGGGTGACACCCTCGCCTCGACCCAGCGTGACGGCGATCTGGGCGACGCGTTCGAGGTGGTCCCACAGGCTGTCCGTCCGGCGGTCCTTGCGGCCGTGGAGGTTCTCCTCGTCACGAATGCGATGGCGGAGCGCGGCCTCGAGGTCCTGGTGTCGTTCCATGGCGGTCGTCCTCTCTCGATGACCTCTGCTGCTATCGCGACCGGGGGCGGGTCAGCCACATCGACAGAGCGGACTCCGCCCGCCCAGGGTAGGAGCCACCGGTAGGTACTCGAGGACCCGAAGGAGGCGAGGCGACATGGCCGGTCGATCCAAGAGAAAAGGTGCGAGGCGCAATCGAATGGCACAAACGATCGGCCGCAGCCGTCGCGAAGCAGGTGTCGGAGACGACAACTGGCAGGAGCTGGTGCTCTCGGACGGTCTCGCAGGAGCGGTCAGCCACAGCCTGCGTCGAACCATCGAGCAACACGGATCCGCGCTGGGTCCCGACTGGAGCGCAGCGATCCTCGGGTTCCGGCACAGCCTCCAAGGGCGCAAGCCTCATCCGACAAAGTGGTACGAGGAAGTCTTCGTGCGCTACCCGGGCTGCGCCTACGTGGAGCTCTGCATGGGTGACCACCACCACCACTGGAGCGGACGTTTCCATCGCGCCAGGCGCCACTACGAGGCCGCAGCGCGTCTCGACCCCCAGTTGGCGCTCGCCCACTACAACCGTGGAATGGTCTACCTGTTGCTCGGCCTCCCCGATCGTCTCGCCGCAGCGATGCGTCGAGCGGCGGACACCGCCGGAGCGGACGAGCACGAGCTCCACGCCCGGGCCATCTTCAACCTCTCGGCCCTCCAGACCCACTCCGGAAACACCCGCGAGGCCATGGAGCTCTGCAAGCAGGCCCTGGAGATCTGGCCCGAGTACCCCGAAGCGAACGAGGCCATGCAGCGGTATGACACGACGTGGCTGACCTGATCGAGGAGACCATCATGTGCAAACAGCGCGATGGAGAAGAGTCGGTGGAGTACTCCATGTCCGTGCCCAGCCCCGAGGCTGCGAAGCGGTACATCCAGCTGCTCACCGAGCTTTGGTGCAACACCCCCAACGAGACCCTGGATGGCAAGACACCCTGGGAGGTCTCACGGGAAGAGGGAGGACCCCGCGCTCTGCGCGAGCGTCTTCCCGCGGTGGATCCCTCGCAGGCCGACCTGGTCGCCGCGCGGGAGAGGGAGCTGCGGGCCACGCCACGGCCGGACCAGCACCAAGCCGCGACCTATGGCCGGTCGGGGGGCTTGCTGAACCTCTTCACCGATCGGCCCACCGAAGAGGACGACGACGACTGGCGCCGCATCGAAGCGCGCTCTCGCGGCGAGGTGGACGACGAGGACGAAGTGGGGTCAGCCGAAGCCCAGCGCCGCGCAGCCAAGGACTGGAACCAGCTTCCAAGCGTGCTCTTCGCCGGCTTGACACCGCTGCAGGTGCTGGCGGGAGGTGGCCCTCGCGAAGCGTTGCTTCAACGGTATCTGGCGAATTTTTTGGAGGAGACCGTGGATCCGAAGGCGGAGTTTCCCTCACCCGCCGCGGTGACCCGCTCCTCCCTCCTGCTGCTGCGGAGGTGGCAGGTCACGCCCATCCGCGACCTGGGCGACCGGAGCCCGCAGGAGCTGATCCTCGAGGAGCGGACCGAGATCCTCGAGCGGAAGCTGGCATTTCTCGAGCCCTCGTAGCGGACGAGCATCCGGTGGAGCACGAACCCAGTTGAACCCCGACCCCACCACCCTCACGGTGTGCCTCTCGGGCCAAGAGACGAACCTGTCCGTGTTCGAACGCCGAGCTGGTCCCGACCTCGTCCTCTTCGTTCACGGCCTGGGCGCGGCCAAGGAGTGCTTCGCCGACGCCTGGTGTTGCGCGGAGCTCGACGGCCTCTCCCTGCTGGCGCCCGACCTGCCCGGACACGGGGCCAGCCCCAAGCCACGGGGCTTCGGCGGTTCGATGGAGGACCTGGCCTCCGTGCTGGCCGCCGTGCTCGACTCACGGCACTTCGAGCGCCTGCACGTGGTGGCCCACAGCATGGGCGGCGCCCCCGCACTGCTGTTGGCCCAGGACGCGACCCTGGCGCTGGCGTCCTTCACCAACGTCGAGGGGAACCTGATCGCCGAGGACTGCGGCATCCTGAGCCGACGGACAGCGGCCATGTCGCTCGAGAGCTTCCGAGAGGAGAAGTTCACCAAGCTGGTCGCGGCCGCCAAGCGCTCGAACGATCCCACCACACGTCGATGGGCTGGCTGGGCTGCACGCTGCGATCCCTGCGCCTTCCACCAAGCCTGCGTTTCGGTGGTCGGTTGGTCCGACAGCGAGCAGCTGCTCGAGATCTTCCTCGGCCTGGGCGCGGCCACGCTCTATGTCTGTGGCGAGCGCAGCGCCGTTCCGGCCGTGCTGGGCCGATTGCAGCGAGTACCCACCGTCGAGGTCCCGGACACCGGGCATGACGTCATGAACGAGCGGCCCGAGGTCTTCTACCCGCTGCTGGCCCGGCACGTGATACCCCAGACGCGTTCGCCAGCCCGAGCGCCGGACATGGAGGATGCAGGATGAAGATGCAGCGCAGGACCTTCCTATCCGCCGCGGGGACCACCGGCGCCGCGAGCGCCCTGGGCTTCCTTGGGCTCGACCTGGGCCCCAGCGTGGCGTACGCAGGTTCGGCCACTGCACGCAAAGGCAGCGTCACGTCGACCATCTGCCCGTTCTGTGCGGTGGGATGTGGGATGCTCGTCACGGCAGCCGACGGTGAGGTGCTCTCCGTGGAAGGCGATCCAGACCACCCGGTCAACCTGGGCGCGCTGTGCTCGAAGGGGGCGGCCCTGGTCCAGATGGCCGGCAACGAGCAGCGACTGGGTACGGGGCGGTACCGCGCGCCAGGCTCCGAACAGTGGGAGGACAAGGGCCTGCTCACCATCGGCCAGAACCCCGCGGTCAGCGGTCCAAACGCCAAGGTCGAGCGAGCGGCCATGGACAAGCTCGAGTGGTACGTGGCGGTCGATCTCTGGGAGACGGAGTCCATGGCGTTTTGGAAGCGCCCAGGCGCGGACCCCAACGAGATCGGGACGGAAGTCTTCATGCTCCCCGCCGCCGGCTCCATGGAGAAACAAGGCAGCGTGACCAACTCGGGCCGCTGGGCCCAGTGGCGCCACGAGGCCGTCGAGCCTCCCGGGGAAGCCCGCTCGGATCTGTGGATCATCACGCGCTTGCAACGAGAGCTCGCCAAGCTCTACGCCAAGGATGGCGAAATGCCCGATCCGATCGTCAAGCTCGACTGGCCCTACGGTCAGGGCAGCGAGCCCGATCCGCAGCGGGTGGCCGAACAGATCAACGGTTGGTTCACGGCGGACAAGGAGGTCGAGGGCCGGAGCTTCGCCAAGGGCGACCTGGTCCCTGGCTCCGACTGGTTGCAGGACGACGGCTCCACCTGCTCGGGCAACCGGCTGTACGCGGGCAGCTACGTGCTGGAGGACGGCCTGCCGGTCAACCGCATGGCCAGGCGTAGCGCCTCGAACCCGGACGAGGATCCCATCGGCTCGAACGCCGGCTGGGCCTGGTGCTGGCCCGACAACCGCCGCATCCTCTACAATCGCGCTTCCAGCGATGCAGCGGGCGTGCCCTGGGCGCCGGACAAACCGGTGGTGTCCTACGACCACGGCGCCGGCAGATGGATCGGCGACTCGCCCGACGATGTCGGGCCCCCAGTGCAGAAGGCCGACGGCACGTTCGCCGAGCAGGGCAAGTACGCCTTCACCATGCTCGAGGAAGGCCACGCCCGTCTGTTGGTGACAACGCTCGCGGACGGACCGCTGCCCGAACACTACGAACCCCTGGAGTCGCCGGTGGACAACGCCATGTCGTCCCAGCAGCGCAACCCGGTGATCGAGATCCGGCGGCGACGCGAGGTGGGCGACCGGTCCGAGTACCCCATCGTGGCCACCACCTTCAGGGTCGCGGAGCACGCCTAGACCGGCGCGACGACCCGGAACCTGCCCTGGCTGAACGAGCTGATGCCGGGCCCCTTCGTCGAGCTGTCTCGAGAGCTGGCCGCCGAAAAGGGCATCGACAGCGGCGACGGGGTCCGCGTGAAGACCGCGCGCGGCGAGATCACCATGCCCGCCGTGGTCACCGAGCGGCTGCGTCCCTTCGACATCGCAGGCGAGGTGGTTCACCAGGTCGGGATGGTCTGGCACTTCGGCTACCGGGGCCTGGCCAAGGGTGCCAGCGCCAACGACCTCACCCCCCGAGTGGGGGACCCAAACTCCATGATCCCGGAGTTCAAGGCCTTCCTCTGCGACCTGGCGAAGGATGTGTAGCATGGCCGAAAACGCCTTCTACTTCGACGGTTCCCTCTGCATCGCCTGCCGCGGCTGCCAGGTCGCGTGCAAGCGGTACAACGCGCTCCCCGCCGAGAAGACCGAGCTCTTCGCCGCGGGCGGCGGCTACCAGAACCCCGCGGCCCTGTCCGCCAGCACCTGGACGCTCGTGAGCTTCCACGAGGTGCAGTGCGAAGACCATGGCCTGTCGTGGCGCTTCCGACGCGCCCACTGCATGCACTGCACCGACGCCAGCTGTGTCGAGGTGTGTCCCGTCCAGCCCGACAAGGCCATGGTCCGCACCGACCATGGCACCGTCCGGGTCGACGAAGAGCACTGCATCGGCTGCGACGCCTGCTCCACCGCATGCCCCTTTGCCGCGGTCCACGTCGATGAAGGCAGCGAAAAGGCTCGCAAGTGCACCGGCTGCTACGACCGCGTGGCCGACGGTACGATGCCCGCCTGCGTCTCGACCTGCGCGACCCAGGCCCTCCGCTACGGTTCCCGGGAAGAGCTGGTGGCCAGAGCCACCGAGCGAGCCGCACAGCTTCGAAAGACCTCCTTCGAGCAGGTCGCGCTCTACGGCCTCGAGCAGCTCGGCGGCCTACACAGCATCTACGTGCTGCCCGGCAAGCTGGACCACTATGGACTGGCAGCAGACCCCGGCGAGGCCAGCCTGGACGCCGTCAAGCGCGAGGCACGACGGGCGTGGGCGGCTCGCCGGGCGGGCGGCGACATCCAGCGGGCCACCGCGGGCGGCCCCGGCATGGCCGCGGTGGCGGTGGGCGGCCTGGTGGCCGTCGGCCTGATCAAGCTGGCCGCGCGCAAGGCGGCCATCGCCAGGGGGGAGTAGCCGCCCGTCCCCGTCCTGGGTCCCGGATCGCTGTCATGCGAGCGGGAGCGGGAACGGGGTTCGAGGTCGAGCCGGTGAGGTAGAGTTCCACGCTGATCCCTGGGATCAGCTGGGGGTGCCGCCACCCGCCCGGGATGGGACCGTCTCGCGCCGTCGCCACACGGCCGGTAGGAGCAGCAGGGGCAGGAGCAGGAACAGCGGCTGGCCCTGGGTCGTGCAGCCGGGGCAGCCATCCTTGCCATCGCCATCCCCGGTGTCGTCTGGCAGCTCGGTGTCGCTGTCGCCGACTGGGGAGTCCGGCAGTGAGTCGCCGGTGTCGGGGGGCGTGCTGTCGGCCGTGTCCAGGGGCTCGGGCCCGGTGTCGCCAGTGTCGGTGATGCAGGGCGCATCCTTGCCGTCGCAGTCCTGGTCGATGCCGTCTTCGCAGATGTCCTCGGCGTCGGGGTGGATGCTGGAGTCCGCGTCGTCGCAGTCGTCTCCGCCCACCTCGAGGGAGCCGTGGCCGTCGTCGTCCTCGTCGGGGTTCAGCTCGTAGGCGCCCGCGTCGGGCAGGGCCGTGCCGTCCCAGTCGCCGT
>CAZVHW010000007.1:0-2478 GCA_964626835.1 uncultured Enterobacterales bacterium
CGCACCAGCTCGTCAGGCTCGAGGAGAGCGTCGAGGGCGGCGCGAACGGGTTTGTCGAGGGGTTCCATGGGGAGGGAGGATATCAGACCTCCCCGTGGCACGATGATACGAGACCACCCCATGCCCCACCAGCGCTACTACGTGGAGATCGCGGCCGCCTTCGTGCGGGGGGCCCACCCGCGGCTGGACGCGGGTGAGGGTGCCGTGCGCACGGCGCGACGCTTCGTCGTCGCCTTGGCGCACGTGCAGGGCGACCGATGACCGAGCTGACCCTCCTCGATCTCGACGCGGCCTCGCAGGCCTTCGACGACGCCGTGCTGGCGGGCGGCGACACGGATCGGTTCTGCTCTGCCTCCCACTGGATCCTGCCCGCCCACGGGACCGTCAGCACCCGCGGCGAACCCTGGATCCGCCACTGGGACGAAGGCTGGGTGGCGCTGGTGCTGCGCCAGCACCGTCTCCACGGCCGCGTCCTCGGTCCGCTGGAGACCATGTGGGGTTTCGCCTGTCCCTTCGTGGGTCCCGACCTGGCCAGGCTCGCCACCCGCTTCGCCGACGACCTGCTGTCGTATCGCGACCGCTGGGACACCCTCTGGCTCCACGGCATCCCTCCTGGAGCCGGGTTCCACGGGGCCCTCGCCGTCGCCTTGGCTGGCCACGTGCGCATCGGCGGCAAGCCCACCACCTTGCGCAACGTGGCCAGCCTCGAGGGCGGCCTGGATGGCTACCTGTCCAGGCGCACACGGAGCCGCCGCAAGGCCCTTCGTCGCGGTGAGCGCCTTTCGAGGCTAGCGGGCGTGGAGCTGGAGCTGCACCGCCGCGGCGATCACGCCGAGCTGTTCGGTCGCATCCAAGCGGTGGAGCTCAGCAGCTGGAAGGGCCGACAGGGCGTAGGCATCGAAGCCGGCCGCATGAAGGCCTTCTACGAGGCCATGCTCCCGCGGCTGGAGCGAACCGGCCGGCTCCGCCTGGTCTTCGCCACGCTGGAGGATCGCGACGTTGCCTACTGCCTGGGAGGGGTCTTCGGCGGTACCCTTCGCGGCCTGCAGCAGAGCTACGATCCCGCACACGCCAAGCTCTCCCTGGGCCCGCTCTGCCAGCACCACCTGCTCCGAGGCGTCTGCGAGGACGGTGACGCGGATCGCTACGACCTGGGGATGGACAAGGACTACAAGCGCTCGTGGGCGGAGCGCCAGGTGCGGACACTGAGCGTCGTGAGCCTGCCGAAGCGCTCGCGCGGCTGACCCACCATGCACGAGTACCCCATGAGCCTCGAAGACCTCGGCTGTCCCCACCCCCCAGGCTGGACCGTGGCCTGGGACGACCTGCTACACCGCTTTGCCTGGCTGCGGCCCCTGAGCGACTGCCCCCAGGACCCGCGCCACCACCCCGAGGGGGACGTCTGGACGCACACCCGGCTGGTGTGCCAGGCCAAGATCGACGATCCGGCCTGGCGAGCGCTGCCCGCCCAACCCCGGGCAGAGCTGTTCGCCGCAGGCCTGCTGCACGACCTGGGCAAGCCGCCCACGACGAAGATCGAGCAGGACGGAACCATCAGCTCCGTCGGCCACGCGAAGACGGGAACCCGGATGACCCGCCGCCTGCTCTGGGGAATGGGCATCGATCCTGCAGCCCGGGAGCGCGTCTGCGCCTTGGTCCGCCATCACAGCGTGCCCTACTGGGCGAAGTCCACCCACAAACGCCAGCCCAAGAGGTTCGAGCGCGACTTGCTGGGGATCTCACAGCTGGTGCCCCTGCGCTGGCTGGCGCTGCTGGCGCGCTGCGATGCCAAGGGCAAGACCACCGCTGATACGGACGCGCAGCTCGAACGCATCGAATTCTACAGGGACGAGGCGACCCGGATGGGCTGCCTCGACGTCCCGTTCCCCTTCCCCTCGGCCCACGCACGGGTGGCGTACTTCCGCAAGAACGACCGCAACCCGTTCTACGAGCCCCACTTCGAGCCACGCTGCACGGTGACCCTCGCCTGCGGGCTGCCCGCCAGCGGCAAGACCCACTGGGTGCGCGAGCACCTCCCCCAGCTACCGGTAGTGTCCATGGACGCCCTGATAGTCGAACTGCGCGTTCGTCCCACCGACGACCAGGGGCGCGTTGCCCAGATCGCCAAGGAGCGGGCACGGAAACACCTGCGAGCCAAGCGCGACTTCGTCTGGGATGCCACGAACCTGGATCGTGGTAGACGCCAGGCGCTGATCGGGCTGTTCCTGGACTACGAGGCCGAGGTGCACGTGGTGCATGTCGAGGCGCCCGAGCAGGTGCTGCGTGAGCGGAACGCCGGCCGTGACGACCCGATCCCGGACGAGGTTCTGGAGCGCATGATCGGTCGGTGGCAGCCGCCAGATGTCAGGGAGGGGCATGGGGTGCGGTGGGTGGGTGGGGTGTAGCGCTCCGATCCGCCCCCCCCCGTTGCCCCCCCCCCCCCACCCCGAGGGGCCCTGCCAGGGCGGTGACGCACAG